>NZ_JBVJLO010000006.1:0-341784 GCF_055584685.1 Streptomyces sp. NPDC102258
TCTTCGTCACCCACAACGTCCGCGAGGCCGTCCGCCTCGCCCAGCGCGTCGTCCTCCTCTCCTCCCGCCCCGGCCGGGTCTCCAAGGAGTGGACCGTGGACATCCCGCAGCCGCGCCGCATCGAGGACGCCGACGTCGCGGAGCTGTCCCTTGAGATCACCGAACACCTGCGTGGGGAGATCCGCCGCCATGGCCAGCACTGACACCACCTCGAAGGCCGGAACCAGGCACGAGGACCTGGCCGGCCTGGAGGCGGGCCTCGACGCCCTCGACGCGGTCCAGACCCACCGCACCCCGCTGCGCGAGGTCCTCACCAAGAAGGCGCTGCCCCCGCTGCTGGCCGTCGGCCTCGTGCTGGTGGTCTGGCAGGTGCTGGTCTCCCTGAAGGTCACCGACGAGACCAAGCTGCCCGCGCCGTCCGCGGTGTGGGACAGCCTGTCCGGGATGTGGCTCAAGGGCACCCTCCTCGACGTCATCTGGACCAGCGTGTCGCGCGGTCTGCTCGGCTTCCTGCTGGCCCTGGCCATCGGCACCCCGCTCGGCCTGCTCGTCGCCCGCGTCAAGTTCGTCCGCGCCGCGATCGGGCCGATCCTCCAGGGCCTGCAGTCCCTGCCCTCGGTCGCCTGGGTCCCCCCGGCGGTCCTCTGGTTCGGGCTCGACGACGCCATGATGTACACGGTGATCCTGCTGGGCGCCGTCCCCTCGATCGCCAACGGCCTCGTCTCCGGCATCGACCAGATCCCGCCGCTGTTCCTGCGCGCCGGCCGCACCCTCGGTGCCACCGGCCTGCGCGGCGCCCGCCACGTGATCATGCCCGCCGCCCTCCCCGGCTACCTGGCCGGCCTCAAGCAGGGCTGGGCGTTCTCCTGGCGCTCCCTGATGGCCGCCGAGATCATCGCCAGCTCCCCCGACCTGGGCCTCGGCCTCGGCCAGCTGCTGGAGAACGGCCGCAACAACATCGACCTGCCCGGCGTGTTCCTCGCGATCCTGCTGATCCTCGTCGTCGGCATCGCCATCGACCTGCTGATCTTCAGCCCGGTCGAGCGGTGGGTGCTGCGCAGCCGCGGCCTGCTGGTCAAGAACTGAGCGGCCCTCATGTCCCGCGCCCTCCTCGTCATCGCCCACGGCAGCCGCGACCCACGGCACGCGGCGACCGTGCACGCCCTCGTCGGGCGGGCCCGGTCGCTGCGTCCCGGGCTGCGGATCGAGCCCGCCTTCCTCGACTTCAACGGCCCGACCGTCGCGCGGGCCCTCGCCTCCCTCTACCTGTCCGGGGTACGGGAGGCCGTGGCCCTGCCGCTGCTGCTGACGCGGGCCTTCCACGCGAAGGCGGACATCCCGGCGGTGCTCTCGGAGGCCACCGGCCGTCTGAGCGGGCTGTCCGTGCGGGTGGCCGACGTCCTCGGCCCCTCCCCGCTGCTGGTGGCGGCCCTGGAGCGGCGCCTCGCGGAGGCCGGTCTCGGCCTCACCCCGGCGGACCGCGCGCGCACCGGTGTGGTGCTCGCGTCCGCCGGTTCCTCCGACCCGGAGGCGATCGCGGTGATCGCTGAAATCGCGCGGGAGTGGCGGCACACCGGTTGGTGCGCCGTGCGGCCCGCGTTCGCCTCCGCGGCCGTGCCCCGTACGGAGGACGCCGTACGGGCCCTGCGCGCCGAGGGCGCCGAACGGGTGGCGGTGGCCCCCTACGTCATAGCCCCCGGCCGGCTCCCGGACCGCATCGCCGCCGGTGCGGCCGCGTCCGGCGCGGACGTGGTCGCCGAAGTCCTCGGCGCCGCCCCGGAACTCGCCCGCCTGCTGCTGCGCCGCTACGACGCGGCCGGCCAGGCGGCCCCTGGCCGCCCCACGGCCGTCACGGCCCTTACCGCCTGAGGCGGCCTGAGGCGGCCTGAGGCGCCCTGAGGCGGCCGGGACCGCTAGCCGCGCGAGGCCGCCTCGTCGGCCAGGGCCGTCAGGTCCTCGATGGACATGGCGCCCGGCGGCAGGCCCTGCCGGGCGAAGATGTTCGCCGCCTGCCGCAGCACGTCGTTGACGGGCGTCGCCACCCCGTGCAGCCGGCCCAGCAGGGACACCTCCCCGTTGAGGTAGTCCGCCTCGACCGACCCCGTGCCGCGCGCCAGGCTCTGCCAGGAGGAGCCGCCGCGCACGCCCGCGGGCTGGTCGACCTTGCCGTCGCGGGCCGCCGACTGTTCCGCGTCCGAGGCGTAGGCGATGCCCGCCGCCTCGAAGGCGGCCTTGCCCTCGCGGATCGCCCGCAGCAGGAGCGCCGCCTTCGCCGGGTCCGGTTCGGGTCCCGTCGTCGCCTGGATCGCGTTGCCCAGGTTCCCGAGCAGCTTGGCGTACTTCCACCGCATCACGTCCTCGACCACCGGCGCCGCGAAGCCCGCCTTCTCCAGGTCGGCGGCGATCTCCGCGATCCGCCGGTCGCTGCCCCCGGCGGCCTTGCCCAGGTGCAGGATCCCGGTCAGCGGGGCGCACAGCGCCGAGACCACACCGGGCTCCAGGAAGGTCGCGGGCAGCCACACGCAGACCCCGTACACGCGCGCGAAGCGCCGCAGGGCCAGCCGTTCGCTCTCCACGCCGTTCTGCGCGCACAGCAGCGGCAGCCGCTGGGCCGCCGTGCCGCCGCCGGCGACCTCGGCGTCGCCCCACGCGTCGAGCGCGGCGAGGGCGTCCTGCGTCTTGACGGTGAGCACCAGGACGTCGTCGGGGCGCAGTTCGCCCAGTTCGGCCGGTGCGCCGGCCACGGGGAGCCGGTGGACGAGGGTGCCCTCGGCGGTGGTCAGCCGCAGTCCGTCCGCCCGCAGGGCCTCGGCGTGGGCGCCACGGGCGACGAGGACGGCCTCCCGGCCCGATGCGGCGAGGCGTCCGCCGATGGTCGCGCCGATCGCTCCGGCGCCGATGATGAGATAACGCATCCCCCGAGCCTGGCACACCGTGGGCGCGGGAGTACCGTCGGGCCATGACGGACACCCTCTTCCCGCTCGGCGGGGACCTGCCGCTGGGCCGCCTCGGACTCGGTACGGGCGGTCTCGTCGGCCCCGGTTACTGGGGCCCGCGCGGCGGCCGCGCCGAGGCCGTCGCCCTGCTGCGGGCGGCCGTCGAGCAGGGCGTGACCCTGATCGACACCGCCGACAACTACGGCCCCGACCTGGCCGAGGAGCTGATCGCCGAGGCCCTCCACCCGTACGGGGAACAGCTCGTGGTCGCGACCAAGGGCGGGGTGGTGCGCACCGGTCCCGACGAGTGGCACGCGGCGGGCCGGCCCGAGGACCTGCGGCGGATGTGCGAGGCGAGCCTGCGGCGGCTGCGGGTGGAGCGGATCGGCCTGTACCAGCTGCACCGCTTCGACCCGGCGGTCCCGGAGGCCGAACAGCTGGGCGAGCTGGCGCGGTTGCGGGAGGAGGGCAAGATCCGGCACATCGGCCTGGACACCGTGAGCGCGCCGCAGCTGCTGCGGGCGCTGGAGTCGGTACCGGTGGCCTCGGTGCAGAACCCGTACAACCTGCTGGACCGGTCCTCCGCCGAGGTGCTGGCGCTGTGCGAGGCGCGCGGGATCGCCTTCCTGCCGTACTACCCGCTGGGCAGCGGCACGCTGGCCCGGGAGGGCGCGGCAGCCGTGGCCGCGGTGGCGGCGGCGCACGGCGCGGGCCCGGGGCAGATCGCGCTGGCCTGGCTGCTGCACCACTCCCCGGTGCTGTGCCCGACGCCGGGCACCGGTTCGCCCGCGCACCTGGCGCAGAACCTCGCGGCGGCGTCGATCACGCTGACGCCCCGGGAGCTGGCCCTGCTGGACGCGCTGACGGCGTAGCGGCCGGCCCCGGCCCACCGCACCGGCCGGCCCCGGCCCACCGCACCCGGTCGCACCCGGCCGCACTGGCGCGCCCTGCCGCCGCCGCGCCGTTGCCGCTAGGCTCCGGGTCCTCGCGCGGGCCCCACTCCGCGGGCCTCCCGCGCGGGCCCGGAGGCGACATGACCCGCAGCAGAGCCGTTGCCGTCCTGCTGGCCGCGGGCGCCGTGTGCGCCACCGCCCTCGGCCTCGCCCGGGTCACGGCACCACCCGCCGGGTCCGGCGCCGGGCTGCTGCTCACCGGCACGGTGGTCACGATGGACGACGCGGGCCACGTCTGGCCGGGCGCCCGCGTCTGGATCCGGTCCGGCCGCATCGAGGCGGTCGTCCGGGCGGGCGCCCCGCTCCCGGCGGGCGCACGCTCCGCCCGGACCGTCGACACCGGCGGCGTCCTCTACCCCGGGCTGATCGACCTGCACAACCACCCCGAGCACTCCGTCTACCCGCTCCTGCCGGTCGGCAAGGCGTACCAGGACCGGTACGAATGGCGGAACTACGACGCCGACTACGAACGGCGCGTCACCTCCTCCGCGTTCGTCCTCACCGACCCCGCCTTCTACGACCTCGCCGCGGAAGCCGGCCGCTACGGCGAGTACAAGGCGCTGGCCGGCGGCACGACGGCCCTCCAGGGCGCCGACCCCGGGCTGCCGAGCAGCGCCCCCGGCTGCCTGGTCCGCAACGTCGAGACGTCCCGGCTCGGCCCGCGCCGGACCGTCAGCCGGGTGGACCTCGGCCGCGACGCCCCCGAGTGGGCGGAACTGTCGCGGGCGGAACGGGACGGCGTGCTGGTGCTGCATCTGGCCGAGGGGACCGGACCGCGCATGGCGCAGGAGTACGAGGCCGTCCGGCGGAGCGGGCTCGTGGGCCCCCGGCTCGTCGCCGTGCACGGGGTCGGGCTGACGCCGGAGCAGTTCGCGGACATGGGGCGGCGCGGCGCCTCGCTGGTCTGGTCGCCGCTGTCGAACCTGATCCTGTACGGGAGGACCGCGGACGTGGCCGCCGCGAAGGCGGCCGGAGTCGGCATCAGCCTGGCCCCCGACTGGGCGCCGTCGGGGAGCAGGTCGGTCCTGGGCGAACTGAAGGTGGCCGATCTGGTCAACCGGCACGCGCTGAAGGGGCTGTTCAGCGACCGCGAGCTGGTGGAGGCGGTGACGCGGAACCCGGCCCGGGCGATGGGCTGGGAACGCCGCGCGGGTCGGATCGCGCCGGGCTACGCGGCCGACCTGGTGGTGGTGGACGGCCGCGGCGGTGACGCGTACCGGGGTCTGATCGAGGCCACCGAGGAGAACGTCCGCCTGGTGTCCGTGGGGGGCGACATGCTCTACGGGGACGAGCCGCTCATGGCGCTGGCGCGCCCCGCCGCCGACACCGAGCCGGCGGCCCGGTTCGGCTCCGGCCGCACCAAGGTCATGGCGGTGAACTGCCCCGGCACGGGGCTGGCGCCGATGCCGCTCACCGAGACGGCCGGCCGGCTCCAGCGCGGCCTCGCCATGGATCCGCGGTTCCTGCTGGAGCGGGTGCTGCCGAAACCGGCGTCCGTGGAGCGCCTCCGGGCCGAACTGTCCCGCTGCCCGGGCGGCGCCCCGGCCGGCGCCCTGACGCCCGAGGACGTGGCACGCGTGCTGAAGTGCCGCCTGGGCCTGCCCTTCGAGCAGACCACCCTGAGCCCGCTGACCACCGCCGCGGACCCCGACTGGATGCCCCGCCTGCTGGCCGGCCCCAACATCCCGGCGTACCTGCGGGAACTTCCGGGCTATTACGGAGCGCGGTGAGGGGCGGGGCCTACGGCGCGTGGGTCAGCTCGACCAGTTTGACGACGGTGTTCCAATTGCGGGTGGTGACGTCCAGGCCCTTGACGACGGCCGGCCGGGCGAGGGCCTCGCCCAGCTTGGAGCGGCCCAGGCCATCGGGGGCGTAGAGGTAGAGGACGCGGTCGCCCACGCGGTATTCCTCCGGGAGGAACGCGGGGCCGTCCAGCGCGGCGAAGCGCTCCGGGCCCGGCTGGGCGGAGAAGAAGACCGCGTGCAGCTGCCTGCCCTCCAGTTCGGCGGCCGGGAAGGGGCAGGCCTCGGCGACGGCCCTCAGGTAGGCCCCGTCGACGACCAGGCAGGGCACGCGGAAGCCGAAGTGCGCCTCGATGGCCTCCTCCAGCTCCCGGGCGAGGGCGGCCGGGTCGCCCTCGGCGGCGCTGAAGACGGCGTTGCCGCTCTGCAGGTAGGTCTGGACGTCGCCGTGCCCCAGCCCCTCCAGCAGCGTACGCAACTGCGCCATCGGGACCTTCTTGCTGCCGCCGACGTTGATGCCGCGCAGCAGCGCCGCGTATCTCTTCGTGGGCGGCCTCTCGGCGGGAGGCTTCTGCGCGGCGGGCTTCTCCGCGGCGGGCTTCTTCGTCATGGGCGCACCTTAAGGGGCGGCTGTGACAGTGCCTCCTCGATGAGGTCGGCCGCCCGGCGGGTGCCGCCCTCGGCGGCCGTCGCGGCGCGGAGGGCCTCGGCGCGAACGGCGACCCCGGGGTCGGCCACCAGGGCGAGGACGGCCTCCCGCAGGGTCGTCGCGTCCGCCCGCTCGGCCGGGACGTGCCGGGCCACGCCGAGGGAGACCAGCACGTCGGCGTTGCCGAACTGGTCGACGGCCTGGGGGACGGCGACCATGGGCGTGGCGGTGGCCAGGCCCTCACTGCTGCCGCCGGCGCCCGCGTGGGTGATGAAGGCGTCGGCCTGGCGCAGGATGTCCAGCTGCGGCACCCAGCGGTGCACCTCGATGTTGTCCGGGATCTCGCCGAGTGCGGACTCCTCGGTGAACCTGCCGATCTGGAGGACCACGTACCAGTCGGGCAGGCCGCCGAAGGCCTCGACGCAGGCCCGGTAGAAGGCGGGTTGCTTGGTGAAGGTGGAGCCGAGGGAGACCAGGAGCAGCTTCCGGTCCCTGGCGGCCTCCGGCCGGCGCCAGGTTCCCCGCTCCGCATCCTCGCTCCGGCAGGCTCCGACGAAGGTGTACACCGACTCGTCGACCCGGTCGGCGTGGGGCTGGAGGGCGCGCGGGATCAAGGCGATGCTGCGCTGCGGGCGCCCGACGAAGGAGTCCGGGTCCTGTGTGATGCCGTTCTCCAGCAGCCAGGCGCCGAAGCGGGCGTAGTACGCCCGCCCGCGCTCGGTGGCGCGCAGTGCGGCGGTCATGGGGGCGCCGACCTCTTCCTCGTGGCCGGTCCAGGCCACGAGGTTCGGGGAGAGCGAGATCGCGGGGACGCCCCAGCGGTGGGCGAGGACGATCGCCGGGTAGGCGGTGATGTCGTGCAGGACGAGGTCCGGCTCGTCGCCCGCGAAGGCGGCCGTGAGCTGCGGGAGCGCCTGCATCGCGTCGTGGAGGAAGAGTTCGACGTGGTCGATGAGTTCGGTGCCCCAGGCGGCCGGGTCGTCGTCGGTGGGCAGGGTGGAGTTCCAGATCACCGGGGTGGCGCCGGTCGCGGCGACCTTCTCGGCGTAGCCGGGGGGAACGGCGTAGCTGACGCGGTGGCCGCGGGCGACGAGTTCCCTGATGACCTCCAGGCTGGGGTGCACGTGGCCGGCGGCGGCGATGGAGAACATGGCGATGTGGGCAGGCTTGGCGGGCTGGACGGGCGTGGCGGGCTGGTCCGATGCGCTCATGGCGCCACCCTAGCGAGACGATACGTCTCGTACAACGGATTTACGGCTCACCCGGGGATGGGAGACTTTCCGGCGGTACGACAGCACACGGCGGCGCGAGAGGGCGGGCGGGACGGCATGGACGAGGCACGGGCCAGGGACGTACTGACGCGGGCGGGCCTGCGGGGACCGGCCGAACTGCTCTCCTTCGGCGAGAACGCCGTCTTCGCCGTCGCCGGACTGGTCGTCAAAGTGGGCCGGGAGGCCGGGCTGCTGGAGCGGGCCGCACGGGAACTGGCCGTCGCGGACTGGCTCCGCGCCACCGGCGTCCCGGCGGTGCGCGCGGCCGAGCCGGAACCCCGGCTGGTGGACGGCCACCCCCTGACCCTGTGGCACCGGCTGCCCGACGCGGTCCGCCCGGCGGCTCCCGCCGACCTCGCGGCCCTGCTCAGCCCGCTGCACGCGCTGCCCGCCCCGCCGTTCGCGCTGCCCGCGCGGGACCTCCTCGGCGGGGTCGAACGCTGGCTCCGGCTGGCCGGCGCGGCCGTCGACCCCGAGGACGCGGCGTACCTGCGGGCCCGGCGCGACGCCTACGCCGACGAGGTCGCCGGCCTCACCCCGCACCTTCCTCCGGGCGCCATCCACGGGGACGCCCTGCCCCGCAACGTCCACGTCGGTCCGGACGGGCCGGTGCTGGTCGACCTGGAGACCGTCTCCGCCGACCTGCGGGAACACGACCTGGTGGTGATGGCGCTGTCCCGCGACCGGTACGGGCTCCCCCCGGCGGCCTACGAGGAGTTCACCACCGCCTACGGATGGGACGTACGGGAGTGGGAGGGCTGCGCGGTCCTGCGCGGCGCCCGCGAAACGGCCAGCTGCGCCTGGGTCGCCCAGCACGCCCCCGCCAACCCGGCCGCCCTGGCCGAGTTCCGCCGCCGCGTGACCTCCCTGCGCGAAGGGGACACCGCGACGCGCTGGCACCCCTTCTAGGCCGGCCCGCACACCGGCCGCCGGGTCACCGGCCGCGAAGGATCAGCGGCTGCGGGGTATCAGCGGCCAGGACGGTTCCACGACCGCCGACGGGTCCGTGGTGCGCCGCAGATAGGCCTGGAGCGAGACGGACTGTTCGGCGGCCGCCCGTACCTGGAGGGCGTGCAGGTCCGCGAGCGGCATCCGGGCGACGGGACCGTGCCGCTCGCCGAGGCTGCGCACCACCCGGGCGGCGGCCACCGCGTCCGCGCGGGCGTCGTGCGCGTCGTCGAGGGAGACCCCGTAGTGCGCGCACAGCGCGTGCAGGGCCCGCTTGCCCTTGCGGTACTTGTCCACGTGCTTGTCGATCACCAGCGGATCGATGACCGGCGACGGCACCCCGCCGAGCCGCTCGCTCAGCGACGCCACCCCGTGGCGCCGGCACTCGCGGTCGAGCAGGGACAGGTCGTAGCGCGCGTTCATCACCACCAGCGGCCGCCCCGCGCCCAGCCCGTCGGCGACCGCACGCGCGATCTCCTCGACGGCCTCGGCGGCCGGTACCCCGTGCGCCCGTGCGTGCTCCGTCGAGATGCCGTGGATCGCGGACGCCTGCTCTGGTATCTCCACGCCGGGATCGAGCAGCCAGGTGCGCTCCCGCGAGACCGCGCCGTCCGGATCCAGCCGGACGACCGCCGCCGTGACGATGCGGTCGCTCTCCACGTCCGTCCCCGTGGTCTCCAGGTCGAAGGCGGCCAGCGGCCCGCTGATCCAGCTCATCGCGCACCCCCCGCGCCCAGCGCCCCCGGGCCCCTCGTACTCGTACCGGTACGCGCCGCCGCTCGCCGCGCTCCCCCGTGCCACGTCCGCATGACGTGCCCTCCCCCGTATATCGGTCAACGCGTTTCAGCCTGCCACGCGCCACTGACACACCCGCCGCCGGGGCCCGTGGGCCCGCTCCCGGACCGCGCGGGCGCCCGTCGGGGAGGGTTCAGGACACCGGCCGGGAGTCCTCCCACACCGACTCGAACTCCTCCCGGTACGTCGGGAACAAGCCGTGGTCGGCGTCCCTCGCCGTCCCCCGCCCGCCCCCGCGCAGCACCAGCACCGGCGCCTCCATCCCACGGGCCCGGCGCAGGTACGACTGCACCACCGCGATCCCCGAGGACTCCCCCTCCACCAGGTAGGCGGTGAAGCGCGGCGTCTCGTCGAAGACGTGGATGTCGAACCGCGAGGGGTCCCGCAGCCCCGCCCGCACCCGCCGCACGTGCAGGATGTTCATCTCCACCGACCGGCTCAGCTCCCCCTTGCGCAGCCCCAGCTCGCGCTCGCGCCGCTTGACCGCGCTGCTCGCCGGGTTCAGGAACAGCAGCCGCACCCGGCAGCCCGACTCCGTCAGCCGGACCAGTCTTCGGCCGGAGAAGTTCTGCACCAGCAGGTTCAGGCCTATGCCGATGGCGTCGAGCCGCCGCGCACCTCCGAACAGGTCCTCGGCCGGCAGCATCCGCTGGAGCCGCACCCGGTCGGGATGGACCGAGATCACGTCCGCGTACCGGTCCCCGACCAGGTCCTCCACCGCGTCGATCGGCAGCCGGTCCGCGGCGGGACTGCCCGCCCCGGCGCCCAGCACCTCCAGCAGCCGCGCCGAGGCGCGCTCGGCCTGCTCCAGCACCGGCCGCGACAGCGCCCGGTTGCGGGAGACCACGTTGCGGGTGACCTCCAGCTCGTCGAGGGCCAGCTCGATCTCCCGCCGGTCGTCGAAGTACGGCTCGAAGCAGGGCCAGTGCTGGACCATCAGCTCGCGCAGCTGCGGCAGCGTCAGGAAGCTCAGCACGTTGTCGTCGGCCGGGTCGAGGAGGTAGCCCTTGCGCCGGCTGACCTCGCGCACGGCCACCGCCCGCTGCACCCACTCCTGCCCGGCCGGCCCGGCCGCGGCCACCACCCAGTCGTCGCCGCCGTGCACCGGCTCGTAGACGGGCCGCAGCACCGCGCCGACCACCGAGCGCAGCCGCTGCTCGATGAGGTTCAGCCAGATGTAGGCCCGGCCCGCGCGCTGGGCCCGCGTACGGACCTCGCTCCAGGCGTCCGCGCCCCAGTCCAGCTCGGCCCCGGCCCGTACGTCACCGGCCTCCGGCGGGGCCAGTGACACCGCCCCGGCGGCCACCGCGCCCGCGCCGCCCCCTGGGCCGTCCGCCGGGCCGCCCTCGTGACCGCTGTCACCAGGGGGCAGCTCCAGACCTCCCGAGCTCACCCGTGCACCGCCTTCTGCGTCTGGACGCCCGTCTCCAGTGATCACGGAAGGGTACTCCGCGCGCACGGCCCGACGCAGCCCGAAGCGGCCCCCAGGTGACCCGTGCCCCCTGGTCCGGCCGTCCGCCGACCCATTATGTGATGCCCCGACAGTCGGTTGACCCGACCGTCAGCTCTCCGGGTCACCCGTCAGGAGCATCCCAAGTCCGCGCGTGCGGGGCGTCTTTCGGGGAAGATCTGGTGGGGTGACCGATGCCGCAGCAGCCGGACCAGGATGGGAAGAGTCAGCTATGCAGGTCTGGCCGGGACAGACGTATCCACTGGGTGCCACGTACGACGGCGCCGGAACCAACTTCGCCGTGTACTCGGAGGTCGCGGAGCGCGTCGAGCTGTGCCTCCTGCACGACGACGGCTCCGAGACCGCCATCGAACTGCGCGAGACCGACGCCTTCGTGCGCCACGCCTACCTGCCCGGCATCATGCCGGGCCAGCGCTACGGGTTCCGGGTGCACGGCCCGTACGAGCCCGAGCGCGGGCTGCGCTGCAACGCGGCGAAGCTGCTGCTGGACCCGTACGCGCGGGCCATCAGCGGCAAGGTCGACTGGGGCGAGGAGGTGTACGGCTACCACTTCGGCCGCCCCGACTCGCGCAACGACCTCGACTCCGCGCCGCGCACGATGAGCTCGGTCGTGGTGAACCCGTACTTCGACTGGGCCAACGACCGCCCGCCGGGCCACGAGTACCACCACACCGTGCTCTACGAAGCCCACGTCAAGGGCCTGACCATGCGCCATCCCGAGCTCCCCGAGGAGCTGCGGGGCACCTACGGGGCGCTCGCGCACCCGGCGGTGATCGGGCACCTCACCAAGCTCGGGGTGACGGCGCTGGAACTGATGCCGGTGCACCAGTTCGTCAACGACCACCGCCTGGCCAACGACGGACTCAGCAACTACTGGGGCTACAACACCATCGGCTTCTTCGCCCCGCACAACGGCTACGCCTCGGGCGACCGGGGACAGCAGGTGCTGGAGTTCAAGTCGGCGGTGCGGGCGCTGCACGAGGCCGGGATCGAGGTGATCCTCGACGTGGTCTACAACCACACCGCCGAGGGCAACCACCTGGGGCCGACGCTGTCCTTCCGCGGACTGGACAACGCCTCGTACTACCGGCTCGCCGACGACCCCCGGCACTACATGGACACCACCGGCACCGGGAACTCGCTGCTGATGCGGTCCCCGCACGTCCTCCAGCTGATCATGGACTCGCTGCGCTACTGGGTCACCGAGATGCACGTGGACGGCTTCCGCTTCGACCTCGCCGCGACCCTCGCCCGGCAGTTCCACGAGGTCGACCGGCTGTCCTCGTTCTTCGACCTGGTGCAGCAGGATCCGGTGGTCAGCCAGGTCAAACTGATCGCGGAGCCCTGGGACCTGGGCGAGGGCGGCTACCAGGTGGGCAACTTCCCGCCGCTGTGGACCGAGTGGAACGGCAAGTACCGCGACACCGTACGGGACCTGTGGCGCGGGGAGCCGCGCACCCTGGCGGAGTTCGCGGGCCGGCTGACGGGCTCGTCCGACCTGTACCAGGACGACGGCCGCAGGCCGCTGGCCTCCATCAACTTCACCACCTGCCACGACGGTTTCACCCTGAACGACCTCGTCTCGTACGACGAGAAGCACAACGAGGCCAACCGGGAGGGCAACCGGGACGGCGAGACCCACAACCGGTCCTGGAACTGCGGGGTCGAGGGCCCGACCGAGGACCCGGAGGTGCTGGAGCTGCGCGAGCGCCAGATGCGGAACTTCACCGCCACCCTGATGCTGTCGCAGGGCGTGCCGATGCTCAGCCACGGCGACGAGTTCGCGCGCTCGCAGGGCGGCAACAACAACGCCTACTGCCAGGACAACGAGCTCTCGTGGCTGACCTGGCCGGAGCCCGGCAAACCGCCGCCCAGCCTGCTGGAGTTCACCCGGCAGATGGTCTGGCTGCGCCGTGACCACCCGGTCTTCCGGCGGCGCCGGTTCTTCCACGGGCGGCCGGTGGAGGGCACGCACGACGAGCTGTCGGACATCGCCTGGTTCACCCCGCAGGGGGAGGAGATGCGGGCCCGGGACTGGCAGGCGCAGCACGCGCGGGCGCTGACGGTGTTCCTCAACGGGGAGGCGATCTCCGAGCCCGGACCGCGCGGGGAGCGGATCACGGACGACTCGTTCCTGCTGATGTTCAACGCGGACCCCGAGCCGCAGGAGTTCACCATCCCGGCGGGCCACGGGGCGCGGTGGCGGCTGATCGTGAACACCGCCCGGCCGGACGTCATGCCCCCCGACACCGGACCGCAGTACGCGGCCGGGGACGAGGTGCACCTGACGGGCCGGTGCCTGGTGGTGCTCCAGCGCCCGGCGTAGGCGGCGGGGTACACAGCGGCGTGGACGGCGGCGGCCTCGTGGGGGCCGCCGCCGTGGGCGTGGGGGGGGTGCCGCGCCGAGGGGGGCACGCCGCGCCGTCGCGGCCTTCGGTCACTTGATCGACGTCGATGGCGTCGACGCGCGTCGATGCACGTCGATGCACGTCGACGCCGCGTCGATGCGCCGATGTCACCCGGATGCATGGGGCGAGGGCACACAATCGCCAGGGCTGGGTACGTACGTTCTCATGAGCCTGCAGCCTGCGAGCAGTCACCCGGAACCCTCGGACTCTCCCGTTCCGGACCCCGTCGTCCCCACGTCGACCTACCGGCTCCAGCTGGGGCCCGCGTTCCCGTTCGCCGCGGCCGGGGCAGCCGTACCGTACCTCGCCTCGCTCGGCGTGTCCCACCTGCACCTCTCGCCCGCGCTGGAAGCCGTGCCCGGCTCGGCGCACGGCTACGACGTCACCGACCACGCGCGGGTCCGCACCGAGCTGGGCGGCGAGGCGGGGCTGCGCGAGCTGGCCGCGACCGCACGGGCGCACGGGCTGGGGCTGGTCCTCGACATCGTGCCGAACCACATGGCCGTACCCGACCCGCTGCGGCTCAACGGCCCCCTCTGGGAGGTGCTGCGGGAGGGGCCGCGGTCCCCTTACGCCCGCTGGTTCGACATCGACTGGGAGGGGGGCGGCGGACAGCTGCTGCTCCCGGTCCTCGCCGAACCGGCCGACCCCGCCGGATACCGCGTCGACGGCGAGGTGCTGCGCTACGAGGAGCGGGAGTTCCCGCTGCGGGCCGGCACGGCCGGACTGCCGATGCCCGAGCTGCTGGCCGCGCAGTACTACCGGCCGGCCTGCTGGCGGGAGGCGCGCACCGCCCTCAACTACCGCCGCTTCTTCACCATTTCCGACCTGATCGGCGTCCGGGTGGAGGACCCGGCCGTCTTCGCCGCCACCCACGCGAAGGTCTTGGAGCTGGTACGGGACGGGGTGCTGGAGGGGCTGCGGATCGACCACGTGGACGGGCTCGCGGACCCCGAGGGGTACCTGCGGCGGCTGCGGTCGGCGGTCGGCGGCCGCTGCTGGGTGGTGGTGGAGAAGATCCTCGCCCGCCGGGAGCGGCTGTCCCCCGCCTGGCCGGTGGCGGGCACCACCGGGTACGACGCGCTGCACCGGGTCGACGGGGTGTTCACCGACCCGGCGGGCACGGCGGAGCTGGCCCGGGCCCACGCGGCGGCCACCGGCCTGCCCCGCTGGGAGGAGACGGCCGCGACGGCGGCCCGGGAGGTCCTGACGGTCGACCTGGCCGCCGAACTGTCCACGCTGGAGCGGATGGCGGGCCCGGAACTGGCCGAACCACTCCGGGAGTTGCTGATCGACTATCCCGTCTACCGCCCCTACCCGGGGGGCGAGGTCGCCGAGTCGGCGCGGGGGGTCGCGGGGGTGGAGGCCGTACGCGAACTCATCGCGCGGGACCCGGCGTTCGGGGCGCGCTTCGCCCAGACCTCGGCGGCCCTGCGCGCCAAGTCCCTGGAGGACCGGGCCTTCTACCGCTGGGCGCCACTGCTGTCGGCCACCGAGGTCGGCGGGGCGCCCGAGGACCCGGCGGTGCCGGTGGCGGAGTTCCACGCGTACTGCGCCGCGCAGGAGCGGGACTGGCCCGCCTCGGGGACGGTGCTGTCCACGCACGACACGAAGCGGAGCGCGGACGTACGGGCACGGATCGCGGTGCTGTCCCAGGCCCCGGAGGCCATGGGCCCGGTGGCGGGCGACGACCCCCAGCTGGGGTGGGTGGCCCGGCAGAGCGCGCTCGGCCTCGGAGACGCCCCCGAGCGGGAGCCCCGGCTGGCGGCGGCCCTGCTGAAGGCCGCCCGGGAGGCGGGACTGCGTACCTCGTGGACCGACCCCGACGAGGCGTACGAGGCCGGCATCGCGAAGCTGGTGCCCGAGGAGGCGGCGGAGCTGCCGCCGGAGCTGGCGGAGGCGGCCCGCGCCAACGTCCTCGGCATGACCCTGCTGCACCTGACGATGCCGGGGGTGCCGGAGGTCTACCAGGGCTCGGAGACCGAGTACCGGACGCTGGTGGACCCGGACAACCGCCGCCCGGTGCGGTTCCCGCACGAGGCCCTGGCCGCCCTCGACGCGGGCACCGCCCCGGAGGGCCTCGCGGCGGAGAAGCTGGCGCTGACGGCGGCCCTGCTCAGGCTGCGCCGCGACCGCCCGGCCCTCTTCACCGGCTACACCCCCCTGACGGCCTCGGGCCCGGCGGCCGCCCATTGCCTGGCCTACACCCGCTCCCCCGACCTCGTGGCGGTAGCCACCCGCCTCTCCCACCGCCTGGCGGAGTCGGGCGGCTGGCAGCACACCACCCTCACCCTCCCACCCGGCCGCTGGCACCGGGCATGGGGCCCCACCCCGGCCACCGACACCCCGTACGAGGGCCAGGTCCCGGTGGCGGAGCTGCTGGGCGGGGGGTGGGCGGTGGCGCTGGTGCGGGGGTAGGGGGGCGGGGCCTCAGCCGGTCCGCATCAGAGAAGGATTTGGTGATTTCCCGTCCGTCTCATCGTCCTTCCGGGGCAGGACGGCGCGTCAAGGGCGCTCCCTTCGGTCGCGTCGCTTCGCGATGGCCTTCGGCCACCCTTGACCCACCGCCCCACCCCGGAAAAACGAAGACTCCCGGGAAACCCCCAAAAGAACGTTCACGGGGCAGTACCGATGCCCCTGCCGTGTCAGCGACCTTCGAGCGCCCCCGGTCGGGTGGCCGGGCACACGGGCGGGCATCGATCCCTTTCCGGGCCGGGAGCGGCCAGACCACACCAAACGGCGACAGGACCACCATCCGACGACGTCAGAGGCCCATGCGCAGCAGGTCGCTCCACACTTCGCCCGGCATAGCGTCCGACGGCGGTCTGTGGCTGGACATAAGCCGCCCAAGGTGATGAAAGGGCCGCCCCGGCGCGCGACCGCCGCCCGACAGTGGTCTTGACTGCACCAGACGACGGTTCTTTCGTCCTTACAGCCCACCAAGCAGTAGAACCGCAGAGAACTGCCCACCCATGGGTCGCATACGTAGTCGTCGAGCCGCAGACGCGTGGGTGTCGAGCCAGATGACGGCCGTGGGCGGCTTATGTCCAGCCCCAAGACGGGCGGCGGACGCTATGCCGGGCGAAGCACGGAGCGATCTGATGCGTGGAGGGCCTCCGGGGGTGTGTGCCGGTGGTCCTGTCGCCGTTTGGTGTGGTCTGGCTGCCCCCGGCCCGGAATGCAAGCGCGAGGGGCCGGATCTTGGGTCCTGGTGGGCCTGGGCTGGAAGGGGTCGCGCAGCGCTGAGGGAGACAGGACAGCCTCTCTGCCCCGTGAACGTTCTTTTGGGGGTTTCCCGGGAGTCTTCGTTTTTCCGGGGTGGGGCGGTGGGTCAAGGGTGGCCGAAGGCCATCGCGAAGCGACGCGACCGAAGGGAGCGCCCTTGACGCGCCGTCCTGCCCCGGAAGGACGATGAGACGGACGGGAAATCACCAAATCCCTCCCTGATCCGGATCCGCTGAGGCCCCGCACACCCCGGCTCCCCAAGGCTTTGGCCAGGGGTTTTGGTGGGCGGGGGGAGCAGTAGGGGGCGTGCGGGGCGGGCATGGCATCACGTGTGACCCTCCTTCGTGACATGCGCTACCCCACCCCGCCCGAGCTCGCCCTCGCCGCCCGGGCGCTCGTGGACGAACACCCCGCCCGTGCCCGGCTCCGTCAGGCCGGTTCCTCGCGGGCCGGGCGGCCGTTGTGGCTGCTCTCCGTCGGCGAGCGGGACGGGGGCGGCGCCGCGCGGCGCGTGCTCGTCGTCGCCGGGGCCCACGCCAACGAGCCCGTCGGCGGGGCGACCGCCCTGGAGCTCGCGCGGCGTGTGGCGCGGGACGGGGGCGGCGGGGCGGAGTGGCACTTCCTGCTCTGTGCCGATCCGGACGGCGCCGAGCTGCACCGCACGCCGCGCCCGTACTCGCTGCTGGACTACCACCGCCACTTCTTCCGCCCGCCCGGCCCCGAACAGCCGGAGTGGGCACCGTCCTTACTCTCCCCGGACCGGCTCCCGCCCGAGACCCGCGCACTGAGGGCGCTCATAACCGAGCTCCGGCCCGTCCTCCAGGTCTCCCTGCACGGAACGGACCTCGGCGGGTCCTGGGTGCAGCTGACCCGGGACGTCCCCGGGCTGGCCGAGCCGTTCGCGAAGTCGGCCGCCGAGCTCCGCATCCCGGTGGAGACCGGCGCCTCCGACGCGGCCGGCTGGGTCTCCCCCGGGCCCGGGATCTTCGTGATGCCCGACGCGGGGGCAGGGGTCGCCGGGGCGTTCCACCCCGAGGACACCCGGCTCAGCACCTGGTGCCACGAGGGAACCACCGCCATCGTCGAAGTGCCGATGTGGGCCTCCGACCTGGTGGACGACCCCGCCCCGCACCCGGACCCCCGGGGCGCGCTGCGGATGCTGGCGCGGCGGCTCACCGAGGACTCGGGCCTGGTGGCCGGGGTGCGCGGCGGCGTCCTCGGCACGGACGCCGGGACCGCCGCGCTGCTGCGGGCGGTGGACTGGACGCTCGGGCTGATCCCCCTGGTCGCCGCCGAGTGGACGGGGGCCGGGGCGCCGGCCGAGGCCACGGCGGCGGCCGTCGGCAGCATCGACGCCTTCGGCCGCCGGCTGTCGCTGCGCGCCGCCGCGATGCTGCTCCGCGTACTGCGGGCCCAAGGGCATCCGGCGGCGCCGGGACTGGACCGATTCGTCACGGGGTGGTGCGAGGAGTTCGCGGCCCGCTACCAAGCCCGCTGGGTGCCGGTGGCCACGCAGGTGGAGCACCAGGTCCGTACGGTCCTGGCCACGTACGAGCGCCTGTAGCCCGGCTCAGGTGCCGTCGCCACTCACCGGACGCGCTCCACGACGGCGACCTCCGAGAACTCCCTCACGAAGGTCATGTGCCCGGTGCGGCCGGTGTGCGCGATGCACATGTCCGAGCAGGCGTCGGCGCCCCCGCCCGGGCCGGAGCGCCACCGGCAGTCGGGGTGCAGGCACCGCGCCGTGGCCGTCGTCTCCGCCGAGGGGTGGCGCCGCATGACGTGCTCCACGAACCGGAACGCCGCCCTCACCGCGCCACCGCCGCCCGCGTGTTGCGCGTGGTTGGCCAGCTCGGCGTTCTGCACCGCCACGGCGGATACGTTGCCCACCGCCCAGGCGAGCCTCCTGGTCTCCGCCAGCGCCTCGCAGACCCCGCACCCGGGGGTGGGGACCGGCTCCAGCGGGTCGTGCGGGTGTGGGCGTGCGTTCGCGTCGAACACCGCCGCTCCTCTCCGTAGTCGTTTCACTACCAAGGAGCATCAGCGTGGCCTAGAGTCGGGGAACCCTTCAAGTAATCGCTGGGGAGGGAAGGGTTGAGCGCACCATGGTCAACCGCAAGGAGTTACGCCCCGAGAGCAGCCCGGCCGCCGCGTTCGGCGCGCGACTGCGCAGGTCGAGGGAGGCACGCGGGTGGAACCAGGAGGACTTGGCCCTGCGGGTGGGATGTTCGAGCCAGCACATCTCGGCGGTCGAAACTGCTCGCAAACCGCCGACCCTTCGTTTCGCGCGCAAAACAGACGCCGCCTTCGGCACCGCCGGCAGCACCGGTTCCTTCGAGCGCGAGTGGCGCACCCTCCGGCACGGGAGCTTGCTGGAAGGTTTTCCGGAGTACGTGAACCACGAAGGGCGGGCGGTCGAGCTGCGGCTGTTCGAGATCGGCATCGTTCCAGGTCTGTTGCAGACGCCTCGGTACGCGCGCGTGCTGGCGGACAGCGCCGTACGGCGGGGAGCCATCACCCCCGAGCAGGCCACCGAGCGCGTCTCGTTCCTGGCGGAACGGCAGGCCGCGCTGGAACGGGCGCGTCCGCCCATGGTGTTCGTCGTGATGGACGAGAGCTGCGTCCGACGACCCGTAGGGGGGTCCGAGGTCATGGACGCCCAGTTGGAGCGGCTACTGGCGTTCGCCGAGCACCCCGCCACGATGCTCCAGGTGGCACCGTACGACATAGGCGAGCGGCGCACGTTCGACCTGCCGGTCAACCTCCTGACGCTGCCGGACCGGTCCGTAGTCGCCTACGCCGAGTCTCAGGCCCAGGGGCACCTGGACCGGGAAACGTCATCGGTGCTGCCCATGCTGACGGCCTACCATCAACTCCAGGCCGAGGCGCTGTCCCAGACGGCGTCTGTGGCCATGATCCGCGAGTTACGAAAGGGCACCCCGTGACGACCCCGACCGATTCCCCCCACTGGTTCAAGTCCTCGTACAGCAACAACGGCGGCAACTGCGTCGAGGTCGCCACCAACCTCGCCCCCCTAGGCACCGTCCCCCTCCGCGACTCCAAGACCCCCGGCGGCCCCGTGCTGCACCTGACCGCCGGGGCGTTCGCCGCCTTCGTCTCGGCCCTCAAGGCGGGGACCGACGGCGCCTGACCCGGTCGGCTGGCCGGTGGCGCCTTACACCACCGGCCAGGCGTACCGGCGCTTGGGGCGGGAGGTGGCGCCGAGGCGGTCGTAGAAGCGGATCGCGCCCTCGTTCCACTCCGGGGTCTGCCATTCCACGTGGCCGAGGCCGCACTCGCGGGCCAGGTCGGCCACGGCGGACATGAGGGCGGCGCCCAGTCCGTGGCCGCGGGCCTCCTCCGCGAGGTAGAGGCAGTCCAGGTGGAGGTAGGAGCGGGCGTCCCAGAAGGACAGTTCCTCCGAGCAGGCGGCGTATCCGGCGACCTCGCCGCCCGGCGTCTCGGCGAGCAGTACCCACACCCGGGCCTCCCCCGCGAAGAGCAGCGGGCCGAGGCGGTCGGCGAGGTCGGGCGGGCGCGGAGCGGAGCGCTCGTACGCGATGTGCTCGTGGATCAGCTCGACGAGCCGGGGCAGATCGGCGGGACGGGCGGGGCGCACGAGCGGGGTGGGCGTCGGGTTCATGGAGTTCACGGAGTTCGTGGAATTCATGGACTTCATCCTCCGCGCTGTCCCGCGCCGGAGGCCAGCGGGAGGGCAGTCGGGCACGCCCCCGGCCGATCCCACCGGCGGGCGGCCGGGCCCGCCGCTCCCTCACCCCGAGGACAACCGGAACGTCATGCGGCCGAAGCCGATCTGGTCGCCGTCGCGGACCACCGCCGAGCCCGTGACGCGGCGGCCGTTGACGGTGGTGCCGTTGGTCGAGCCGAGGTCGCGCAGGATCCAGGTGCCGTCGCGCAGGGTCAGCTCGGCGTGGGCCCGCGAGACGGTGTCGTGGCTGAGCCGCAGGCCGTTGCCGGGGTCGCGGCCGATGCGCAGCGGGCCGGCGCCGGGGTGCGGGAGCAGCAGCCGGGGCAGCCGTTCGGCCTGCCAGGCCCGGCGTACTCCGGCGGACACGGCGGAAGCCCGGCCGACCCAGCCGAACAGCCGGTGCGTCCAGGGGCTTTCGGCGTGTCCGCGCGCCTCCAGGTCGGCGGTGAGGACGGCCAGGTCCTCGGCGCGCCGGGCGACGAGCGCGAGTTCCATGCGGCGCAGGAAGGTGTCGTGCGACAGCTCCCCGAGCGCCGCGCCCTCCCGTAGCCGGCCCAGCGCCCGCTCGCGCTCCGCGTCGGAGACACGTGGGACGGGGAAGGCGGGGAATTCGAAACTCGACGTCACAGGGTGATTGTCGGCCCGTCGGGTGCGGAGTGTCCAGAACTCCCCCGGTGGGCCCGGAATGATGGGCACGATACGCATGCTGGACACCGCCTGAGACGACACCGTTGAGACGAGGGGACCGTCCGTGCAGTTCGAGGTGTGGGCACCGCTGACAGGTCGGGTCGCCTTGCGACTCAACGACACCGACTACGAGATGACCCCCGATCCGGGTCCGGACCGCGCGGGCTGGTGGACCGTCGAGGCCCCGGCCGGCGACGGCGACCGGTACGGGTTCCTGCTGGGCGATGTCCCGGTGCCGCGCCCCGACCCGCGCGGGCGGCGGCTGCCGGAGGGCCCCGACGGCCCTTCGGCGGTGGTGGACTTCGGGCCGCTCACCCCGGAGGGGTCCGGGCCGCGCGTCCCGTTGCAGGACGCGGTCCTGTACGAGCTGCACATCGGGACCTTCACCCCCGAGGGCACCTTCGACGCGGCCGCCGCCCGCCTGGGGCACCTGACCGCGCTCGGGGTCACGCACGTGGAGCTGATGCCGGTCTGCCCGTTCCCCGGGCGGCACGGCTGGGGGTACGACGGGGTGGCGCCCTGGGCGGTGCACGAGCCGTACGGCGGTCCGGCGGGGCTCGCCCGGTTCGTGGCGGCGGCGCACGCGGCGGGGCTGGGGGTGGTGCTGGACGTGGTCCACAACCACCTGGGCCCGTCCGGGAACCACCTGCCCGCCTTCGGGCCGTACTTCACCGAGACCCACCACACCCCGTGGGGCGCGGCGGTGAATCTGGACGCGCCCGGTTCCGACGAGGTCCGCGCGTACCTCATCGGCAGCGCGCTGGCCTGGCTGCGGGACTACCGCATCGACGGGCTGCGGCTGGACGCGGTGCACGCGCTGGCCGACGGGCGGGCGCTGACCTTCCTGGAGGAGCTGGCGGCGGCGGTGGACGAGCTGGCGGTGGAGACGGCCCGGCCGCTGTTCCTGATCGCCGAGTCGGACCAGGGCGACCCCCGGCTGACCACGCCCCGTACGGCGGGCGGGCTGGGCCTGCACGCGCAGTGGAACGACGACTTCCACCACGCGCTGCACTGTGCGCTGACCGGGGAATCCCAGGGGTACTACGCGGACTTCGCCACGGCTCCGCTCGGGGCCCTGGCCAAGACGCTGACCCGGGCGTTCTTCCACGACGGCACCTGGTCCTCCTTCCGGGGCCGCACCCACGGCCGCCCGGTGGACCGGCGGCGCACGCCCGCGCACCGTTTCCTCGGCTACTCCCAGACCCACGACCAGATCGGCAACCGGGCGCTGGGCGACCGGCTCTCTTCCTCCCTCTCCCCCGGCCTGCTGGCCTGCGCGGCGGCGCTGACGCTGACCGGGCCGTTCGTGCCGATGCTGTTCATGGGCGAGGAGTGGGGGGCCGGCACGCCCTGGCAGTACTTCACCGACCACCAGGACCCGGAGCTCGCGGAGGCGGTGCGGACGGGCCGGCGCAGGGAGTTCGCGGAGCACGGCTGGAAGGCCGAGGAGATCCCGGACCCGCAGGACCCGGCGACCCGGGACCGGTCCTGTCTGGACTGGTCGGAGCCGCAGGCGCCGGGGCACGCCCGGCTGCTGGACTGGTACCGGACGCTGGTGGCGCTGCGCCGGTCGCAGCCGGACCTGCGCGACCCGGACCTGGCGGCGGTACGGGTCGCGCACGACGAGGAGCGGCGCTGGGTGACGTTCCGGCGGGGTGATGTCCGGGTGGTGGTCAACTTCTCGCCGGAGCCGGTGACGATCGCGCTGGGCCGCAACGGGGTGCGGGTGCTGGCCGCCTGGGAGCCGGCGGACCATCCCGGTCCGGACGGGCGGGTCCACGTACCGGGCGAATCGGCGGTGGTGCTGGGCCACTAGAACCGCCCGCCCGGCCGCCCGGCTATTCCACGATCGCGAGCTCGCGCGGGGCGTTGTTCAGGCGGCGCCCGCCGTCCCCGGTGACGGTCACGATGTCCTCGATGCGGACGCCGAAGCGGCCGGGCAGGTAGATGCCCGGCTCGACGGAGAAGCACATGCCGGGCAGCAGGGGCTGTTCCTCGCCCTCGATCATGTACGGGGGTTCGTGGGTGGTGACGCCGATGCCGTGGCCGGTGCGGTGGATGAAGCGGTCCCCGTAGCCGAACTCGGTGATCACCGCCCGGGCGGCCCGGTCGACGTCCTGGCAGAGCGCGCCGGGGCGGACGGCCGCGACACCGGCCTGCTGGGCCTCGCGGACGATGTCGTGGACGCGCTGTTCCTCGGGGGTGGGCTCGCCGACGTGCACGGTGCGGGAGATGTCGGATCCGTAGCCGTGCTTCAGGCCGCCGAAGTCGAGGACGATCATGTCGCCGTCGCGGATGACGCGTTCGCCGGCCTCGTGGTGGGGGTTGGCGCCGTTGGGGCCGGAGCCGACGACGGTGAAGTCGACCTGGGAGTGGCCGTGGACGCGCAGCAGCGCGGCCAGGTCGGCGGCGACGTCGCTCTCGCGGCGGCCGGCGAAGGGGACGTGCAGAATCTGGGCGTAGGCGGCGTCGGCGGCCTCCCCGGCGGCGGCGAGCCGGGCCAGTTCCCGTTCGTCCTTGACGGCGCGCAGCAGGGGCAGCGCCTCGGTGAGGGGGGCGTAGGCGGTGTCCGGCGTCTGGCGTTGCAGGCCGAGGAGGTGCAGGGCCCAGGTGTTGTCGCTGACGCCGAAGCGGCCGCCGGCGGCGAGGAGCGGGGCGGTGATCCCGTACGGGTCCTTCCCGTCGGCCCAGTCCCGCAGGGTCAGCGCGCCCGCGCCGGGCGCCTTGGCGGCGTCGGGGGCTTCCAGGGCGGGGACGACGAGGACCGGTTCGCGGTCGGGGGTGAGGACGAGCAGGGTGAGCCGCTCGGTGTCGACGGGCCGGTATCCGGTGAGGTGGGTGAGGTCGGGCCCGGGGGCGATGAGCAGCCCGGCGAGCCCGGCCTCGGCGGCGGCGCGGGCGGCGCCGGCCATCCGGGCGGCGTAGTCGGCGGTGGTGAAGGGGGCGGGGTCGGCGTGGACGGGGCCGGGAGTGTCGGTCATACGGGGGATCCTGCCCCGAGGCGGGTGGCGAGCGCAGCGGCCGCGCCGGACAGGGTGGCGGGGGCGAGGAGTTCCGTACGGTGCACCAGGCGCGGTGCGGCGAGCGGTACGCAGACCCCCGCGCCGGCGGCTTCGGCGACGCGTCGGGGCAGCAGCGCGAGGCCGTGGCCGGCGGCCGCGAGGGCGCACAGGGCCCGCAGGTCGGTGCCCTCGTAGCGCAGGGCACGGCGGCCGGCGGTGAGCGGCAGGCCGAGGTCGGGGGCGTCGAGCCAGCGGGCGTCGGCGAGGTCGTCGAGCCGGACGGAGTCCCGGCCGGCGAAGGGGTGCCCGGCCGGGAGCAGGACGGCCAGCTCCTCCTCGCCGATGCCGGTCACCCGCAGCGGGGCCACGTCGGGCAGCCGCAGGGGGTCGCTGGGGGCGGCCGGGCCGTCGACGAGGCCGAGGTCGCAGTCCCCGGCGGCGACGGCGGCGGGCACGGCGTCGGGGGGCAGGATCCGCAGCGTGACTCCGGTGGCGGGGAGCGCGGCGAGCAGCCGGGGGCCGATGGCGAGCGGGGAGGCGGCGAGGGTGACCCGGCCGGGCGGTGCGGCGGCCAGCCGCAGCACGTCGGCGCGGGCGGCGTCGAGGCGCAGCAGCAGCGGGCCGGCGTGTTCCAGCAGCCGGGCCCCGGCGGGGGTGGGCGCGACGGGCCGCCGGGTGAGCAGCTCGGCGCGCAGGTCGGCTTCGAGGGCGGCGATGTGCTGGGAGACGGCGGACTGGGTGTAGCCGAGTTCGCGGGCGGCGGCGGAGAAGGAGGAGAGCCGGGCGACGGCGGTGAAGGTGCGCAGGAGGTGGGGGTCCATGATCCCAGGGTCTCAGGCTCATCAGGATCGCTTATGGAGGGTGCAGGAACAATCGTTGGCGCTGAAGTGGGGCCGGGCTCCAGGATGATCCACATGACCACCACCGCCCCGCGCGCCGCCACCGCCGTCCCCTCGTACACCGCCGCCGCCTCGTCCCCCACTGCGGCCCCGGCCGGCACCGCCACCGTCGCCCGGATCGCCCTCGTCGGCGACCGCTCCCCGCACGTGAAGTCGCACACCCGGATCCCGCTCCTGCTGGAGGCACTGGAGGTGCGCGACGGTCTCGTCCTCGACGCCTGCTGGATCCCGACGGCGGAGGCGGCCGACGCGGCGGCGGACGGGACGCTGGCCCGCTTCGACGCCGTGTGGGTGCTGCCCGGCAGCCCGTACGCGAGCGAGGCCGGGGCGCTCGCCGCGATCCGGGTGGCCCGGGAGGAGGCGATCCCCTTCCTCGGCACCTGCGGCGGCTTTCAGCACGCCCTGCTGGAGTTCGCCCGCAACGCGTGCGGCCTGACGGGGATGGCGCACGCCGAGAACGACCCCGGGGCGGCGGACCCCCTGATCGCGCCGCTGGCCTGCTCGCTGGTCGGGCACGAGGGCCTCGTCCGGGCCGAGCCCGGCTCGCTCGCCGAGTCCGCGCTGGGCGCCGAGCGGTCGCTGGAGCGCTACCACTGCGTCTACGGCCCGGCGTCCGGACACCTCCCGGCGCTCACCGCGCACGGGCTGCGGCTGTCGGGGCACGACGAGGACGGGCAGGTGCGGATCGTGGAGCTGCCCGGCCACCCCTTCTTCCTGGCCACCCTGTTCCAGCCGGAGCTTGCCGGGGACGGGAGCCGGCCGCACCCGGTGGTCCGGGCGCTGGCCGAGGCGGCCGTGGCGCGCGCCGCCCGCCGCGCGGACAGCCTGCTGGCCAGGCTCGCCGCCACCCTGGCCGGCGTCCGGTCGGCCGGATAACCCGTCGCGGGAGCACCCCGGCGATCGGCTATGCTGTGCGTGCACGACGACGGGCGGTCCGCCGCCCCTCGTGGTGGGTGTAGCTCAGCTGGTAGAGCACCTGGTTGTGGTCCAGGTGGCCGCGGGTTCAAGTCCCGTCACTCACCCTTCGGTCCCGTGGGGGCTACGAGGTTCTCCTCGTAGCCCCCACGGGCGTTTCCGGTCAGGCGGTCTTGAGGGCGGGATCGGAGACGCCCGGGGCGCCCGTCTCGACGTGGCCGGCGAAGCGGCGCAGGAAGGTGGCGTCGGCGTCGGAGACCACCTTGACGTCGTACCAGCGGCCGGTCGCGCGGAGGTCGACGGTGGTGGTGACGGTGGCCCCCGCGTTGACCTTGAAGGTCTGGGGGGCGCCGCCGTAGGCGTTGGTCACCGTGAGGTTGACCGCGGCCGTGCCGGCGTTGGTGAGGGTGAGCGCCAGGTTGCCGGTGGCGTCCACGTGGCGGGCCGTGACCTCGGGGCCGGCCTTCTTCGTCGGGCCCTTCCAGGTGCGCAGGAAGCCGTTGGGGCCCCAGACCGTGAGGTCGATCTGGTTGCCGGTCGAGGTGCTGGTGCTCCAGGTGTCGGAGAGGGTCTTGCCCGCCTCGACGGTGTAGGGCCAGGGGCCGTCGGTGCGGTTGCCCGAGGTGCTGTGGAAGTGGGCGCCGAGGGAGGGGCCGGCGGAGAAGGTGAGGGTGAACTTGGCGGTGGAGGTGGTGGCCTTGCCGTCCACGTACGGGGAGTAGCGCAGGGCGCGGGTCGGCTTGGAGCCCGCCTCCTGTGCGGGCAGGCTGCCGGTGGCCGGCGGGACCGGGTGGTAGGACGGGTGCGCGTTGTGGTCCGGCGGTACGTAGCCGGCCGTGGAGGGCAGCGCGGCCGGGGAGGCGTCGGCGCGGCTGAAGTCGAAGGCCGAGGTCAGGTCGCCGCAGACGGCGCGGCGCCAGGGCGAGATGTTGGGCTCCTGGACGCCGAAGCGCTGCTCCATGAAGCGGATCACCGAGGTGTGGTCGAAGGTCTCGGAGCAGACGTAACCGCCCTTGCTCCAGGGCGAGACGACGATCATCGGGACGCGCGGGCCGAGGCCGTAGGGGCCGGCCGCGTAGCCGCCGCCCCCGGCGTAGAGGTCGCGGGTGACGTCCGCCGTGGACAGGCCCCAGGCGGCGGAGGTGGGCGGGTACGGGGGCACGACGTGGTCGAAGAAGCCGTCGTTCTCGTCGTAGGTGATGAAGAAGGCCGTCTTCGCCCACACCGCCGGGTTGGCGGTGAGCGCGTCCAGGACCTGGGAGATGTACCAGGCGCCGAAGTTGACCGGCCAGTTCGGGTGTTCGCTGAAGGCCTCCGGCGCGGCGATCCACGACACCTGGGGCAGGGTGCCGCCCACGACGTCCGCGCGCAGCTTGGCGAAGTAGCTCTCGCCGGCCTTGGCGTTGGTTCCCGTACGGGCCTTCTCGTAGAGGGCGCTGCCGGGCTGGGCGTTGCGGTAGCTGTTGAAGTAGAGCAGCGAGTTGTCGCCGTAGTTGCCGCGGAAGGCGTCGCCGATCCAGCCCCAGCCGCCCGCGGCGTTCAGGCCGTCGCCGATGTCCTGGTAGACCTTCCAGGAGACCCCGGCCGCCTCCAGGCGCTCGGGGTAGGTCTTCCAGCCGTAGCCGGCTTCCTGGTTGCCGAGGACGGGGCCGCCGCCGGTGCCGTCGTTGCCCGTGTGGCCGGACCAGAGGTAGTAGCGGTTCGGGTCGGTGGCGCCGATGAAGGAGCAGTGGTAGGCGTCGCAGACGGTGAAGGCGTCGGCGAGGGCGTAGTGGAACGGGATGTCGTTCCGCGTCATGTACGACATGGTCGTGGTGGTCTTGGCCGGGACCCACTTGTCGTACTTGCCGTTGTTGTAGGCCTGGTGGCCGCCGGCCCAGTCGTGGTTGAGGCCCTCGACGAACTGCATGCCCAGGTCGTTGACCTGCGGGTGGAAGGGGAGGATGTCCTTCGTCCCGTTGGACTGGTAGAAGACCGGCTTGCCGTTGTCCTGGAGCACCGGGCGCGGGTCTCCGAAGCCGCGCACGCCCTTCATGGTGCCGAAGTACTGGTCGAAGGACCGGTTCTCCTGCATCAGCACGACGATGTGCTCGATGTCCTGGATCGTGCCGGTGGTGCCCTGCGCGGGAATGGCGGCGGCCCGGGCGATGCTCTCGTTGAGCATCGCGGCCGCGGCGGTGCCGCCCGCGATCTGGAGGAACCTGCGTCGGTTGAGCTCAGCCATGGGTGACGACCTCTGGGGGGAAGGGGGAGCCGAGGGGCGCCCCAAGGACAGCGGTCCCGGGGTACCGAACGGGGATCCCCGTCTGTCGGGGGGCCGTACAACGGGCGAACGCCCGGCGGGCGCGGAGCGGGTGGGGCGCGGGGGGCGCTGAACCGGAGGTGTGGTCGGGCAGGCACCGGCACGGTACGGGGACCCGCGCCCGTACGAAAGCCCTGCGAGCCGCCTCACCGGAGGGCGGACGCGGGGTCGCCTACTCGGCGCGCGGCAGCGGGAGTTGAGGATCCGTGCTCAGGATCGGGCCAGGCGGCATGGTGGACGCGGCGGCGGGGCGGCGGGTGGTGTGGATGAGCAGTGCTGGCGTGTACGACCCGCGCGGGGCCCGGGGGACGGCCGGCGAGGGCCATCCGCGTACGGGGCGGCTGAACGCGTACGGCCGGGTCAAGGCGGCGGGCGAGGCGCCGACGCGGGTCCGGGCGGGGGCGCTGCCGCTGACGGTGGCTCGTACGGGGGCGCGGGCGGCCGCCGTCGGCACGGGCCCGGCCGGGGACGCTGCGCTGCCGATGGCCCGTACCGGGCGCGGTGGGCGGCTGTCGGCACGGGCCCGGCCGGGGACGCTGCGCTGCCGGTGACCCGTAGCGGGCGCGGGCAGCGTAGGCGGCGGCGCGGTCTGCTGGGGGCGAGCCGGGCCTCGGCCGTTACGCGGCCGGGCCGGGGCCGGGCCGGACCTCAGCCCTTACGCGGTGGGTCGGCCGTCCCGGCCGGTGGTGCCGGATGTGGGCAGGGCCCGCGCCCGGGGCTGGGCCCCGGCGCGGGCCCTGGAGGACCGGCTCAGCTCTCGGCGGGGGTGAGCCGCAGGGAGATGCTGTTGATGCAGTACCGCTGGTCGGTGGGGGTCGGGTACCCCTCACCTTCGAACACGTGACCGAGGTGGGAGCCGCAGCTCGCGCAGCGGACCTCGGTGCGGACCATGCCGTGCGAGGTGTCGGCGATCAGCTCGACGGCGTCGGTGTCCTTCGGGTCGAAGAAGGACGGCCAGCCGCAGTGCGACTCGAACTTCTCCGAGGAGCGGAACAGCTCGGCGCCGCAGCCCCGGCAGGAGTAGACGCCCTCGGTCTTGGTGTCGGTGTACTCACCGCGGAAGGCCGGCTCGGTGCCCGCCAGGCGCAGCACCTGGTACTCGGACGGAGTCAGTTCGGCCTGCCACTGCTCGTCCGTCTTCTGGACCTCGTACGCCATGACGTTCCCGCTCCCTCAGTTCGACAGGCGGGCGAGGATCTGGGGTCCCAGGTCCGTGACGTCGCCGGCGCCCATGGTGAGAACGAGATCACCGGGCTTGGCCATTCCCGCGATGACGTCGGCGACGTCCTCCTTCTCGTGCTCGGCGCTGACGTCGGCGCCGGCCGCGCGGGCCGCGGTGATGATGATCTCGCTGGTGATCCCGGGGATCGGGTCCTCGCGGGCCGGGTAGATGTCGAGGACCACGGAGGCGTCGGCCAGCGTGAGGGCGGCGCCCATCTCCTTGCCCAGCTCCTGGGTGCGGGAGAAGAGGTGCGGCTGGAAGACGACCAGGATGCGCGCGTCCCCGGCGGCCCCGCGGATGGCCTCCAGGTCGGCGGTCATCTCGGTGGGGTGGTGCGCGTAGGAGTCGATGACCTGGACGCCGGCCGCCTCGCCCTTGAGCTGGAGGCGGCGCTTGACGCCGGTGTACTTGCCGAGGGCGGAGGCGAGGTTGTGCGCCGGGATGCCGAGGGCGACACCGGCGGCCAGGGCGGCCACGGCGTTGTGCGCGTAGTGACGGCCGGGCACGGAGACGGTGAAGGTGAGCATCCGGCCCTGGAGCACGACGGTGACCTCGCTGGTCAGACCGCGCGGGGTGATCTTGGTGATCCGGACGTCGGCGTCGTCCTCCTCGCCGTACGTGACGACGTTCAGACCCTCCCTGCCCGCGACCCGGCGGGCGATCTCGGCGGCGCCGTCCTGGCCGTGCGCGACGACGAGGGTGCCACCGGGGACGATCTTGGCGACGAAGGTCTCGAAGGAGGCGTAGATCTCCTCCATCGACGCGTAGTTCGCGTGGTGGTCGAGCTCCGCGTTGAGGATGATCGCGACCTCGGGCGCGTACTTGTGGAAGCTGCGGTCGCTCTCGTCCGCCTCGGCCACGAAGATCTCGCCCTCGCCGTGGTGGGCGTTGGAGCCGGGCGCGTCCAGGTCGCCACCGATGGCGTACGAGGGGTCCAGGCCCAGCGCCGAGAGGGAGACCGCCAGCATCGAGGTGGTGGTGGTCTTGCCGTGCGTACCGGCGACGGCGATCGGGCGCAGGCCGTCCATGAGCGAGGCGAGGGCGTCGGAGCGGTGCACGACCGGAACGCCCAGCTCGGCGGCGCGGACCAGCTCGGGGTTGTCGGCGCGGATGGCGCTGGAGACGACCACGCAACTGGTGTCGTCGGCGAGGTGGCCGGCGGCGTGCCCGATGTGCACCGTGGCGCCGTGGGCGCGCAGCGCCCCGGCGGTCTCGGAGTCACGGGAGTCGCTGCCGGCCACCCGCGCGCCGCGCTGGGCGAGGATCTTCGCGATGCCGGACATGCCGGCGCCGCCGATGCCGATGAAGTGGGGCCGTTCCATCGCGGTCGGCAGGCCGGGCTTCATTCAGGTCGCTCCAGGGTCGAGAGGTGCGGGGGCTGTGCCGCCCCAGCCTATTCGTTGTGGGCGAAGAGCTTGAGCACCGGAACCCCGACCTTGTGCCGCGCCCGGGAGGCCCAGTCCCGGTGGAAGAACTCCTCCACGTAGTGCGGGGCGGTCAGGACGATCACCTCGTCGGCACCGGTTTCGTCGACGACGGTCTTCAGGTGGTCGAGGGGGTGGTCCTCGATGATGTGACCGACGGCCTCGGCGCCCTTGCGCCGCAGGGCGGCCAGGGAGTGTTCGAGCGCCACCGCGGCGGGCCCGCGGGCCGCGTCCCCCTCGGGTTCCTCCCCTTCGTGGAGGGCCTCGGGCAGCTCGCCGAGCGCGACGTCGTCGATGGCGCGGAGCAGCCGGTCCTGGTCGCCCCTGGGTTGCATCAGGACGACGAAGGAGACGTGGTCGTCGCCGTGCAGGGTGGTGACGAAGTCCACGTCCACCGTGGTCAGCGGCTGCTCGATCATCAATACGCTCGTGAACACGGACGCCCTCTCCTTCGTGCGCGGGGGCCGGTCGGCCGGCTCCCGCGCAAACCATCCTGCCCCGCTCACGCGGGGCGTTCCGTAGATATATGTGATCAGGTATGTGCCCAGAGGAAGCTAAGCGGAACTCCTAATTCCGCTTCTTGTTCAGATCCGACGGTAGCTCGTGAAGAGGAACCCGGCCTCTTCCAGTACGGACGCCGCCGCGAGCCGGTGCGGAACGGTGACAGAAGGGCCGCCGGAGACCCGCTGGGCGTCCCCGGCGGTGAGCATCGGCGAGATCGTCAGGCACAGCTCGTCCAGCGCGTCGGCGGCCACGAACTGGCCCAGCAGCCGGGGGCCGCCCTCGGTGAGCTGGCGGCCCAGCCCGCGCGCGGCCAGCTCCCGTACCAGCCGCTCCGGGTCGGCGCCCGCGCCCTCGCCCGCCACCACGACCTCGGCCCCGGCGGCGGTGGCCGCGGCCACCCGGTCGGCCGGGGCGCCGGCGCCGGTGAGCAGCAGGGTCGGCACGAGCGGGGAGGTGAACAGCGGCAGCGTGAAGTCCAGGTCCAGGCTGGCCGTGACCACCGCGATGGCGGGGGCGGGACCCTGCCCGGCGGCCGCGCGGCGGGCCGCGAAGTCCTCCCGGGCGCGGGCCGGCCGGTAACCCTCCTGGCGAACCGTTTCCGCACCCACGACCACCACATCGGCCAGGGCCCGCAGGGTGCCGAAGATCCGCATGTCGGTCTCGCCGGAGATCGGCTCGGTGCGCCCGTCGTGCTGGGCGGCCCCGTCCAGGGTGGACACCATGTTCGCCCGCAGCCAGTGCGCGCCGGGGGCGAGCGCCGGATAGGCGTAGGCGTCCGCCAGCTCGTCCAGGGACCACTCGCGGTCGGCCGGACCGCCGGACGGGGCGGGTGTCTGATCGGTCACAGGGAGCAGGCGTCGCATCGGTGCAGTCTGACACGCCGCGTAGAGTTGAGTGCTGTGTCAACTTCACTCTCGACCTCCGGTTCCGCCCCCTCGGGGCAGTCCCCGATAGCCGACGCGGGGCCGCTGGCCCTGTGTGAGCGCGAACCGCGCGTGCCCGCCGAACGGCTGGTGGCCGAGATGGTGCCGCCCCCGCGTTTCGACTCGGTGCGCTTCGACACCTACGACCCGGACCCCGCCCAGCCCAGCCAGGCCGAGGCCGTCACCGTGCTCAGCGCCTTCGCCGCCGGCCTGGGCGGGGCGCACGCCAGCGGCTCCGGCAAGCGGCGCTGGTTCGCGAAGAAGCCCGCCGCGCCCGCGGCCGGCCCGCGCGGGGTCTACCTCGACGGCGGCTACGGCGTCGGCAAGACCCACCTGCTGGCCTCCCTGTGGCACGCCACCCCCGCCGAGCCCGCGCTCAAGGCCTTCGGCACCTTCGTGGAGCTGACCAACCTGGTCGGCGCCCTCGGCTTCCAGCAGACCGTGCAGACCCTGGGCGGCCACCGGCTGCTGTGCATCGACGAATTCGAGCTCGACGACCCGGGCGACACCGTGCTGGTCTCCTCCCTGCTCAGCCGGCTCGTCGAGAAGGGCGTGGCGCTGGCCGCGACCTCCAACACGCTGCCCGGCAAGCTCGGCGAGGGCCGCTTCGCCGCCGCCGACTTCCTGCGCGAGATCCAGGGGCTGTCGGCGCACTTCCGGCCGCTGCGCATCGACGGCCAGGATTACCGCCACCGCGGCCTGCCCGAGGCCCCGGCCCCCTTCACCGACGAGCAGGTCGCGAAGGCCGCGTACAGGACCCCGGGCGCGAGCCTCGACGACTTCCCGGGCCTCCTGGAGCACCTGGCGAAGGTCCACCCGAGCCGGTACGGGGCGCTCACCGACGGGATAGCGGCGGTCTGCCTCACCGACGTGGGCCCGGTCCCGGACCAGTCCACCGCCCTGCGCCTGGTGGTGCTCGCCGACCGGCTGTACGACCGCGAGGTGCCGGTGCTGGCGTCCGGCGTCCCCTTCGACCGGCTGTTCAGTGAAGAAATGCTCAACGGCGGATATCGGAAGAAGTACTTCCGAGCCATATCGCGGCTCACCGCACTCGCCCGCGACGCGAAACCCCTGGTCTCCCAGTAGGTTTGGGACGGCCGGGACGCTTCTGCGGCCCGGCCGTTTCCACATCTGCGAAGGGATCCACCATGGCCACCACGCGCTCGTCCCACACCGTCTGGGAAGGCAACCTGCTCAAGGGCTCCGGCGTCGTCTCCCTCGACTCCTCGGGGCAGGGCTCGTTCGACGTCTCCTGGCCTTCGCGCGCCGAGGCCGCGAACGGCAAGACCAGCCCCGAAGAGCTGATCGCCGCCGCGCACTCCAGCTGCTACTCGATGGCGCTCTCGCACGGCCTCGACGGTGCGGGCACGCCTCCCACCCGGCTGGAGACCAAGGCCGATGTGACGTTCCAGCCCGGCGAGGGCATCACCGGCATCCACCTCACCGTGCGCGCCGAGGTCCCCGGCCTGGACGCCGAGGCCTTCGCCGCGGCGGCCGAGGACGCGAAGAAGAACTGCCCGGTCAGCCAGGCGCTGACCGGCACGACGATCACGCTGAGCGCCGAGCTCGTCTGATCCCGTACCCACCCCTGGCGGGCCCCCGCGCGTATGCCGCGGGGGCCCGTTTTCGATGTCCGGGTGTCGGCGCCGTGCCGTAAACGTCCGATTGCCACATAGTCATATATTTTGCGTACGTGACCATTTCTGTACGCACAGTGGCGGCCGTGGCCGCGCTCGGCGCCGTCCTCGTGGGATGCGGGGGCGGCTCCGGCGCCCCGCAGAGCGGCGCACAGACCCGTCCGGGCAGCCCGGCGGCCTCGGGAGCGGCTTCGTCCCCCTCCCCTTCCGCGTCCCCTCAGCCCGGTGCCCCGCACAAGGTGCCCGTCCTGGCCCCCGGCCCGAACGGGCTGACTCCCGTCTTCGAACGCACGCGTCAGCGGGCCGACAAGACGGTGGCCCTCACCTTCGACGCCGACATGACCTCGGACCAGGGCCCGCGCGCGGCCTCCGGGGAGCACTTCGACAACCCCGAGCTCATCGCCACCCTGCGCCGGCTGCGGATCCCGTCCACCGTGTTCATGACGGGCCGCTGGGCGGAGGAGTACCCCGACCAGGCGAAGGCCATCGGCGCCGATCCGAACTTCGAGATCGCGAACCACTCCTACAGCCACCACGCCTTCAAGTCGCCCTGCTACGGGCTCCCCGCCCTCGACGGCGACGCCGCCCGGGCGGACGTGGAGCGGGCCTTCGCGGCGTTCCGGAAGGCCGGCGTGGTCAACAGCGTGCCCTACTTCCGCTTCCCGGGCGGCTGCTACGACGACGACGCGCTGCGGGCACTGGCCCCCGCCAAGGTGACGGCCGTGCAGTGGGACGTGGTCAGCGGGGACGCCTTCGCGAAGGACCCCGACGCGGTGGCGCAGGACGTCCTGAGCGGGGTGAAGCCCGGCTCGGTGGTGGTCATGCACTGCACGCGCAGCGCGGCCCCGGTCACGGAGGAGGCGGTCCAGAAGATCGTCCCGGTGCTGCGCGAGCGGGGGTACCGCTTCGTGAAGGTGTCCGAGCTGATGGGGAAGTAGCGGCGGGGTCCGGCCTGGAGAAACGTTCAGCCGGAGCAGGCGGTGCGCTGCGCGTCCTGCCACTCGCACACCGGGCACAGCACCACGCCCGGGGTCGCGACCCCGTACTCGGTGGGCTCGCCGCACTCCACGCAGTCGGCGTACGGCGGCCCGGGCACCCGCCCGACGGGCGCGGCCGGGGCGGGGCAGTACGGTGCGGGCTCCTGCGGCTGGTCCATGCGTACGAGCCTACGCGGCCCGGGGCCACCGCCCTCCCCGGCCGGTCCTGCCGCCCCGGGGCGGCGGCCCCGGCCGCTGATGCTCGCTCGGCCCGCCCCCGGCCGGCGGCGGCGGGTCAGCTCACCGCCTGCTTCACCAGGGCGGCGATCCGCTCCTCCGCCTCCGGCGTGACCTCGGTGAGGGCGAAGCCGGCCCCCCACATCGTGCCCTCGTCCAGGTTCGCCTGGTCGCTGAAGCCCAGCGTCGCGTACCGGGCCTTGAACTTCTCCGCGCTCTGGAAGAAGCAGACGATCTTCCCGTCGAGCGCGTACGCCGGCATGCCGTACCAGAGCTTCGGCGCGAGGGCCGGGGCGGTGGCCGTGACGACGGCGTGGACGCGCTCGGCCATGGTCCGGTCGGAATCCCCCATCTCGGCGATCTTCGCCAGGACGTCCCGCTCGGCCTCCGCCGCCTTCTCGGCGGCCGACTGGCGGCGCGCCGCCGCCTTGAGCTCCTTGGCGTGGTCCTTCATCGCGGCCCGCTCCTCGGCCGTGAACCCCTCGTGCGTGCTGCGATCGGCGCTGCCCATGGCGGACTCCCCTGTGACTGCTGACGTTCGGATCACGTGAGAGGACCGTAACCGGCTCCACTGACAACGCACTTGGCGACGGCCCGCGGTCGCGCAGCACCCAGGGCCGCCGCCTGCCGTACGGCGGCCCACACCCGTCAGGTTCAGTGCGCGGCCGCCGTCTCGGTCAGCTCGCTGGGCCGGACGATGACGAAGCCCTCGCCGCTCAGCTTGAGCTGCACGGCCTCGCCGGAGCCGCCGCGGATCATCGAGCCGACCGACTGGGAGCGGTGCAGGCCGGTCTCCAGCGCGGCGCTCCAGCCGACGACCGCGTCCGTGTCCACGTATACCGGGGCCTGCGCGGTGACCGGGATGATGATCGGGTTGCCGTCGCAGACGACGGCGAGCTTGCCGGTGCCGGTGAAGAGGCTGTTGAAGAGGCCGCCGCCGGTCATTCCGGCGCCCTTCACCATCTTGATCTCGTAGGACAGGGTCGGGTCGAAGCACAGGACGTTGCGCCCGTTGATGGTCAGGGCGTCGCCCGGCTCGAAGTCGACGATGAAGCAGTTGCCGGCCTGGTGGGCGAACCAGGCCTCGCCCTGCCCGCGCACCGACATCAGCGCCAGCCCCTCGCCGGTGACGGCCCGCTTGAGCATGCCGCCTATGCCCTGGCCCTTGCGCTCGAACTGGAGGTTGCCGCGGAAGGCGACCATCGAGCCCTGCCGGGCGAACATCTCCCCGTTGACGGTGTATTTGACGGACTTGGCGTTCTGGAGGGTCATGCCCGGCGCGGGTGACGGCTTGGCCAGGTTCTCGGACGCGAAAAGCTCACTCTGCATGGCGTCGATCCTCACCCGGAGCGCGTACCCGGGACATCATCCTGAAGACGGAGGCTGGCATCCTTGGGCGGATGAGCACCGAGGACACGACCGATACCCCAGCCGTACCCGCCGTCGGGTCGGACAGCCCGTTCCGGGAGGGACGCGCGCCGCGCGACGAGGCGCCGCAGTTCGTGCTGCCGCTGGTCGTGCGGATCGAGAAGGCGGAGCCGCCGGCCCGGACCGACGCGCTGGAGACGGCGGCCCGTGCGGTCCTGGTGCTGCTGACGGACGAGCGGGCGCACGGCGAGGGCGAGTGGGCCGCGGCGGTGCGCGACTGGCAGGACGCGCGGATCCGCAAGGTGGTCCGGCGGGCCCGCGGGGCGGAGTGGCGCAAGGCCGGGACCCTGCCGGGGATCACGGTGCACGGGGAGCGCGCGGAGGTGCGGGTGTTCCCGCCGGTGCCGCTCGACGGCTGGCCCAAGGAGCTGGCGAAGCTCCAGGTCTCGGGCACCGACCTGGAAGACGCCGAACCGGTGGACGCGGCGGCCGGCCCGCGGGTGCCCGTGCTGTGGCTGAACCCGGAGCTGGACATGTCGGCCGGCAAGGCGATGGCGCAGGCCGGGCACGCGGCGCAGCTGGCCTGGTGGGAACTGGGCCCGGCGGAGCGGACCGCCTGGCGGGAGTCCGGTTTCCGGCTGGCGGTGCGCACCGCCCCGCGCGAGGGGTGGGAGCGGCTGAGCGGGAGCGGGCTGCCGGTGGTGCGGGACGCGGGGTTCACGGAGATCGCGCCCGGCTCCTGCACCGTCGTCGCGGACCACCCGGCGCTGCGCGCGCGGCTCTGAGGAGCGGGGGCCGCCGCGCGCCCGGGCCCCGCGTGCCGGGCCGGGAACCTCAAATGTTGCTCTGAACGTCTCCCCCTCACGGTTGGCCCGGCGCCGCCGGGGCCATCACACCGGCGTACGGACGGTACGGACCGGCGGGGGCCGGTGAGAGGGGGGTGGGGGGACATGAAGCCCATGGCGCGCCTGGGGGTGGGCATCGGCTGGCGGCCGGAGATCGCGGACGCCGTCGAGCGGCTGGAGTGCCTGGACTGGGTCGAGGTCGTCGCCGAGAACATCTGCCCGGGCCATCTGCCCGAGTCGCTGGTACGGCTGCGCGAGCGCGGGGTGCGGGTCGTCCCGCACGGCGTCTCGCTGGGCCTGGGCGGCGCGGACCGTCCCGACCCGCAGAAGCTGGCCGCGCTCGGGGAGCGGGCGGTGGCGCTGGGAGCGCCGCTGGTCACCGAGCACATCGCCTTCGTACGGACCTCCTCGCCGGTGCTGGAAGCCGGGCACCTGCTGCCGGTGCCGCGGACCCGGGACGCGCTGGACGTGCTGTGCGAGAACGTCCGGATCGCGCAGGACGCGCTGCCGGTGCCGCTGGCCCTGGAGAACATCGCCGCGCTGGTCTCCTGGCCCGGGGAGGAGTTGACGGAGGCCCGGTTCCTGACCGAGCTGGTGGAACGGACCGGCGTACGGCTGCTCATCGACGTGGCCAACCTGCACACGAACCGGGTGAACCGGGGCGAGGACCCGGCGGCGGTACTGGACGCGATCCCGCTGGAGGCGCTGGCGTACGTGCACGTGGCCGGGGGCGTGGAGCGCGACGGCGTCTGGCACGACACCCACGCGCACCCGGTGCCGCCGGTCGTGCTCGACGTCCTGGCGGCGCTGCGGGAGCGGGTGGACCCGCCGGGTGTCCTGCTGGAACGGGACGACGACTTCCCGCCGGAGCCGCAGCTGGCGGCGGAACTGACCCGGATCCGGGAGGTGGTGACCGCCGGGGTGGGCGCTGGCGCGGGCGCGACGGCCGCTGGTACGGGGCCCCCCGCGCCGGCCCGCGGCCCCGGGGCCGAGGCCGAGGCTGGGGCTGGGGCTGGGACCGGGATCAGGACTCACGGGGCCGGGACCGGCTGCGGGACCGCGGCAGGCGGCGGGACCGCGGCCGGGGCCGCGCGCGGGCCCGTGGAATCCGGCGGGGCGGGGCTCGACGGGGCGCGGACGCGGCTCGGGCTGGGGCAGGCCGCGCTGTTGTCGGCGCTCGTGGCCGGGACGCCCGTACCCGAGGGGTTCGACCGGCAGCGGATCCGGGTGCAGTCCCGGGCGCTGGCCGCCAAGCGGGCCTCGGTCGTCGCGAAGGTCGCGCCGGAGCTGCCGGAGATCCTGGGCGGGCCCGACGCCTACCGCGCCGCCTTCCTCGGCTACGCCCGCCGCCGCCCCATGACGGCCGGGTACCGCCGCGACGCCCTGGACTTCGCCGAGCACCTGCTCATCCAGGACCTGCCCGCCGACCCCGCCGCCCGCCGCCGGCTCACCGTCTGGTGGCAGGACCGGGCGGGCGCCCGGCCGCCCCGCCGGATCGTGCGCTGGGCCCGCGCCCTGCTGGGGAGAGCGGCGTGAACCTGCTCGCCGTCTGCGTCTGGGCCGCCGTCCTGTGCTCCGCCGCGCTGCTGCTCCGCGCCGTGCTGCGGGCCCGGCCCCGGGCGGCGGGGCCCGCGCCGGAGCTGCACGACCTGTCGGAGGCGGCGTTCCTGGCGGGCGGCCCCGGCACGGTCGTCGACGCCGCGCTCGTCTCGCTGTTCGGGGACGCCCGGCTGACCGGCGGCGGCCCCGGCCTGGTCCGGGCGCGGCCCGGGGCGCGCGGCGCGGACCCCGCCGAACGGGCCGTGCTGGAGGCGTTGCGGCAGGCGCCGTCCGGGTGGCTCTACCAGGTGCGTTACGCCGCCATGCGCGACCCGGCCGTCCAGGAGACCGGCGACGGCCTCGCCGCCCGGGGGCTGATCGCGCCGCCCGGCGCGGGGCGCGGGCTGCGGCGCTGGGGCGTGCTCCAGGCGGTGCTGTGCGGGTTGCTGCTGGTGCTGTCGCTGCCGCTGACCTTCCTCGCCTGGTCCATGGACCCGGACTCCCGGGTGCCGTTCGTCGTGAAGGTCTTCCCGGTGCTGCTGGGCGGCATCCTGCTCGGTTCCGTCTGCGCGAAGCGGGCCGCCCGGCGCGTCACGCCCGCCGGGCGGACGGCGCTGGCGGCGATGCGGGCCCGGTACGCGGCCGATCCGGCCGATCACGTACAGACGGCCCTGTTCGGGCTGCGCGGCCTGCGGGACCCGTACCTGCGCGAGCAACTGGTGCCCGCCGCCCGGAGCACCCGGCTGGCGGCGGCGCAAGCCGGGGGGCGCGGCAGCGGCTCGTACACCGGTTCGACTTCGGCGGCCGATGCCCTGCCGCTGGTCTGGTGCGCGGCGAGCGACGGCGGCGGTTCCTCCGGCTCGGATTCCGGTTCGGGTTGCGGCGGTTCGAGCTGCGGCAGCGGCAGCGGCGCCGGCTGCGGGAGCTCCAGTTGCGGCAGCTCGGGTTCCAGCTGCGGCAGCTCCGGGTCCAGCTGTGGAAGTTCCAGTTCCAGCTGCGGCAGCAGTTCCTGATCCCGGCCCCGCGCTCGTACGGCAACCGGGGGTACCGGCTCCGACACCCGGCGGCGGCCCTGTACACAGCGACCGAATATGACATCTCATCAGATCACACGACGATGAGACGAAGGGAACGCCATGCGCGGGACGCCGACGGGGCTCGTACGGTACGGAGCCACCGCGGCGGCCCTCGCCCTCGTCCTCTGTACCACCCCGGCCCCGGCCACCGCCCTGGCCCGGGACGCGGGCCCGGCCGCCGAGGACGCCGGGGCCGAACTCGCCGCCCGCCGCGCGGCCTCCGACCCGCTCCGCTTCGGGCCCTGCCCCGCCGTCGAGGGGCTGTCCGCCCCCGTGGAGTGCGCCGCGCTGCCCGTTCCGCTGGACTACGCCCGCCCCGGCGGCCCGCGGATCTCCCTCACCGTCAGCCGGCTCCCCGCCACCGGCCGCGGGGACACCGTCCGCCAGGGCGCCCTCGTCTACAACCCGGGCGGGCCCGGCGCGTCGGGGATGTTCTTCCCGCTGCTCGGCGGCCGGCCCGCCTGGAGCCGGATCGCCGCGGCGTACGACCTCGTCGGCTACGCCCCGCGCGGCGTCGGCCGCTCGGCCCCGCTGTCCTGCCAGGACCCCGGCGAGTGGCCGCAGGGGCCCACGCAGGTCCCGGCCGTGCCCCCGGCCGCGTACAAACGGGAGCGGCTCGCGGCCGCCCGGGCGTACGCGCGGGGCTGCGCCCGCCACACCGGGACGGCGCTGCGCCAGTACACCACCCTGAACAACGTCCGCGACCTGTACGTGCTGCGGGCCGCGCTCGGCGAGCGGCGGCTGAACTTCGTGGGGGCCTCGTACGGCACCTACCTGGGCGCGGTGTACGCCTCCCGGTATCCGGCGCAGGTGCGCCGCATGGTCTTCGACTCGGCCGTCGACCCGGATCCGCGCCGCGTCTGGTACCTCGACAACCTCGACCAGGCTCCGGCCTTCGAGCGCCGCTGGGCCGACTTCCGCGCCTGGGCGGCCCGCCACGACGCGGTGTACGGGCTGGGCGCCACCGCCGAGGCGGTGCGGGCCGGGTACGAACGGGTGCGCGCGGCGGTGGCCCGGACTCCGGCGGGCGGGGTCGTCGGCACCGGCGAACTGCACGCCGCGTACCTGCAGACGGCGTACGACGACGACGTCTGGCCGGAGCGGGCGGCGGCCCTCGCCGCCTTCCTGCGCGGTGATCCGGGGCCGCTGACGCGGCAGGCGGCGCGCGATCCGGAGCGGGCGGCGGAGGCCGCGAACGCGACGGCCGTCTACACGGCGGTGCTGTGCAACGACGCCCCGTGGCCCGCCGACTGGGAGACCTGGGACCGCGACAACACCGAACTGGCCCGCCGGGCGCCCTTCGAGACCTGGCCCAACGCCTTCCTGAACCTGCCCTGCGCCTCCTGGCCGGTGCCGGCCCGACAGCGTCCGGCCGAGGTCGGCGGGGCGGAGGCGGTACGGCTGCCGCCGACGCTGATCGTCGCGGCGGAGCGGGACGGGGCGACCCCGTACCCCGGCGCGCTGGAGCTGCAACGGCGGCTCGGGGCGGGGGCCGCGCTGGTCACGGAGGTGGGCGCGGGCGCCCACGGGGTGGCCGGCGGACGCAACGGGTGCGTGGACCGGCGGGTGGAGCGGTACCTGCTCACGGGCGCCACCCCGGGGTGGCGCACCACGTGTGCGCCGCATCCGGAGCCCGCACCGGTGTCGCTGGACGACCGGGCAGCACGCGCTCCCAGGGCGCTGCTGCCGCCAGTCGTCTGAACTTCCGGGCGGGGTCTCCGGCTGCGTCGATTCGGGGGCAGGGCCTCCCGATCCCCGAAGGCCGCTCTCGTGTCACGAGCGGTCCTCCGGTCCTTCCCCCCAGGGGAGGTCTAGGCGAGTCCGGCCACCAGATCGGCGACGGACTTGCGGCGCCCGGTGTAGAAGGGCACCTCTTCGCGGACGTGCATGCGGGCTTCGGAGGCACGCAGGTGACGCATGAGGTCGACGATGCGGTAGAGCTCGTCGGCCTCGAAGGCCAGCATCCACTCGTAGTCGCCCAGCGAGAAGGACGCCACGGTGTTGGCACGCACGTCCGGGTACCCGCGGGCCATCTTGCCGTGGTCGGCGAGCATGCGGCGGCGGTCCTCGTCGGGCAGCAGGTACCAGTCGTACGAGCGTACGAACGGGTAGACGCTGACGTAGTCGCGGGCGACCTCGTCGGCCAGGAAGGCCGGGATGTGCGACTTGTTGAACTCGGCGGGGCGGTGCAGGGCCATGTTCGACCACACCGGCTCCAGCGCGCGGCCCAGCTTCGTGCGGCGGAAGAGGTTGTAAGCGGTCTGGAGCTCGTCGGAGGTCTCGGCGTGCCACCAGATCATGACGTCGGCGTCGGCGCGCAGGCCGGAGACGTCGTAGGTGCCGCGGACGGTGATGTCCTTGGCGGCCAGCTGGTCGAAGAGCTCCTGGACCTCGTCGGCGTACCCGCTGCGGTCCTCGGGGAGGACGTCCTTCAGCTTGAAGACGGACCACAGGGTATAGCGGATGACCTCGTTGAGGTCCTTCGCCTTCTTCCCCGCGTTGGGAATCTTCTCTGGTGCAGTCATGTGTCCATTGTCCCGTGTGCTGATCAGTGGTCCGTGCCAGGGGTGGCCATCGCCGCGGACACCGCCGCGGCGGCCTTCCCGGCGCTCTCGACGCAGGCCGGGACGCCGACCCCGTCGTAGAGGGCGCCGCAGACGGCGAGGCCCGGCAGCTCGGCCACGGCGGCCCGGATCCGGGCGACCCGGGCGAGGTGGCCGACGGGGTACTGGGGCAGTCCGCCGTCCCAGCGGGTGACGGTGGAGGCCACCGGCCGGGCCGCGAGGCCGACGGCCTCGCCGAGGTCGGCGAGGGAGACGTCGACGAGGTCGGCGTCCTCGCGCTGGAGGTCGCCCTCGTCGCCGTACCGGCCGACGGAGGTGCGCAGCAGGAAGAGCTCCGGATCGGCCCCCGACCAGGCCCATTTGTTGCTGGAGAAGGTGGCGGCCTTGATCGTCCGGCCGTCGACGGGCGGTACGAGGAACCCGCTGGCGCCGCCGTCGGCGAGGGCGGCGGGCAGGTCGCGGCGGCGGAAGGCCATGGTGACCAGGGCCATGGAGGCGTACTCGGCCTCGCGCAGCGCGGTCACCGCGGCGGGGGCGAGCCCGTCGAGCAGCCGGGCGGCGGGCCCGGCCGGGGTGGCGAGCACCACGGCGTCCGCGTCGAGGGCCTCGTCGCCGGCGGTGATCCGCCAGCCGCCGGGCGTCCGGCTGAGGGCGCTGACCGGGGTGTCGGTGCGGATCCGCGCGCCGGCGGCCCGGCAGGCGTCGGCGACGGCGAGCGGGAGGCGGCCGATACCGCCGTCGATCCCGGCGAAGAAGGCGCCGGTGGCGGCCGCTCCGGTGACGGTGGTCCGTTCCGCGGCGGCGCGGCCCGCGGCCTCGGCCTGGAGGGCGCGGACGCTCTCGGTGAGGGTGGGGTGGGCGCGGACGGCGTCGAAGAGGGCGGGGACGGCGGCCCGCATCGAGATGCGGTAGGCGTCACCGGCGTAGACCCCGCCGAGCAGCGGTTCGACGAGCCGGTCGACGACCTCGCGGCCCATGCGGGCGGCGACGTACGCGCCGACGGCCACGTCCTCGCCGACCTCGGTGGGCGGCAGCGCGGTGTCGTCGGCGATGCGGGCGAGGCCCTCGGCGGAGAGCACGCCGGAGGCGGCGAGCGGGGCCGTGTCGCCGGGGACGCCCATGACGTGCCCGCGCGGCATGGGCCGCAGCGCGCCCCGGGTCCACAGGCGGGCGGTGGCGGTGGCCGGGGGCTGGAGGGCGTCGCCGAGGCCCACGGCCCGGGCGAGGTCGACGGCTTCGGGACGGCGGGCGAGGACGGACTCGGCGCCGAGGTCGACGGGGAGGCCGGCGAGCTCGCCCGCGTACAGCTTGCCGCCGAGGCGCGGTCCGGCCTCCAGCAGGGTGACGCGGAAGCCGTCGGCGAGGAGCCGGTGGGCGGCCGCGAGGCCCGCGATGCCGCCGCCTACGACGACGACGTGGCCGGCGGGGGCCGGCCGTTCCGTACGTGTGTCCGCTTCGCGCATGGACACATCGTCTCAGACCGCTCGGCGAGGCCGGACCGTGACCGCTTCGGGACCGCTCCGGGACCCTGCGGGCGAAACCCGCGGGCGGCCCCCGTACGTCGAAGCCACGACAGCAGCCGACCACATGGGGGTACTGACGATGCGTACGTTCCACGCGAGACACCGTTCGGGGGCGGCGCTGGCCGGGCTGTCCCTGGCCGCCGCCCTGGCGCTGACCGGGTGCGGGGCCGACGGGCGGCCTTCCTCGGGCGAGGCGGCCGCCCCCCGCCAGGGCGCGGCCGCGCCGCCGGCCGAAGGCGCCAAGCCGGGGGCGGCGGCGCCCGCCGCTCCCCCGGCGGCGGACGCGAAGGGTCCGGCGCAGGCACCGGCGGCGGTCCGGCCGAACGTCATCCGCACCGGAACGCTGGCCGTGGAGACGGCCGAACCGCAGAAGACCCTCGCGGCGGCCCGTACGGCGGCCGAGGCCGCGGGCGGCTACGTGGGCAACGAGTCCACCGAGCGCGGCTCCGACGGCCGGATGAGCTCGACGCTGACGCTGCGGGTGCCGGGCGAGCGCTTCGACCAGGTGATCGGCGCTCTGGAGGGCGGCGGGAAGCTGCTGCGGCGCAAGGTGGAGGCGCAGGACGTGACCCAGAAGGTGGCCGATGTCGACAGCCGGGTCGCCTCGCAGCGGGCCAGTGTGGCCCGGGTGCGGGAGATGATGGAGAAGGCCTCGGCGCTCGGCGATGTGGTCATGCTGGAGAGCGAGCTGAGCCGGCGTCAGTCGGACCTGGAGTCCCTGCTCGCCCAGCAGACCGCCCTGAAGGACCAGACCTCGCTCGGAACGATCACCCTGTCGGTGTCGGAGCCGGCGGCGCCCGTGGTGAAGAAGGACGACGGGGACGGGGACCCCTCGTTCGGCGACGCCCTGCGGGGCGGCTGGTCGGTGTTCACCACCCTGGTGCGGTACCTGGTGCTGGCCCTCGCCGTGGTGCTGCCGTTCGCGCTGACGGCGGCGCTGGCCGTACTGGCGTACCGCGGCTACCGCAGGCTGCGCCCGGCGCGGCGGAAGGCGGCCCCCGGTCCCGTGCCGGCGCCCCGGAAGGAGCCGGTGTCGGCCGCCGCCGTCCCGGCGGGGGACGCCGGGGACGATCCGCGCGACTGAGCGCGGGCCCGCCCCCGTAGCGTGTGCCCCGTACAGCGGAACGGCAGAACGCGGCGGAACACGACGGAACGGGGCGGGCGATGGCGACGGAGCGACTGGTGGTGGTCGGCGGGGACGCGGCGGGGATGTCCGCCGCGTCCCAGGCCCGCAGGCTCAAGGGCCGGGCGGAGCTGGAGATCACCGCCTTCGAGCGCGGGCACTTCACCTCGTACTCCGCGTGCGGGATCCCGTACTGGGTCGGCGGGCAGGTGGCCGGGCGGGACGAGCTGATCGCCCGGACCCCCGAGGAGCACCGGGCGCGGGACATCGACCTGCGCACCCGGACGGAGGTCGTGGAGCTGGACGTGGCCGGGCGCCGGGTGCGCGCCCGGGACCTGGAGAGCGGCGCCGAGTCGTGGACGGCGTACGACAAGCTGGTGCTGGCCACCGGCGCCCGGCCGGTGCGCCCGCGGCTGCCGGGGATCGGCGCCCACGGGGTGCACGGGGTGTAGACCCTGGACGACGGGCAGCGCCTCATGGACTCCCTGGAGCGTACGAGGGGCCGCCGGGCGGTGGTCGTCGGCGCGGGCTACATCGGCGTGGAGATGGCGGAGGCCCTGGTCCGGCGGGGGTACGAGGTCACCGTCCTGCACCGGGGCGAGCAGCCGATGGCCACGCTGGACCCGGACATGGGCGGGCTCGTGCACAGCGCGATGAACGCCATGGGCATCGTCACGGTCGCCGGCGCCGAGGTGACGGCGATCGGCACCGACGGGGAGGGCCGGGCGGTGTCGGTGACCACGGCGGACGGGACGGAGTACCCGGCCGACGTGGTGGTGCTCGGCCTCGGGGTGGAGCCCCGTACGGCGCTGGCCCGGGCGGCGGGCCTCCCGCTGGGCCCCTCGGGCGGCCTGCTCACCGACCTGTCCATGCGGGTGCGGGGCCACGAGGAGATCTGGGCGGGCGGCGACTGCGTGGAGGTGCTGGACCTGGTGGCGGGCCGCACCCGGCACATCCCGCTGGGCACGCACGCCAACAAGCACGGCCAGGTGATCGGCTCGAACGTGGCCGGCGGCTACGCGACCTTCCCCGGGGTGGTCGGCACGGCCGTCAGCAAGGTCTGCGACCTGGAGATCGCCCGTACGGGACTGCGCGAGCGGGACGCCCGGGAGGCGGGCCTGCGGTTCGTCACCTCCACCATCCGCTCGACGAACACGGCGGGCTACTACCCGGGCGCCGCCGAGATGACGGTGAAGATGCTCGCGGAACGCCGTACGGGCCGCCTGCTCGGGGTCCAGATCGTCGGCGGCCAGGGCGCGGCCAAACGCGTGGACGTCGCGGCCGTCGCCCTGACGGCGGGCATGACGGTCGAACAGGTCGTCGCCCTGGACCTGGGCTACGCCCCGCCCTTCTCCCCGGTCTGGGACCCGATCCTGGTAGCGGCCCGCAAATCCGTCACGGCAGTCCGCACGGCAGGCACCTGAGCCCCACGCACCCCGCCGCCCCACCGCCAGCGGCGGTGGGGCGGCGGGGACGGTCTTCGGGTCAGCGCGCCGTCTTGGTGTGGACGTAGTCCACCAGGCGGGTCAGGGCGTCGGGGTCCGTCGTGGGGAGGACGCCGTGGCCGAGGTTGAAGACGTGGCCCTCCAGGGCGGAGGCGGCGGCCAGGACCTCGTCGGTCTTGGCCTCTACGGCCTCGGTGGTGGAGAAGAGGACCGCGGGGTCCAGGTTGCCCTGGAGCGCCTTGCCGGGGCCGACGCGGCGGACGGCGTCGTCCAGCGCCACCCGGTAGTCGACGCCGACGACGTCCGCGCCGGCCTCGCCCATCAGGCCGAGCAGTTCGCCGGTGCCCACGCCGAAGTGGATGCGCGGGACCCCGTACGAGGCGACGGACTCCAGGACCTTCGCGGACGCGGGCATCACGGAGCGGCGGTAGTCCGCCGGGGCGAGGGCGCCGACCCAGGAGTCGAAGAGCTGGACGGCGGAGGCCCCGGCCTCGATCTGGACCTTGAGGAAGGCGGAGGTGATCTCCGCGAGGCGGTCCAGCAGCTCGGCCCACAGCTCCGGGTCCCCGTACATCAGGGCCTTGGTGTGCTCGTGGTTCTTGGAGGGGCCGCCCTCGACGAGGTAGCTCGCGAGGGTGAAAGGCGCGCCCGCGAACCCGATCAACGGCGTGCCGCCCAGTTCACCCGTGAGCATGCCGATCGCCTCGGTGACGTAGGAGACGTCCTCAGGGGTGAGGTCGCGCAGCTGTGCGAGATCCTCGCGGCGGCGGATCGGGCGGGCGACGACGGGGCCGACGCCGGGCTTGATGTCGAGGTCGACGCCGATGGCCTTGAGGGGGACCACGATGTCGGAGAAGAAGATCGCCGCGTCCACGCCGTGGCGCCGCACCGGCTGCAGGGTGATCTCGGTGACCAGGTCGGGGCGCATGCAGGACTCCAGCATGGCCGTGCCCTCGCGCACCTTGCGGTACTCGGGGAGTGAGCGTCCCGCCTGTCGCATGAACCACACGGGCGTGTGCGGGACCGGCTCCCGCCGGCACGCCTTCAGGAAGGCGGAATCGTACGTCTGACTCGGCTGGCCCGTGGGGCGGGTAGTGGCGCTCACGCGGCAAATCTTCGCACGTATGAAGAAGTGCCCGGCCCGGTGCGGGTGTCCCTGCGCCGTACGGGCGCCCGTTCCGCCTAGTCTTCCCGGCATGGCTGCGGCTCAGGGACGATTTTCAGATGGCGCTGACGGTACGGACAGCGCGAAGGAGAGCTCCGTCCCGCTCCCGTTCCGCCGGGCGGTCGACGGCTTGAAGAAGGCACGGCTGCGGTCCGGGATCGAGATCGACCCGACGAAGCCGCCGCAGCGACTGGCCCCGTACGCGTACGCGCTGGAGGCGGCGGTCGTGGACGGGGAGGACGACCTGGCCGACGGCCGCCTCATCCTGCTCCACGATCCCGCCGGGCACGACGCCTGGCAGGGCACCTTCCGGCTGGTGACGCTGGTACGGGCCGAGCTGGAGCCGGAGATGGCCGCGGACCCGCTGCTGGCGGAGGTGTGCTGGTCGTGGCTGACCGGGGCGCTGGAGGCGCGCGGGCTGGCGTACGGGGAGGCGAGCGGGACCGTGACCATGGCGAGCTCGCACTACTTCGGCGGGCTCGCGGAGCGGCGTCCGGCCACCCAGATCGAGATCAGGGCCTCGTGGACCCCCCGCGAGGGGGTGGGCGGGGTGCCCGACACCGCCTCGCACCTGGCGGCGTGGTGCGAGCTGCTGTGCCAGATCGCGGGGCTGCCGCCGGTCGGGCCGACGGACACCGGCACGGGCGTGGTGTCCCTGCCACAGCGCCGCGGCCCGCACCACCCGTAGGGAGCGGCCCCGGCGGCCCCCTTGGGGGCCGTACGGAGGTACGCGCGGCGGCCGGGAACGACCGGTCGGGGCCGCCGCGGACCGTAACGGCGTGTCAGAACAGTGCGTCCGTTGCGGCCTTCTGATCATCGCTTGATCGATCGTGCGTCCGAATTGCCCGAATTGTTACTCACCAAATCGTGATCATTCCCTAAAGCCGGGCGGGTGACGTGCCGAAGGAGTCAGTGACCATCCGCACGGTTCGCACCGGCTTCCTTCCCCCAGCCGGCCGTCCCGCCACTCCCCCAGGAGGCCTAGGTGTCCGTTCTTCTCGAGCAGCCCTCAAGCCTGGTCGCCTACCGCCCGAACAAGCCGACGGCCATGGTCGTCGTGGCCGACCCGCGCGTCCGCTCCACCGTGACCCGCCATCTGTGGGCCCTCGGAGTCCGCGACGTGATCGAGGCGTCGTCCATCGCGGAGGCCCGCCCCCGCGTCGGCAGCCCGCGCGACATCTGCGTGGCCGACGTACACCTGCCCGACGGTTCCGGTCTCACCCTGCTGTCCGAGACCCGTGCCGCCGGCTGGCCGAACGGCCTGGCCCTGTCCGCCGCCGACGACATCGGTGCCGTGCGCAACGCCCTCGCGGGCGGAGTGAAGGGCTACGTCGTCACCGGTACGCGGACGAACATCGGGCTCCCCACCCGGCCCGGCGCCGCCCCCATCGGTGCCGCCGCCGCCCGTATGCACCGCCGCCCCCCGGGTGCCCCGAGCCACCCGGGCGGCTACCGAGAGCTCTCCGGCCGCGAGGTCGAGGTCCTGCGCCTCGTCGCGGAGGGCCAGTCCAACAAGGCCATCGGCGTCTCGATGGGCCTGTCCGCCCTCACCGTCAAGTCCCACCTCGCCCGGATCGCCCGCAAGCTGGGCACCGGCGACCGCGCCGGGATGGTCGCCGTCGCCCTGCGCACCGGAATCATCCACTGACCCTTCCCGCAGGCCCCGGACCCGGCGCCGGGGAACCCCGGGAACCACCCCGCCCTCCCCCTCGCGCCCGTCGACGGAACGTTCCGGCGACGGGCGCGCCGCTTCCACGGATACCCTTGACCGGTGACCGACGCCCAAGAGACCGCAGCAGGCCTGCGCACCACCACCGGGGGCGGCCCCCCGGACGACGAGGTTTCGTCCGATGGGCTGCCCGTACCGTTGCTAGAACCCCGTGAGGGGATCCCCCCGGTCGTGGCCGACGCGGAGGCGCTGGCCCAGGTCGTCGCGGCCTTCGCCGCGGGCACCGGACCGGTGGCCGTAGACGCCGAGCGCGCCTCCGGATACCGCTACGGACAGCGCGCCTACCTGGTGCAGCTGCGCCGGGAGGGAGCCGGCTCCGCGCTGATCGACCCGGTCGGCTGCCCGGACCTCTCCTCGCTGGGAGAGGCCCTGTCCGGCACCGAGTGGATCCTGCACGCCGCCACCCAGGACCTGCCGTGCCTGCGCGACATAGGCATGGCGCCCACCTCCCTCTTCGACACCGAGCTGGCCGGACGGCTGGCCGGCTTCCCCCGGGTCGGCCTCGGGGCGATGGTCGAGAGCGTGCTGGGCTACGTACTGGAGAAGGGGCACTCCGCCGTCGACTGGTCCACCCGGCCGCTGCCCGAGCCGTGGCTGCGCTACGCCGCGCTCGACGTGGAGCTGCTGGTGGACCTGCGGGACGCGCTGGAGAAGGAACTCGACCGGCAGGGCAAGCTGGAATGGGCCCGCCAGGAGTTCGACGCCATCGCCGCCGCCCCGCCCGCGCCGCCGCGCAAGGACCCGTGGCGCCGTACGTCCGGCATGCACAAGGTGCGCCGGCGCCGCCAGATGGCCGTCGTGCGGGAGCTGTGGGAGTCCCGTGACCGGATCGCCCAGCGGCGGGACGTGTCCCCCGGCAAGGTGCTCGGCGACGCGGCGATCGTGGAGGCGGCCCTGGCCCTCCCCGCGAACGTGCACGCCCTCTCCGCCCTGCCCGGCTACGGGCAGCGCATGGGGCGGCGTCAGCTGGACCAGTGGATGGCCGCCGTGGACCGGGCGAAGGCCCTGCCCGAGAACGAGCTGCCGCAGCCGGGGGCTACCCCCTCCGGCCCGCCGCCGCCGCGTTCCTGGGCGGACAAGGACCCGGCCGCGGCCGCCCGGCTGTCGGCGGCCCGCAGCGCCGTCTCGGAGCTGGCGGAGGGGCTGAACCTGCCCCAGGAGAACCTGATCACCCCGGACACCGTGCGCCGGCTGTGCTGGGAGCCCCCGCAGCGCCTCGACGCCGGCACGGTGGCCGAGGCCCTCGCGGGGTACGGCGCCCGCCCGTGGCAGATCGAGCAGGTCACCGCCGCGCTGGTCACGGCCCTGGCCGCGACCGCCTGACCGCATCCGACGACATCAGAGACCCCCGGCCGCCGGCCGGGGGTTTTCTGTTACGCGGCCATGACACGCGCACCCTTTTGAACACGCTCAATACTCGCTAGGTTCTTGAGCATGTTGAGCATGTTCAAAAGCAAGCGCGAGAACGGGTACGCGGACCGATACGAGGCCTGGGTCCGCGACTTCGAGGCCGCCCGGGCGTACCGGGCGGACCTCGGCGACCCCGACTGGGAGCGGGGCGTGCGGTTGCCGGCGGCGCTCGTGCGCAGCCTGCAGAAGTTCCAGGTCGGCGAGGACGGGGACGGCTCGGCGCTGATCGGCAAGGCGGACCGCGCGGGCGGGGCGGCGTACTCGGCGGCGATCCGGATGTTCGTCGCCGAGGAGCAGAACCACGCCCGGCTGCTGGCGCTGCTGCTGGCGGCGGGGGGCGCCGGGACGCTGCCGGGGCACTGGAGCGACGCGGCCTTCGTCCGGCTGCGCCGGCTGCTGGGGCTGCGGGTGGAGCTGTTGGTGCTGATGGTCGCGGAGGTGGTGGCGCTGCGGTACTACCGGGCGGTGCGCGACGGCACGGCCGATCCGCTGGTCTCGGAGGTGGCGGGGCGGATCCTGGCGGACGAGGAGCGGCACGTGCCGTTCCACTGCCGGCGGCTGGCCGAGGGCCTGGCGCCGCTCCCCTGGCCCGTCCGGCGGCTGGTGACCGCCGGGTGGCGGGTGCTGCTGCTGGGGGCGGCCGTCGTGGTGGCCGCCGACCACGGGGCCGCCCTGCGGGGGCTGGGGGTGGGCCGGGGTGCGTTCGTCCGGGACACCGTGCGCTCCTCGGCGCCGATGGCCGCGGCGATGGCCGGGGTGACCTCGGGCGGCCCGGCCGCCGGGCCGGTGCCCGGGGCCGCCGGAGTGTGACGTTCACCGCTCCTCCGTGAGGGGGTGTGCACACCAGTTACTCGCAAGTAGCATGGCGGGGTGAGCGGGCGCTCAGTGATGGACGCCCCCGCGCAGCAGTGCACACCCGCACCTGGAGGAGAGCCAACGTGCCTCGTACCGTCAGGGACGTCGTCTTCGTCGACGGCGTCCGCACCCCGTTCGGCAAGGCGGGCCCGAAGGGCATCTACCACGAGACCCGCGCCGACGACCTCGTCGTGAAGGCGATCCGGGAGCTGCTGCGCCGCAACCCGGACCTGGACCCCGCGAAGATCGACGAGGTTGCCATCGCCGCGACCACCCAGATCGGCGACCAGGGCCTGACGCTGGGCCGTACCGCCGGCATCCTCGCGGGCCTCCCGCAGTCCGTCCCGGGCTACTCGATCGACCGCATGTGCGCCGGCGCGCTGACCGCCGTCACCGCCGTCGCGGGCGGCGTGGCCTTCGGTGCGTACGACGTCGCCCTCGCCGGCGGTGTCGAGCACATGGGCCGCCACCCCATGGGCGAGGGCGTCGACCCGAACCCGCGCTTCGTCTCCGAGAAGCTGGTCGACGAGTCCGCCCTGTTCATGGGCATGACCGCCGAGAACCTGCACGACCGGTACCCGGCGATCACCAAGCTCCGCGCCGACGAGTACGCCGTGCGCTCGCAGGAGAAGGCCGCCAAGGCGTACGCCGACGGCAAGATCCAGCAGGACCTGGTGCCGATCTCGGTGCGCAACACCAACGAGGCCGCGGGCGAGACGGGCTGGGGCCTGGTCACCTCCGACGAGCCGATGCGCCCGGGCACCACGCTGGAGAACCTGGCCGGCCTGAAGACCCCGTTCCGTACGCACGGCCGGGTCACCGCGGGCAACGCCGCCGGTCTCAACGACGGCGCCACCGCCGCGATCATCGCCTCCGAGGACTTCGCCCGGGAGAACAACCTCCCGGTCAAGATGCGCCTGGTCGCGTACTCCTTCGCGGGTGTCGAGCCGGAGGTCATGGGCTACGGCCCGATCCCGGCGACCGAGAAGGCCCTGGCGCAGGCCGGCCTGACCATCGACGACATCGGTCTCTTCGAGATCAACGAGGCCTTCGCGGTCCAGGTGCTCGCCTTCCTGGAGCACTACGGCATCGCCGACGACGACGCCCGCGTGAACCAGTACGGCGGCGCCATCGCCTTCGGTCACCCGCTGGCTTCCTCCGGCGTGCGCCTGATGACGCAGCTGGCCCGCCAGTTCGAGGAGCAGCCGCACGTCCGCTACGGCCTGACCACCATGTGCGTCGGCTTCGGCATGGGCGCCACGGTCATCTGGGAGAACCCGAACTTCAACGCCGAGGGAGACTCCAAGTGAGCACCACCGCTGAGCTCCTGAAGGGCGCGGCCGAGCTGTTCCCGGACGAGGTCGTCACGCAGGCGCACGTCCGCCACCTGGACCTGCCGTTCGGCGCCGGGCGCTTCGCGCTCGTCACGCTGGACAACGGCCTGGACCACACCAAGCCGACCACCTTCGGCCCGCAGTCCCTCGCCAACCTGAACGCGGCGATCGACCAGGTCGAGCAGGAGGCCACCGCCGGCTCCATCGTCGGCGCGGGCATCACCGGCAAGCCGTTCATCTTCGCGGTCGGCGCCGACCTCAAGGGCGTCGAGCTGCTGAAGAAGCACGACGAGGCGCTCGCCATCGGCAAGGGCGGCCACGACGTCTTCAAGCGCCTCTCGGCGCTGGCCGTCCCCACCTTCGCGTACTACAACGGCGCGGCGATGGGCGGCGGTGTCGAGGTCGGTCTGCACTGCACCTACCGCACCGTCTCCAAGGCCATCCCGGCCTTCTCCCTGCCCGAGGTCTTCCTCGGTCTGGTGCCCGGCTGGGGCGGCTGCGCCCTGCTGCCGAACCTGATCGGCGCGGAGCGCGCGGTCTCGGTCATCATCGAGAACTCGCTGAACCAGAACCGCCAGCTCAAGGGCAAGCAGGTCTTCGAACTGGGCATCGCCGACGCGCTGTTTGAGGGCGCGGACTTCCTGGAGCAGTCGCTGCTGTGGACCGCCCGGGTCCTCAACGGCGAGACCGAGGTCGTGCGCGCCGATGTCGAGCGCGGTGACGCCTGGGACGCGGCCGTCGCCAAGGGCCGCTTCATCGCGGACTCCAAGGTGCACGGCGCCGCTCCGGCCGCCTACCGCGCGCTGGACATCATCGCCGCGGCCAAGGACGGCGACCTCCAGGCCGGCTTCGACGCCGAGGACCAGGCCCTGGCCGACCTCATCATGGGCGGCGAGCTGCGCTCGGGCATCTACGCCTTCAACCTGGTGCAGAAGCGCGCCAAGCGCCCGGCCGGCGCCCCGGACAAGTCGCTGGCCCGTCCGGTCACCAAGGTCGGCGTCGTCGGCGCGGGCCTGATGGCCTCGCAGCTGGCGCTGCTGTTCCTGCGCCGCCTGGAGGTGCCGGTGGTCCTCACCGACATCGACCAGGAGCGCGTGGACAAGGGTGTGGGCTACGTCCACGCCGAGATCCAGAAGCTGCTCGGCAAGGGCCGCATCAACCAGGACAAGGCCAACCGCCTGACCGCCCTGGTGACCGGCGTCCTGGACAAGGCCGAGGGCTTCGCGGACGCGGACTTCATCATCGAGGCCGTGTTCGAGGAGATGTCCGTCAAGCAGAAGGTGTTCGCGGAGGTCGAGGCGGTCGCCCCGGCGCACGCGATCCTCGCCACCAACACCTCCTCGCTGTCGGTGTCGGAGATGGCCTCCAAGCTCCAGCACCCGGAGCGCGTGGTCGGCTTCCACTTCTTCAACCCGGTCGCGATCCTCCCGCTGCTGGAGATCGTCCGCGGTGAGCAGACCGACGACGCCTCGCTGGCCACGGCCTTCGGTGTCGCCAAGAAGCTGAAGAAGACCGCGGTCCTCACCAAGGACGCCCCGGCGTTCGTCGTGAACCGCATCCTGACCCGCTTCATGGGCGAGATCCAGAACGTCATCGACGAGGGCACCCCGGTGGCCACCGCCGAGAAGGCCATCGAGCCGCTCGGCCTGCCGATGTCCCCGCTGGTGCTGCTGGAGCTCGTCGGCCCGGCGATCGGTCTGCACGTCTCCGAGACCCTGAACCGCGCCTTCCCGGAGCGCTTCACCGTCTCCCCGAACCTCGCCGCGGTCGTCAAGGCCGGCAAGCGCGGCTTCTACAAGTACGACTCGGGCCGGCCGGAGCTGGACCCCGAGGTCGCCGCGCTGCTGGTGCAGGGCGACTCGGTGCTGACCGAGGAGCAGGTCCGCGACCGCGTCCTGGACGCGGTGGCGCAGGAGATCGGCCTGATGCTGGAGGAGGGTGTCGTGGCCGAGGCCCAGGACATCGACCTCTGCCTCATCACCGGTGCGGGCTGGCCCTTCCACCTGGGCGGCATCACGCCGTACCTGGACCGTGAGGGCGTCTCGGAGCGGGTGAACGGCAAGCGCTTCCTCGCCCAGGGCGTCGCCAGCGTCCCGGCGTAACCCACGGCGTCACCACGACGGCCCGTCCGCACTCCGGTGCGGACGGGCCGTTCGCGTACCCGCCGGGCGACCCCGCTATCTGCGGCCGAGGCGGCCGCTCTTGACGAGGCGCTGGGCGGCGGGCGATTCGGGGTTGATGCTCAGCGCCCGCTGTCCGGCCTGGCGGCGCAGGTCGTCGCCGTGTTTGCCGAGTTTCGCCGCGGTCTCGGCGATCCGCAGCCAGACCAGCGCGCGCCCGCTGTCCGCGGAGATCTCGACGGCGCGCTGGATGCGGCGCCTGGCCTGGTCGGTCTCCTTGCGGCGGATGTGGGCCTGGGCCATGCCGATGAGCAGGTCGAGGTTCTCGTGCTCGGCGAGCAGCCGCGCGCCCACCTCCAGGATCCCCCGGTCGTCCTTGGCCTCGACGAGGGAGGCGAACCCGCTGAGCGTGATGTCGGTGAACGGCACGTCGTCCGGCTCGGTGCGCTCGCCGGTGGCGCGGAAGGTCCAGCCCTTGCCCGGGCGCCACTTCCAGGTGCGCGGCCCGGGCAGGTCCAGCCGGGTCCGGGTGCGCTCGTTGAAGTGCATCGACAGTTCCGGGCGGCCCTCCCACTGGTCGACGGCTGCGGCCACGTACGCCTCGGCGACCGGGCGCAGGAACGCGTACCGCTTGGACTGCATGCAGTAGGCGACGGCCTGGACGTACGGGGTGACCTCGGTGCGGATGTACTCGGTGTCCAGCACCCGGTCGGCGGGGCCGGCGGCGGAGGGGGCCTCCAGGTCGGGGAGCAGCGCGTGGGTGAGGGTGGCGGGGATGCGGTTGCTGTTGGCGTAGGGCCGCATCCGCCGGATCACCTCCAGGGCGCCGATCTGGGCGACGGGGATGCCGTAGAGCACGCGGGCGGTGAACAGGCCGGTGGAGAAGCAGCCGATGACCTGGCGGGGGCGCAGGTACGCGAAGAGCGTCTCGGCGAGGACGGGCACGTCCAGGACGAGGAAGGGCACGCCCGCCTCCCGGGCCGCCTCGCCGAGGGTGTCGGCGAGGCTGGAGGGGGCGCTGGGGTGCGGTTTGAAGACGATGGAGGTGTGGCCGAGGCGGAGCGCGTTCTGGAACATGCGCAGGTGCAGTTCCTCCTCCTCCTGCTCGGTGAGGATGCCGAGCGGGGAGAGGTACTGGCCGAGCAGGACGGCGGTCTGCGGGCCGAGGCGGGCCAGCGGGGCCGGGACCACCCGGTCCAGGAGGGGCGCGCACGCGCGGGTGACCTCGTCCAGCAGCTTGAGGACGGCTCCGGTGTGCACGGGCTGCGAGGGGATCCCGTACTCGGTCAGCAGCATGGGCAGCAGGGTCGGGACGAGGTCGAGGTAGAGGACCTGGGTGATCCGGCCGTGCAGGGAGCGGGGCAGGTCGTTGCGGGTCGGGCCGTAGCTCATGACGCCGTCGGCGTAGACGGCGAGGGTGGCGTCCGAGAAGATCTTGCAGAGGGTCTGGGCGGGTTTGACCTGGATCGACTCGACGACGAGTTCGAGGGGGCCCGACCGGATGCCCATCTTCTCCGCCATCACCGTGCGCCACAGCGGGGCGTCCTCGTCGCGCGGGGACCAGAGCGCGGGGTGGAAGGGGTAGATGAGGTCGTTCCAGTAGACGACCCGGTGGAAGCGGGCGAGGACGGGGGCGGCGCCGGGCATGTGGTGCAGCGGGGTGGCGACTTCGGGGATGTCGACGTTGTTGCACACGAGCAGGACGCGCTCGCGGTCGTCCTGGCCGAGCTGGCCCGCTTCGATGGCGGCGGCGACCGTCATGGCGCCGTAGAGGGTGGAGGCGGCGAATATCCGGGTCATCGGGCGGCGGCGCCCTGGTGCCGGGACATCAGCGCTCTGAGCTTGTTCACGCGTGCGGAGTCCATTCCTGCCAACGTCCCCTCCAGGATGTCCTGGGGGAGGTCCTTCAGGATCTGCGCGCTCCGTTCCAGCAGCAGACCCCGGGTGAGTTCCTCGTACGACTCGGCGCGGTCCAGGTGAATGACGATGAGCGCACAGAGAGTTCGCATCGCCTTGAACGAGAGTTCATATCCGCGGGGGTGACGGGACAGCTCGTCGAAAATCAGCCGGAAGGCGGGAAGGAAGTCGAGCTGGCGCTCGTCGGGCACCTTGGTGAGCGAAGTGGACACATCACGGCGGTAGAAGATGCCGTGCAGGTCGACCACCCCGAAGGAGCGGGTGCGCAGGTGCAGCTTGTAGAACCAGGGCCGGTCCTCGGCGGTGCGCAGGGTCTCGTCGAAGAACAGCGCGCCCGCCTCCAGGAGGCGCTCGCGGTCGTAGATGCCGGCCCAGGACTGCGGGTAGTCCATGAAGGTCGAGGCGTCCACCGGGCCGATGTAGTCGACGGGGTCGAGCGGGAGGGCCCTGGGGGCGAGCGGCGCCATGACTATCTTGCGCTTGCGCCCGTACACCCGGACGTGTCCCGTCCGCAGGAAGTCGACGCCGGACTGGCTCATCCAGCCGACCAGTTGCGCGAGATATCCGGGGGCGTACCAGTCGTCGCCGTCGAGGAAGGTGAAGAAGCGTCCCCGCGCCGCCGAGAGGCCGATATTGCGGGTGGCCGATATCCCCAGGTTGCGCTGATTGCGGATCAGTACGGCGCCGGGAATGGTGGGCACCATTTCCTGGAGTATCTCTGACGTCCCGTCAATGGATCCGTCGTCCACGATGATGAACTCGAAATCCTCCCGGGCATTGAGCGCCAGGGATTTGAGGGCGGTCCGACAGTAGTCCCGCACGTCACACATGGCAACGATTACCGAAAGGGTCACCATGGAAAGCACTCACCCCGCTCACATTCCTCACTCACTTCCCCCGGATGCGGCCCGGACGATCCGCCCGGCGCACTCCCCGATCCTACGATCAGGTAACACGTCGGCCATCATGACAGAACCCCCCGAAGGCCCTGAACGACCGCCCCGGTGTGACGTACAACTCCCCTGCCGGTCGAGGCCTTTTCGTGACACGTAAGGCTGAGGTGAGCATGTAAGGTCTAACGGGCCGCGCGGCAATCCGTCCCTGCCCGCACTCGGCCGCGGCCCTGACGACGCCAGTCGGACCTCGCCCATCGACCCGGGAATCACCAGTGCGCATCCACGTGCTCGCAGACTCCGACACCCGCTGGAAATGGGGCGCGGGGCTGGCGGTGGGCCTGGCGCCGGGCAGCGAGGTGCACGCCCACATGCTGCGCGGCAGGAGCACCCCCACGGCGCGCCAGCTGGCCGAGGTCGGCATCACCCCCGCCTCCATCACCGAGGCCACCCTCCCCGAGTTCGCGGCGGCGCCCGAGCTGGACGGGGCCGACCTCGTCATCCTGGGCACCGTCGGCGGCTCCACGCACGCCGCCCTGCACGCGCTGGCCCACCGGTTCCGCGGGGCCGCCCGCCGGCCGGTCCTGATGACCGGATACGTCGGCGTCGTCTACGAGAAGATGGCCGACGGGCTCTTGCTGCGGGCGGGCGCCGACATCGTCCTCGCCAACAGCCCTTTCGACCGGCGCCGGTTCCGCGAGATCTACGAGCCCCTCGGAATTCCGGGCTCGTGCATCGTCCAGACCGCCCTGCCTTTCCTCGACCAAAGGCCGTACGACCCGAACCGCACGCACGCCCGGCACCCCTATACGGTCTGTTTCGCCGTCCAGCCCTCGGTGCCCGCCGACCGCACGGGACGCCTTTACCTGCTGCGCCGCGCGATATCCCACGCGCGGCTGCGCCCGGGCCGCGACGTGCTCGTCAAACTCCGCAGCAGGCCCGGTGAGGCCACCACCCACATCGAGGCGTACCACTACCAGGTGCTGGCGGAGGAACTCGAAGAGCCGCTCCCGCCCAATCTGCATTTCGTGTACGGCAACATGTCGGAAACCCTGGACCGCACCGACCTGTTGGCGACGGTCAGTTCCACGGCCGCGCTCGAATCGATGCACCGGGGAATGCCCACCGCGATCCTGAGCGATCTCGGGATACGGGAGATCCACGGCAACCACTATTTCACCGGTTCCGGCTGCGTCACCGACTGGTCCGCCATAGACGAGGGCGCGGCCCCCCTCGCGCACGAATCCTGGACCGCCGACCAGGGAATCCGCTGCGCCGACCCCTTCGAAGAACTCCGCACCCGTATCCGGGAATTGACGGGCCGACCGCTGCCGCCGATATCCCCGTACTACACCGCCGACAGCGCACCCGAATACGTCGGTACGCTGCTGCGCCGCCGGGGCCTGAATCCGGACGGCTCCCCCGGCGCGGGCGGGGGAGCCCGCGGCGCCGGACCGATGCGGCGCACGTCCCGCCGCGTGCTGAAGGTCGCCTACCGGTTCGGGGTCCAGCGCGTGGCCCCGAAGATCCAGCAGTGGGGCGGCGTGTGACCGCCCCGCGCACCGTGCCGTACACCGATCCAGCAGCGTGGGAGAGAGCCCTGTGAACGTCACCGCCGTCATACCCGCCCGGGGCGGCTCCAAGGGCATCCCGGGCAAGAACGTCGCCGAGGTCGGCGGGATGCCCCTGGTCGCCCGCGCCGTGCGCGCCTGCCTCGGCGCCGCCCACGTGACCCGGGTCGCGGTGTCCACCGACGACGAGGCGATCGCCCGGGCCGCCCGCGCGGCCGGCGCGGAGGTGGTCGAGCGCCCCGCCGAGCTGGGCACCGACCGGGCCTCCAGCGAGTCGGCGCTGCTGCACGCGCTGGACCGGCTGGAGGAGCGGCACGGGGAGCCGGTGGACGTCCTGGTCTTCGTCCAGTGCACCAGCCCCTTCGTCACCGCCGAGGAGGTCGACGAGACCGTCCTGGCCGTGGTCCGCGACGGCGCCGACTCCGCCTTCACCGCCGTGCCCTTCCACGGCTTCCTGTGGACCGCCGCGCCCGGCGCCGTACCCGGCCACCGCGCGAGCGGCGTCAACCACGACAGCGCCGTCCGCCAGCGCCGCCAGGACCGTACGCCGGAATACCTGGAGTCCGGCGCCGTCTACGCCATGCGCGCCGACGGCTTCCGCCGCCACGGCCACCGCTTCTTCGGCCGGACCCAGCTCGTCCCCACCGCCCCGGAGCGGGCCGTGGAGATCGACGAGCCCGGCGACCTGGCCCGGGCCCGCGCCCTGGCCCCGCTGCTGGACGCGCAGGCGTCCCCGCAGCCCCCACACCCCTCGCAGTACATCGGAAAGGAACTCTGAACAGTGGTGCACAGCAGCCGTATCCGCCGGATCGGGAACAAGGAGGTCGGCGCCGGCCGGCCCGCCTATGTGATCGGCGAGATCGGGATCAACCACAACGGCGAGCTCGCCAACGCCCTGGCGCTGATCGACGCCGCCGCCGACGCGGGCTGTGACGCGGTGAAGTTCCAGAAGCGCACGCCCGAGATATGCACGCCCCGCGACCAGTGGGACATCGAGCGCGACACCCCCTGGGGCCGGATGACGTACATCGACTACCGCCACCGCGTGGAGTTCGGCGAGGACGAGTACCGGGCCATCGACGCGCACTGCGCGGAGCGCGGCATCGCCTGGTTCGCCTCCCCCTGGGACACCGAGGCCGTCGCCTTCCTGGAGAAGTTCGACGTCCCGGCCCACAAGGTGGCCTCCGCCTCGCTGACCGACGACGAACTGCTGCGCGCCCTGCGCGCCACCGGCAAGACGGTCATCCTGTCCACCGGCATGTCCACCCCGCGGCAGATCCGGCACGCGGTGGAGGTGCTGGGCAGCGAGAACATCGTCCTGCTGCACGCCACGTCCACCTACCCGGCGAAGGCCGAGGAGCTGAACCTGCGCGTCATCCAGAGCCTGGAGGCGGCCTACCCGAACGTGCCGATCGGGTACTCCGGCCACGAGACGGGCCTGCAGACCACGGTGGCCGCCGTCGCCATGGGTGCCTGCGCCGTCGAGCGGCACATCACCCTCGACCGGGCCATGTGGGGCTCCGACCAGGCCGCCTCCGTCGAACCCGGTGGCCTCACCCGCCTCGTGCGCGACATCCGCACCATCGAGACCGCGCTCGGCGACGGCGTCAAGCGCGTGTACGAGTCCGAGCTCGCGCCGATGCGGAAGCTCCGCCGCGTCCAGGGCGCCCTCGCCGCCGAGGGCGTGACGGCCTCGGCATGAGCGAGACCCTCGCCCTGGTGGAGAGCCCGGCTCAACTGCTGAACGTCCTGGAGTGGGCCCACGTCCACCCGGGCGAGGCCGCGTCCCTGACCATCGCCGTGCTCCAGCCGGTGGACCCGCGCTCGCGCGAACAGGTCCGCCGGCTGTGCCGGTTCGCCTCCCGCTCCCAGGTGGTGTGGCGCCGCTACGAGGTGCGCGCGGGCTACCTGGGACGCGCGGGTGAGCTGATGCGCCTGGGGCGGGCGGTGGGAGCCGCCGACCGGCTCGTCATCGGGGACCTGTTCTCCCGCACCATCCAGCTGCTGCTGCCCCGCTCCAAGGCCCGTGAGGTGGTCGTCGTGGACGACGGCACCGCCACCACCGAGCTGGTCAGCCTGCTCACCGACGGGCAGCAGCTGACCCGCTGGCACCAGGGCGAGGTCAAGGCGTCCGCGAAGGGCGGCCCCGTCAACCGCTGGCTGGCCCGCGACGGCCTGGACCGCGCCGTCTTCTTCACCTGCATGCCGGTCGCCGCGCCGCCCGGCACCGAGGTCCGGCCCAACGAGTACGCCTGGAGCCGGGCCACCTTCGGCCCGGTCCGGGTCCGCGACGGCGCCGACCTGGCGGGCAGCTCCCTCGTGGAGACCGGGGTCGTCGACGAGGACCGGTACGTCGACGCCGTCGGCTGGATCGCCCGGTCCCGCGCGGCCGGCCGCTACCTGGCGCACCGCCGCGAGAGCGCGGCCAAGCTGGCGCGGATCGCGGCGGCGACGGGCATGGAGGTCGTCCACCCCGAACTGCCCCTGGAGCTGACCGCGCTGACCGAGCCCATCGGCCGCTCGGTGCTCACCTTCGCGTCCACCATCGCCTACACGCTGCCGATCGTGCTGCGCGGTGCGCCGGTACGGGTGGAGCTGTGCGAGATGGACGACGCCTGGATCACCCCGGACACCGCGGAGCGCTCGGTGGACTTCCTGCGGCGGATCTCCGCCCTGGCGGTGGACCGGCACGGCCTGACCCTGATCCCGCCCCAGCCCCGGCGCGGCCGGCGGCCGTCAGAACCGCTGCCAGCGGCCCAGCGAGAGGCTTGAGCCGTCCTTCTGCCGGTTGACCAGCAGCTCGCCCCGGGCGCTGATCGAGGCGATGACGACCAGTCCGCGCGCGTCGACGGCCAGCGCCGGGGACTCCAGGCACTCCTCGCCGATCTCCGTCCACCACAGCCCGGCGGCCTCGTGCTCGGTCGGATAGGCGGCGAGCGCGGTCCGGCCGCCCACCGCACGGAAGGCCAGCACGGTGCAGTCGTAACCGTCGACCAGCGCGCGGGCGGCGGCGAGCGCCCCGTAGGCCGGACCGCCGCCGAGGGCCAGCACCCCGGCGCCCTCGCGGTGGGCGAACACCCCGCTGCCGTCGGCCGCGTGCCAGAAGTGGGTGAGCCGGCCCGGGGCGGTCTCCAGCGCGCAGAGCGAGCCGTCCTGGGCCAGGTACGGCAGGTCGGCGCCCTTCTTCAGGGGACCGCCGGGCGCGCTCTGGGCCCACAGCGACAGGCCCTTCTCGCCCGGGGCGGCGAACCAGACGCGCCCCTCGGCGGTGGAGGCCGCGCAGGCCCCCTCGAAGGTCTTGCTGCCGCGCAGGTCGTCCCACGCGCCCCAGTTGCCCTTCTTGTCCTGTCGCCGTACGTGGACCCCGCGCCCGGCGTTGCGCACGAAGACGTGGGGTGCGCCCTGGGCGTCCACCGCGAGGGCCGGCGGTCCGCCCCGGTGGGACATCTCGGGCTTGTGGTACAGGGTGCCGAGGGAGTCCCAGGGGCCCATGGGGCGCCCGCTCTGGTACTGCACGGCGTGGTGGTAGGTGACGGTCTCGGTGTCCCCGGTGCGGCGGCGGCGCCGGCCCACGAAGTGCGCGTACCCGTCCGGTCCCTGGCCCACCGCGAGGTCGGTCAGTTCCTCGGCGGGGAAGAGGTCGGGGCCGCTCCACTCGGGTCCGCCGGGGGCGCGCTCGGTCCAGCGCAGCAGGCCGCCCTCGGTGCGCGCGTAGGCGGTGAGCCGTCCGTCCTTGCCGGCGAGCAGCCAGCGGCCGCGTACGGGGCCGAGGGCCACCGTCGTCCAGTCGCGCGCGGGCCCGGCCGGGGCGGTGGCGCGGCGGGTGTTCGGGGACGAATTGCGCCTGGATCGCGTCGCCATGGACCGCAAGCAACCCTTCCGCTTTCACCGTTCGAACAGAATCAGGATACCCCGGAGGGTTTCTGGCGTGATCGTGCGCTTATCTTGTAGCCCGCGAGATTCCCCGCTTCCCCTTCGGAAGGCCGGTCCCCGGGCATGACTTCAGACACCACCGCGACGACGAGCCCGGCCGAGGGCCAGGCGCCCCCCGGGCGTCCGCCCCGTTCCCGCGCGAGCAGGATCCGGCGCGGGCTGGGCTGGACGGCGGCCGTCCTGGTCCTCGGCGCGGCCGGCTCCGGCTGGTGGGTCTACAGCCACCTCAACGGGAACATCGCCAGCGTCGACCTGGACCAGGCGATCGGTACCGACAACCGGCCGCCGAAGGTGGTCGAGAACGCGCAGAACATCCTGGTGCTCGGCTCCGACTCGCGCGCCGGCGCCAACGGCGAACTCGACCACGGCGACGTCAGCGGGGCCCGCTCCGACACCGCGATGCTGGTGCACATACCCGAGGGCCGGGCCAGGGCCACCGCGGTGAGCATCCCGCGCGACACCCTGATCTCCCGGCCCGAGTGCAAGGACGGCGACGGCAAGACGGTGCCCCCGGCCAACCGGGTCATGTTCAACTCCGTGTACTCCGTGGCCGGTCCGGCCTGCGTGGTCAAGACGGTGGAGCAGCTCTCTGGGATCCGCGTGGACCACTTCGTGGAGGTGGACTTCGCCGGGTTCAAGGGGCTGGTGGACGCGCTCGGGGGGGTCACCGTCACCCTCGACCAGCCGATGAGCGGCGCCAAGGGCGGCCTGAAACTGGACGCGGGCACGCACCGGCTGAACGGCACGGACTCGCTGAAGTTCGTCCGGACCCGCTACGGCTACGGCGACGGCAGCGACCTCGGGCGCATAGGCCTCCAGCAGCAGTTCATGCTCGCGATGCTGTCCGAGATCAAGAAGCAGGACGCCTTCGGCAACCCGGCGCGGCTGTACAAGCTCGCGGACGCCGGCACCAAGTCGCTGACCACCGACTCCGACCTCGCCTCGCTCACCGCGCTGTCCGACTTCGCGCGGAGCGTCAAGGGCGTGGACCCGTCCACGATGGAGACCATCATGCTGCCGGTGGCCTACGACAAGGTCGACCCCAACCGGGTCGTCGTCGCGCAGGAGCAGGCCTCCCTGCTGTGGGAGGCGCTGCGCACCGACCAGAAGGTCCCCGCCGCGGCGAAGGACTCCCCCGCCAAGGGCGGTGCGGGCAAGGCCCCGAAGGGACCGAAGGCCTCGCCCTCGCCGTCCGCGGGCTGAACCGGAATGGAAGAGCCGCCCTAACCCTTGCCGTCCTCGCGGACGAACTCGCCGCGGCCGAGCCTGCTGTGGCCGCGTCCGTAGACGAAGTAGACGATGAGGCCGATGGCCATCCAGACGCCGAACCGGATCCACGTCTCGGCCGGCAGGTTGAGCATCAGCCAGAGCGAGGCCGCGATCGACAGGATCGGGATCACCGGCACCCACGGGGTGCGGAACGCCCGGTGCAGGTCGGGGCGGGTCCGGCGCAGGATGATCACGCCGAGGGCGACGAGCACGAACGCGAACAGCGTGCCGATGTTCACCAGTTCCGCGAGCTTCTCCAGGCTGGTGAACCCCGCGACGACGGCGATGACGCCGCCGAGCAGGAGGGTCGCCCGGTAGGGCGTGCGGTACTTGGGGTGGGTGACGGAGAAGACCCGCGGCAGCAGCCCGTCACGGCTCATCGCGAAGAACACCCGGGTCTGGCCGAGCAGCAGGATCATGCTCACGGTGATCAGGCCGACGGCCGCCCCGAGGCTGATGGCACCGGAGAAGAACGGCTGGTTCACCGACTTGAAGGCTTCGGCCAGGGGCGCCGTCGGAGACATCTCCGAGTACTTCTGCATCCCGGTCACCACCAGCGTCACGGCGACGTACAGGAAGGTGCAGATGAGCAGCGAGCCGAGGATGCCGCGCGGCATGTCCCGCTGCGGGTTCCTGGTCTCCTCGGCCGCGGTGGCCACGACGTCGAAGCCGATGAAGGCGAAGAAGATGAGGGAGGCCGCCGTGAAGATGCCCATCACGCCGAAGTTGGTGGGCGCGTAACCGAACAGCAGCTGGACCAGCGGCGCGTGCAGGTCGCCGCCCGCCTCCTGTGGTTGGGCCGGCGGGATGAACGGCGAGTAGTTGTCGGCCTTGATGAAGAACAGGCCCGCGATGATGACCAGCAGCACCACGGCGACCTTGATCGCGACCACGACGCCCGTGATCCGCGCCGAGAGCTTCGTCCCGACGACCAGGATCGCGGTCAGCACCACGATCAGCAGGAAGGCCAGCAGGTCGAAGGTGCCTCCCGCGTCGGGCCCCGACAGCGCCGTGGGCAGGTCCCAGCCGAGGTTGGTGTGCATGAGGTGACGCACGTAGCCGGACCAGCCGACCGCCACGACGGCGGTGCCGAGCGCGAACTCCAGCACCAGGTCCCAGCCGATGATCCAGGCGGGCAGCTCACCGATCGAGGCGTACGAGAACGTGTACGCGGATCCGGCCACCGGCACGGTGGAGGCGAACTCGGCGTAACAGAGAGCGGCGAGGGCGCAGACGATGCCCGCCGCCACGAAGGCCAGGGCGGTGGCGGGTCCGGCGTTGTTGCGGGCCGCGATGCCCGTGAGGACGAAGATGCCGGTGCCGATGATGACGCCCACCCCGAAGACCGTGAGGTCCCAGGCGGAGAGGGACTTGCGGAGCGCGTGTTCCGGCTCCTCCGTGTCGCGGATGGACTGCTCCACCGTCTTGGTGCGGAAGACGCTGTTCAGGTCCTTGCTCACCGACGCACCTCCGGCAGGTGACGAGGCACACGAACGGGCCGGGAGGCCCACCCCCTCAAGGGTGATCTCCCGGCCCGCGACGTGCAACCGCGCGGAGGCCGCCGTCTAGTCGACCGTGGCGGCCGGCTCGCTGTCGTAGCGCCCGTCCAGCTTGGCCACCAGACCGGTGACCTGACGGGCGATGTCCGGGGCGGTCAGGCCGATCTCGGCCATGATCTCCTTGCGCAGCGCGTGGTCCAGGAACCGCTGCGGGATCCCGAAGTCGCGCAGCGGTACGTCGACGCCCGCGTCCCGCAGGGCCTGCGCGACGGCGGAGCCGACCCCGCCGGTGCGGCCGTTGTCCTCGACGGTGACGACGACCCGGTGGCGCTCGGCGAGCGGGGCCAGGGCCTCGTCCACCGGCTTGACCCAGCGGGGGTCGACCACGGTCGTGGTGATGCCCTGCTTGTCGAGCAGATCGGCGATCTCCAGGCACATCGGGGCGAGCGCGCCCACCGACACGAGGAGTACGTCCGGCCGGGTGACCTCCGGGGCCGGAGTGCGCAGCAGGTCCATGCCGCCGATCCGGCCGACGGCCGGGACGGCCGGGCCGACCACGCCCTTGGAGTAGCGCACGACGGTCGGGGCGTCCTTGACCTCGACGGCCTCGCGCAGCTGGGCGCGCAGCTGCTCGGCGTCGCGCGGAGCGGCGAGCCGCAGGCCCGGGACGACCTGGAGGATGGACATGTCCCACATGCCGTTGTGGGAGGCGCCGTCGTCACCGGTGACGCCGGCCCGGTCCAGGACGAAGGTGACCCCGCACTTGTGCAGGGCGACGTCCATCAGGACCTGGTCGAAGGCGCGGTTGAGGAAGGTCGCGTAGACGGCGAACACGGGGTGGACGCCGCCGCTGGCGAGGCCCGCCGCGGAGGTCGCGCCGTGCTGCTCGGCGATGCCCACGTCGAAGATGCGGTCCGGGAAGGCCTCGGCGAACTTGTTGAGGCCGACCGGGTGGAGCATGGCGGCGGTGATGCCGACGATGTCCGGGCGGTCGTGGCCGAGCTTGACCATCTCGTCGGCGAAGACGGAGGTCCAGCTCGCGGCGGCGGTCTTGACCGGCAGGCCGGTGTCCGGGTGGATGACGCCGACCGCGTGGAAACGGTCCGCCTCGTGCTCCAGGGCCGGGGTGTAGCCGCGGCCCTTCTGGGTGAGGCAGTGCACGATGACCGGGCCGCTGAAGCGCTTGGCGCGCTGGAAGGCGGATTCCAGGGCCTCGATGTCGTGGCCGTCGATGGGGCCGATGTACTTCAGGCCCAGGTCCTCGAACATGCCCTGCGGGGCGATGAAGTCCTTCAGGCCCTTCTTCGCGCCGTGCAGGGTCTCGTACAGCGGCTTCCCGACGACCGGGGTGCGCTCCAGGAGGTCCTTGCCGCGGGCGAGGAAGCGCTCGTAGCCGTCGGTGGTGCGCAGGGTGGCGAGGTGGTTCGCGAGGCCGCCGATGGTGGGGCCGTACGAGCGCTCGTTGTCGTTGACGACGATGACGAGCGGGCGGTCCTTGGCGGCGGCGATGTTGTTCAGCGCCTCCCAGGCCATGCCGCCGGTCAGCGCGCCGTCGCCGATGACGGCGGCGACGTGGTGGTCCTCGCGGCCGAGCACCTCGTTGGCCTTGGCGAAGCCGTCGGCCCAGCCGAGCACCGTGGAGGCGTGGGAGTTCTCGATCACGTCGTGCTCGGACTCGGCGCGCGAGGGGTAGCCGGAGAGGCCGCCCTTGGTGCGCAGACCGCCGAAGTCCTGGCGGCCGGTGAGCAGCTTGTGGACGTAGGCCTGGTGGCCGGTGTCGAAGAGGACCTTGTCCCTGGGCGACTCGAAGACCCGGTGCAGGGCGATCGTCAGTTCGACCACGCCGAGGTTGGGGCCGAGGTGCCCGCCGGTCTTGGAGACGGCGTCGACGAGGAAGGACCTGATCTCGGCGGCGAGCTGGTCGAGCTCCTCCCTGCTGAGCCGGTCCAGATCGCGCGGTCCCTTGATGCGGGGCAGCAGCACCCGTGCCTCCTTGCAGTTGCTTGCCGGTCTGTCGAGTCTAATGTTCCGCTCGCGGAGGCCGTCATCGGGCGGTACCGCGAGGGACACACCTTTGTCATACCTGTACACGCCGCCGGGGAATCACACCCCCCAAATGGGCTCATACCCGCACAGTTGTACGGATCGACACACGCACAGGTGCCCGGTACCACACGCGGTGGCACCGGGCACTGTGACGGGTCTTACCGTCCCGCGGGGCCCCGCAGGGCCCGCGGTCAGGCGCGTCCGGCCGTCTTCTGGGTCTTGCGGGTGACCGAGTCGATGACGACGGTGGCCAGCAGGACCGCGCCGGTGATCATGTACTGGATCGGCGTCGCGATGCCCTCCAGGGCCAGACCGTACTGGATGGAGGTGATGACCATGACGCCGAGGAGGGCGTTCCAGGTCCGGCCCCGGCCGCCGAAGAGGCTGGTGCCGCCGATGACGGCCGCCGCGATGACGTTCATCAGCAGGTCGCCGGCGCCGGCGCTCTGGTTGGCCGCCGCGATCTTGGAGGCCCAGAAGAGCCCGCCGACCGCCGCGAAGGTGCCCGCGATGGCGAAGACCGCGATACGGATCCCGGCCACGTTGATGCCCGCGCGGCGGGAGGCCTCGACACTGCCGCCGAGCGCGAAGACCTTGCGTCCGAAGGAGGTGCGGCGCAGCAGGAAGTCCGTGCCGACCAGCGCCAGCACGAAGAGCACCACCGCGAGCGGCAGGCCCTTGTACTGGTTGAACACCACGGCCGGCCCGAAGGTGAAGACCGCGAGCACGCCCGTGCGCAGCAGGATCTCGGTGAGCGGCCGCGAGGGGACCCCGGCGGCCTCGCGGCGGCGGTTGTCGAAGAAGGTGGCGAGGAAGTACGCCGCCACCGCGATCGCCGCGAGCCCGTACCCGGCGGCCACGTCCGAGAAGTAGTACGTGGTGAGCTTGCCGACCACGCCCTCGGAGTCGAGGTTGACGGTGCCGTTGCTGCCCAGGATCTGGAGCATGGCGCCGGACCAGAACAGCAGGCCCGACAGGGTGACGGCGAAGGCCGGGGCGCCGATCTTGGCGAAGAAGAAGCCGTGGATCGCGCCGATCAGGGCGCCGCCCGCGATGGCGGCCAGGATCGCCACCCACTCGTTGACGCCATGGGTGACGGCGAGGACCGCCACGATCGCGCCCGAGACACCGCTGACGGAGCCGACCGAGAGGTCGATCTCGCCGAGCAGCAGCACGAAGATGATGCCGACGGCCATCATGCCGGTGGCGACCATCGTGATCGCGATGTTGGTGAGGTTCTCCGGGGAGAGGAAGTTCGAGTTCAGGCTCTGGAAGATGCTCCAGATGACGATCAGGCCGAGGACGACCGGGATGGATCCCAGGTCACCGGCCTTCATCTTGCGGCCGAACTCGTTCAGGTAGCCGGAGAGGCCCCGCTCGCGCACGAGCAGGCGGGGGTCCACGGCGGGGATGGCGTCCGCCGCGGCGGAGGGGTTGACCGGATCGGCGTGCCGCTCCGGGCCCTTGTCCAGCGGATCGGCGGCGGGGTTGTGGGTGCTCACTTGCGGGCCTCCCCGGTGCGGGCCGCCCGGCGGGTCACGGCGTTGTCCGTGGCCCCGGTGATGGCGGAGATGATCTCTTCCTGCGAGGTGTCGGCGACGCTGAAGACGCCGTTGTTGCGGCCCAGCCGCAGGACCGCCACCTTGTCGGCGACGGCCTTCACATCGGCCATGTTGTGGCTGATGAGGATGACGGCGTGGCCGCGTTCGCGCAGCCGCTCCACCAGGTCCAGGACCTGGGCGGTCTGCTCGACGCCGAGGGCGGCGGTGGGCTCGTCGAGGATGACGAGCCGGGGCTCGCCCAGCATCGAGCGGGCGATCGCCACGGTCTGGCGCTGCCCGCCGGAGAGCGAGGCTATGGGGATCCGGACACTGGGGATCCGGATCGACAGGGTGGTCAGGAGCTCGCGGGCGCGGCGCTCCATCTCCACCTCGTCGAGGACGCCGAAGCGCTTGAGCTCGCGGCCGAGGAAGAGGTTGCCGACGACGTCGATGTTGTCGCACAGCGCGAGGTCCTGGTAGACCGTCGCGATGCCGAGGCTCTGGGCGTCGTGGGGCTTGTTGATCGAGACCGGACGGCCTTCCCACTCGATGACGCCGTCATCGATGGGGTGCACGCCGGCGATCGTCTTGACCAGCGTGGACTTGCCGGCGCCGTTGTCGCCCACCAGGGCGACCACCTCACCGGAGTGGATTTCGAGCTCTACGTCGGTCAGGGCCTGAACGGCGCCGAACCGCTTCGAGACCCCTCGCAACGCCAGCACGGGCGCAGCGGACACATGAACCATCTCCTTCGCCGCCTGACCGGCGGGGATGTCGTGCAAAAGAGCAGGAGCGGGGCGGATGGGGGGGGTGGGGGTGGATCGTTTCTGCCCGGCGCCCCGCGGGTGGCGGGGTGGAAAGGGCGGGGCGCCGGGCAGGCGTGGGGTCGTCTCGCGGAAGAAGGAGACGTGCTGCGCGCTCGCCGCGCGGATTACTTCAGGCCGACGGTGGTGCAGGCGGCCGTGTACTTGTCGGTGCAGATCTCGTCGACCGTGTAGACGCCGTCCTTGATGACGGTGTCCTTGATGTTGGCCTTGGTGAGCGAGACGACCGGGATCAGCACCGACGGGACGCCCTTGGTGGTGGGGCTGTCCACGTTGTTGTTGACGACACCGTCGATCTTCTCGCCCTTGGCGAGGGCGACGGCCATCTCGGCGGCGGCGGAGGCCTCGGGAGCGTAGGGCTTGTAGACGCTCATGAACTGCTCGCCCGCCACGATGCGCTGCACACCGGCGAGTTCGGCGTCCTGGCCGGTGACCGGCGGCAGCGGCGACATGCCGGCGGCCTTGAGGGCGGTGATGATGCCGCCGGCCATGCCGTCGTTGGCGGAGTAGACGCCGACGACCTTGTCCTTGCCGATCGCCGAGAGCGCTCCCGCCATGTTGGTGTTGGCGTTCTCCGGCTTCCACTCCTTGGTGTCGTACTCCTTGCCGATGTTCACCTTGCCGTCCAGGACGGAGTGCGCGCCCTTCTTGAAGAGCGCGGCGTTCGGGTCGGTGACGGAGCCGTTCATCATGACGATCTGGCCGTCCTTGGCCTTGTCGCCCAGGGCCTCCAGGAGCGCCTTGCCCTGCACCTTGCCGACCTCTTCGTTGTCGAAGGAGGTGTAGGCGTCGATCGGGCCTTCGGCGAGGCGGTCGTAGGCGACGACCGGGATACCGGCGTCCTTGGCCTTCTTGACCGAGCCCGCGATGGCCTTGGCGTCGACCGCGTCGATGATCAGCACGTTCACCTTGTTGGTGATCATCGTGTCGACCTGGGAGTTCTGCGTGGTCGCGTCCTGCTTGGCGTTGGCGTAGACGACCTCGGCCTTGCCGCCCGTCAGATCGGAGACCTTCTTCTCGATCAGCGGCTTGTCGAACTTCTCGTAGCGCGCGGTCTGGTTCTCCGGCAGGAGCAGACCGACCTTGATGGCGTCGCCGGCGGCGGAACCCGAGGGCTTCTTCGCGGCGTCCCCGCCCGCTTCCTTGGCACTGCCACAGGCGGCCAGCGAGACGGCCATGGCGCCGGCGGCTACGGCTACGGCGGCTCTACGCATACGCGTGTTCATTACTTGAACCTCCCTGACGAGGCCGCAACACTGCGGCCGAGGTGGATGTGAGTCAACCCCGGCCGCAAGTTTGCCGTCAAGGAGTGAATCCTTAACGAGATGACAACGGTGCCATCCGTTATCTAACTGAAGACATGACGGCGGGCGCGCGCACGCCCATTCCATTTTCTGCCAAAAGCGTTGAATCGCCCATCTCGCTCAGTACGAGGGCCAGCGCGCCGAGCACTTCCGCCCGGCCCCCGAGCGACCCCGTCAGCACCGACAACTGCCGGGCCGCGCTGGGGATCGCGTACCTCCCCACTGATTCACGGATGGGAGCCAGTACGAGTTCACCCGCCTCGGCGAGCGATCCGCCCAGCACCACCCGGCTCGGGTTCAGCAGGTTGCACAGGCTGGCCACGCCGCTGCCGATGTGCCGGCCGACGTCGGTGATGACGCGGCGGCAGCCCGGGTCCCCGCCGCGGGCCAGCTCGACCACCCGCTCCATCGTCAGCTCCGGGCCGTGGCTGCTCTGCAGGAGCGGCAGCACGTAGCGGGCGGCGGCGAAGGTCTCCAGGCAGCCGCGGTTGCCGCAGCGGCAGACCGGGCCGGACTCGTCCAGGGTGATGTGCCCGATCTCCCCGGCGGTGCCGCCCGGTCCCCGGTAGATCTGGCCGTTGATCACCAGGCCCGCGCCGACGCCGCTCGCGACCTTGATGTACGCCAGGTCCTTGACCCCCCGGCCACTGCCCCAGACCAGCTCGCCCAGCGCGCCGAGGTTCGCGTCGTTGTCCACGTACACGGGCACGCCCAGGCGCTGCGAGAGCTCGCGGCGCGGGTTGATCCCGGCCCAGCCCGGCAGGATCGCGGTGGAGCCGAGGGTCCCGGACTCCACGTCGATGGGACCGGGGACGCCGAGCCCCACGCCGATGACCTTGTCCCGGCCGACGCCGACCTCCTCGATCAGCCGCCCGACCAGCGCCTCGGCCCGGTCGAAGCCCTCCACCCAGGAGGCGTCCACGTCCAGTGGCTCGGACTCCTCGGCGAGCACCTGGTGGGCGAGGTTGCCGACCGCCACCCGCAGGTGGGTGTGGCCGAAGTCGACCCCGATGACGATGCCCGCGTCCCCGCTGAGCGAGACGCTGCGGGCCCGGCGGCCGCCGGCCGAGGTGTCGGTGACCTCGACGGTCCCGGCGTCCTTGAGCTCGCGGACGATGTTGGAGACCGTCGCCGCCGACAGTCCGGTGGTGCGGGCGATCTCCGCCTGGGTCAGCGAACCCGCGAGGCGCACGGCCCGCACGACCCGTTCGAGGTTCGCGCGATGCAGCGAGGACTGCGATCCGGGAGTCTGCACGACTCATCCACTCCTGCCCATAAGCGACGGCCAGCCGTCGCCCCCGGCCGGGTCGTCGCGGCTGCCCGCTCCGAGACCCCGGCGTCTCTCCAACTTGTGAACCTTAAGTCGAGCCTTTGCCCCTCCAGACGTCAAGAGGCTGACGCAGTACGAATGGGACACCTCTGGCCAAAAGGAGGAACTGGGGCCTCCTGGATCGTGCTACGGTCGCTGAGGCGCCGGTCCTCTGCGGCCTTTCCGGCCGGACCTGGCACCCTGTGATGACGGCGCTACGCGAGGAGGTGTTCGGGATGAGTCCCGATCGAAGTCCTTGCAGCGCCCGCGTCCGCTGACCTTCTGATCAGCCGACCCGTTCCCTCCCGCGCACGGCCCTGACGGGCACGGCGGCCTTTCGCTGCCCGCATGCGTGCGTCCTCTTCCTTCTCCATTCCTCCCGCATGCCCCGTACTCCGTGACAGGCATGCGTCATCCATGCCCACCGGTGCGTCCGGGGCCCTTCGCGGCCTGCCGCGCCGTCCCATGACCACTCCCCGTGACCGCGCGGCTGCGCGCTGCCCGGACACGGTGGACGGAGGTAATCGTCATGACCATGCTCACCCCTCGTACCCCCGCGAAGCTCGCACCGCCGGGCCGCTCCCGCCGCGAGCGCAAGGCCGCCGAGCTGGAGGCCGGGACCCGCCGCGTCGGCGAGCGCCTCGCCGCCGTCAGCTCCCGTCCGGCCGTCCGGGTCCTCCAGGACGTGGACACCTCGCGCGGCGGCCTCACCCACACCGAGGCGGCGCTGCGCCTGGAGCGCCACGGCGCCAACACCGTCGCCCACGAGCGCGCCCCGCGCTGGTTCACGCAGCTCGCGAAGGCGTTCTGCAACCCCTTCATCGGCGTACTGGTCTTCCTGGCCGCCATCATGTTCTGGCAGGACCCGGCCGACCCGGGCGTCGTCATCCTCTCCGTCATGGTGGGCGTCAGCGGTCTGCTGCGCTTCTGGCAGGAGTACCGCTCGGGCCGGGCGGCCGACGCGCTGAAGAAGCTGGTCACCACCACCTGCGCGGTGCAGCGCCGGGCCGGCGGCGGTTCGGGCCCCACCACCTTCGAGGTGCCGATGGAGCAGGTGGTCCCGGGCGACCTGGTCAAGCTGGCCGCCGGTGACCTGATCCCGGCCGACCTGCGCCTGCTGACGTCGAAGGACCTGATGGTCTCCCAGGCCTCGCTGTCGGGCGAGTCCCTGCCGGTGGCCAAGGCCGACACCCGTACCGAGGACCTCGGGCAGCACACGACGGCCGACCCGGTCGAGGCCGACAACCTCTGCCTGATGGGCACTTCGGTCACCTCCGGCACCGCGATCGGCGTGGTGGTCGCCACCGGCGCCGGCACCTACTTCGGTTCCATGGCCGGCTCGCTGACCGGCGAGCGGCCGCAGACCAACTTCGACAACGGCGTGCGCCGCGTCAGCTTCCTGCTGATCCGCTTCATGCTCGTCATGGTCCCCGTCGTCTTCATGATCAACGGCTTCACCAAGGGCGACTGGGACGAGGCCTTCCTCTTCGCCGTCGCCGTGGCGGTCGGGCTGACCCCCGAGATGCTGCCGATGGTGGTCTCCGCCAACCTGGCGCGCGGAGCCGTGGCCATGTCCCGGCGGAAGGTGGTCGTCAAGCGGCTGAACGCGATCCAGAACCTGGGCGCGATGGACGTCCTGTGCACCGACAAGACCGGCACCCTCACCGAGGACCGGATCGTCCTGGACCGCTACCTGGACGTGCACGGCACCGAGGACGCCGAGGTGCTGGAGTACGGCTACCTCAACGCCCACTTCCAGACGGGCCTGCGGAACCTGCTGGACCAGGCGGTCATCGACCGCGTGGACGAGGCCGAGGAGGTTGTCGTCGACGCACGGTTCTCGATGGTCGACGAGATCCCCTTCGACTTCGTCCGACGCCGGATGTCCGTGGTCCTGGACCGCAACGGCGTGCTCGGCGCCGCCGGCCGCGCCGAGCACGTCATGATCACCAAAGGTGCGGTGGAGGAGGTCCTCGCCCTCTGCACCCACCTGCGCGACCGCGGCGAGCGGGTCGAGCTCACCGAGCAGCTGCGCTGGCACGTCACCCGGATCGCGGAGGAGAACAACCGGCGGGGCCTGCGCGTCCTCGCCGTCGCCACCCGGACGGTGACGGCCCCGCGCGACACCTACACCGTCGCCGACGAGGACGGGCTGACCCTGGTCGGCTTCCTCGCCTTCCTCGACCCGCCGAAGGCCTCCGCGGCCACGGCCCTGCGGGGCCTGGCCGACAAGGGCATCGCGGTGAAGGTGGTGACGGGCGACAACGAGCTGGTGGCGGCCCGGGTCTGCGCGGACGTCGGCATCGAGGTGGGCCAGGTGGTCTGCGGCTCCGAGCTGGACGCCCTCGACGACGAGGCGCTGCGCGCGCTGGCCGCCCGTACGACGGTCTTCGCCAAGGCCAACCCGGTCCAGAAGGCCCGGATCGTACGGGCCCTGCAGGCCGAGGGGCACACCGTCGGCTTCCTCGGCGACGGCATCAACGACGCGGCCGCCCTGCGCGACGCCGACGTCGGCATCTCGGTCGACACCGCCGTCGACATCGCCAAGGAGTCGGCGGACATCATCCTGCTGGAGAAGGACCTGACCGTCCTGGAGCAGGGCGTCGTCCAGGGCCGCACCACCTTCGGCAACACCATCAAGTACATCAAGATGACGGCATCCTCGAACTTCGGCAACGTCTTCTCGGTGCTGGTGGCGAGCGCGTTCATCCCCTTCCAGCCGATGCTCGCGATCATGCTGCTGATGCAGAACCTGGTCTACGACCTCGCCCAGCTGGCCACCCCGTGGGACCGGATGGACGAGGAGTACCTGCGCAAGCCGCGCAACTGGGACGCCAAGGGCATCTTCCGCTTCATGGTGACGATCGGCCCCATCAGCTCGATCTTCGACATCGCGATGTTCGTGATCATGTGGAGCGTCTTCGGCGCGAACAACGAGGCCGCCCAGTCGCTCTTCCAGTCCGGCTGGTTCGTCGAGGGCCTGCTCTCGCAGACCCTGATCGTCCACATGATCCGCACCCGCAGGATCCCCTTCATCCAGTCCCGTGCCTCCTGGCCGGTCCTGGTGACGACCGTCCTCGCGGTACTGACCGGGCTGTGGCTGCCGTTCTCGCCGCTGGCCCCCTCGCTGGGCTTCGTGGCGCTGCCGGCGAGCTACTTCCCCTGGCTGATCGGCGTGCTGCTCGCGTACTGCACGCTCACCCAGCTGGTGAAGACCTGGTACATCCGCACCTTCAAGACCTGGCTGTAGGAAGGAGAGGGGCCGATGACGCTGCTCACACAGTGGGAGATGGCCGGGCACCTGGCGGCCGCGCTCGGGTTCGGGGCGGTCATCGGCCTGGAACGGCAGTGGCGGGCCCGGATGGCGGGCCTGCGGACGAACTCCCTGGTCGCGGGCGGGGCGGCGCTGTTCGTGCTGCTCTCGCAGTACGGGTTCCTCGGCGCGGTCTCCGAGGTGGAGTACGACGGCTCCCGGGTCGCCGCCCAGATCGTCTCGGGCATCGGCTTCCTGGGCGCCGGGGTGATCATGCGGGACGGGCTGAGCGTCCGGGGCCTGAACACGGCCGCCACCCTGTGGTGTTCGGCGGCCGTGGGCTGCCTCGCCGGGGTGGGCCTGTTCGTCCTGGCCGCCTTCGGCACGGCGGGCGTGGTGGGGGCGAACCTCCTGCTGCGCCCGCTGGGCCGGCGGCTCGACCGCGAGCCGCGCGGTGGCGCGGAGGTGGCCGTGGACTACCACTTCGAGGCGGTCTGCCTGGAGGCGGAGGAGGCCCACATCCGCCACCGGCTGGTCGACGCGCTGGGCCGGCCGGGCCACCTGCTGCGGGAGATCCGCAGCCAGGACGGCCCGGAGCCCGGCCGGGTGACCGTCTCCGCGCTGCTGACCGCCGAGGGCCAGGGGGCCCGGGCGCTGGAGGAAGCGGTCAGCAACCTCTCGCTCGACCCCTCGGTCTCGGCGGTCAGCTGGTCGGTGGTCCCCGGCCCCGCCTGCGGACCCGGCGCTACTTGAGGGTGGCCGAGGTCAGCCCGGCCTGGATCTGCCGCTGGAAGGACAGGTAGACCACCAGCATCGGGATCATCGCGATGGTCACGCCGGCGAACAGCACCGGCAGGTCCGTCTCGTAGCCCATCTGGTACTGGAGCTGGATCAGGCCCTGGGTGAGCAGGTAGCGCTCGGGGTCCGATCCGCTCTGGGGCTGCATCAGCACGGAGGGCAGGATGTACTGGTTCCACTGGCCCAGGACGTTGAATATCCCCACGCTGATCAGGCCGGGCTTGGCCATCGGCAGCATCACCTGGAAGAAGATCCGGGTGTCGGAGGCCCCGTCGATCACCGCCGCCTCGTGGACCGCCGTGGGCAGTGTCCGGAAGAACGAGTGCATGAAGAAGACGGTGAACGGCAGCGAGTACGCCACGTACACGAGGATCAGACCCTGGTACGTGTTGAGCATGTCGAGGCGCTTGACCATGAAGAACAGCGGGACGAGCGCCAGGAAGACGGGGAACATGGCCCCGCTGACGAAGAAGTAGTAGACGACCCGGTTCCCCGGGAAGGGGTAGCGGGCCAGGACGTACGCCGCCATCGAGCCGAGCAGCATGGTGAGCGGGACGGAGAACACCAGCACGATCAGCGTGTGGGCGAAGTAGTCGCCGATGCCCTTGTCCCAGGCGCGGGAGAAGGCGTCGAAGTGCCAGTTCGAGGGCCAGCTGAGCGCGGAGCCGCCGATCTGTGAGTCGGTCTTGAAGGAGCCGAGCGCGAGCCAGATCAGGGGCAGGACGATCAGGATCGCCCAGAGGGCCAGGAACCCGTGCGAGAAGACGTTGAGCACCATGCCGTCCGAAGGGCCCTTGCCGCCCTTCCCGCCGCGGCGGCCGGCGCCGCCGGGCCGCTCGGCGGCGGCCTCTCCGGGGGCCTTGATCACTGTGGTCATCGGTGTCTCCCGCTCAGAACTCGATGCGCTCGCGGCGGGTGGCACGCAGCGTGACAATGGAAAGGATCATGGTCAGGACGAGCATGACCACGCCCATGGCGCAGGCGTATCCGCTCTTGCCGAAGTAGAGGAAGTTGCGCATCAGCACGGTCGCCATGACCTCGCTGTGGTGGTCGGGGCCGCCGCCGAACTGGCCCGAGGTCATGGTGGACACGAGGACGAACATGTCCATCGCGGCGATGCCCAGGTACACGGCGGAGGTCTGCACCGAGTCCCACAGCAGGGGCAGGGTGACCTTGAAGAAGGTCTGGGCCCGGCCTGCGCCGTCCAGCAGCGCGGCTTCGTAGATGTCCTTCGGGATGGACTGCATGGCGGCGGAGAAGAGCACCAGGTAGAAGCCGACGCCGTGCCAGACGACCACCATGAGCAGGCACCACAGCACCAGGTTCGGCTCGTTCAGCCATTCGACGGGCCGGGCCGGGTCGACGAGGCCGAGCTTGGTGAGGAAGCCGTTGAGCAGGCCGCCCGCGTCGCTGCGGTACACGGCGCCGAAGAGCACCGCGAGGATGGCGAGGGAGAGGACCTGCGGGAAGAAGTAGACGATCTTGTAGACGCCCGATCCGCGCACGCCCCGCACTCCGCCGGCGCCGCTGCGGCCGCCCGCGTTCACCATGAAGGCGAAGAACAGCGCGAGCAGGATGGTGATCACCGGGACGAACACCAGGAGCAGCAGGTTGTGCCACAGGGCGCCGCGGAAGACCTCGTCCTTCATCAGCGTCGCGTAGTTGTCCAGGCCGACGAACCGGAACGTCGGCGACTGGCCCGACCAGTCGGTGAAGGAGTAGCCGAACGTCTGGATGTAGGGCCAGATGACGAAGGTCAGGTACAGCGCGAGCGGCAGGATCAGGAAGCCGGTGATGAAACCGCCCCGTCCTGTGCCGCGGGCAACGTGGCTCATGGTGTCCGTCCCGTCCGTGACGTCAGCTGCGGCGGTTGTTCTTCGCGTTCGGGTCCTTGGCAGCCTTGTCTACCGCAGCCTGGGCCCGCTTGATCCATTCCTTGGGCTGGATCCGCTGGGCCATCAGCTCATTGGACGCGTTCTGGATCTCGGTGTCCATCTCGCTGTACCAGTCGGGGTACAGGTAGTTGAAGGTGTTGGTCCCGGCCGCCTTGACCGCCGCCACCGCGGACTGCGTGCCCGGACGCAGCTTCACGTCGGGGTTGACGCCGTCCTTGACGACGGTGAGGGAGTTGGCCTGCTGGGCGAAGAGGGTCGACCATTCGCGTGACAGCATCGAGCGCAGGAACTCCAGCCCGCCGGCCTTGTTGGCGGCCTTCTCGGGGACGATGAAGGGTTCGCCCGCCCCCGCCCGGATGGCCTCGAAGGGCAGCTTGCTGTCGGCGAGCAGCGGGACCGGCAGGAACTTCATGTCGAAGTCCTCGGGCGTCTGCTTGAGCTGCTCGTTCTCCAGCCAGGAGCCGGAGGGGATGAAGGCGGCCTTGTACTGGTTCCAGGCGGTCTGGGACTCCGTGTGGGTGAGGCCGTTGGTGCCCGGCATCAGCAGGCCCTTCTCGACGACCTCGTACACCGCCTCGACCGCCGCGAGGGCGGCGGGGTTGCCCTCGAAGGCGTTCGGTTCGAGGTTGTCGATCGCCTTCATCGCGTCCAGGCCGCCCTTCTTGGCGATCAGGTCCATGATGACGACGTTGATGTAGTACGGGTACTTCCCCTGGTGGGCGAGGCCGCCGATGCCAGCTTCCTTGGCCTTCGTACAGATGGCCAGGAACTCGTCCCAGGTCTTGGGCTCGCTCCAGCCCTTCTCCTTGAACAGCTTGCCGGAGTACCAGAAGCCGAACACGGTGTAGACGTAGTACAGGGCGACGAACTTGCCCCCCTGGGTGCCCTGTTCGACGGTGCCGGGGATCAGCATGTCCCGGACCTTCTTGGCCGGGTCGTCCAGGGAGGGAGCGTCGAGGACCTGGGTGAGGTCGGCGAGCTGGCCGCCCTTGGCGAGGACGTCGACCTTGATCTGCTGGGCGCCCGAGTCGTCGATGACGTCCGGCGGGTTGCCGCCGTTGAAGCGCGGCTGGAGCTTGCCCGCGATCTCCTGGGTGCCGAGGTGGGAGGTGGTGGTGCCCCACTTCTTGTCGAAGGCGGCTTCCCACGCCTTGGCGTAGTCGTCACCGAACCCGCCCTTGAAGACGACGACGTCCATCTTGCCGCCCTTGGCGACGCCGAAGGGGTTCTCCTTGGTCACCGCGGCCTTGTCGGGCCCCTTCGTGGAGGTGTCGTCCCCGCCGGAGGCGCAGGCGGACAGGAAGCTCATCGTGGGCACCGTGATCAGTCCCAGCGCCGCAGAGCGCTTGATCAGGTCACGGCGGCCGAAGCCCTCACCAGTGGATCCCATGCTCTTGTCCTCGCCTTCGTCAGAAGTGTGAAGGAGGCCGGAAATCACGGCCGGCGCCGTGCATGCGGACGTCACCGCAGGTCCCCGCCCATCCCCCGGTCCGGTGCCGTTCGAAAACTCGGCAGGCCGGACGGGCACAGGTATAGTCCACTTCTGCTCGTGTGAGCAAGATCATGCACAGACATTTCCGAGTTGAGACCTCTCCGAAACCTCACCCCGGCCCCGGATACGCGGAAGGGCCGCACCCCCTTTTAGGGGATACGGCCCTTGGGTGCCTGTGGCGCCCGAGCGGTGACTAGCCGCGGATCAGGTTCCGGAGCACGTACTGCATGATGCCGCCGTTGCGGTAGTAGTCGGCCTCACCCGGCGTGTCGATGCGGACGACCGCGTCGAACTCCACGCCGGTGTCGGTGGTGACCTTGACCGTGCGCGGGGTGGTGCCGTTGTTCAGCTCCTCCACACCGGTGAAGGAGAAGGTCTCCTCGCCGGTGAGGCCGAGCGAGGCGGCCGTGGCGCCCTCGGGGAACTGCAGGGGCAGGACGCCCATGCCGATCAGGTTGGAGCGGTGGATGCGCTCGTAGGACTCGGCGATGACGGCCTTGACGCCGAGCAGCGCGGTGCCCTTGGCGGCCCAGTCGCGGGACGAGCCCGAGCCGTACTCCTTGCCCGCCAGGATGACCAGCGGGATGCCGGCGGCCTGGTAGTTCTGGGAGGCGTCGTAGATGAAGGCGACCGGCGCGTCGGCCTGCGTGAAGTCGCGGGTGAAGCCGCCCTCGGTGCCCGGCGCGATCTGGTTGCGCAGGCGGATGTTGGCGAACGTGCCGCGGATCATGACCTCGTGGTTGCCGCGGCGGGAGCCGTAGCTGTTGAAGTCGCGGCGCTCGACGCCGTGCTCCGTGAGGTACTTGCCGGCCGGGGTGTCGGCCTTGATGGCGCCGGCCGGGGAGATGTGGTCGGTGGTGACCGAGTCGCCCAGCTTCGCCAGCACGCGGGCGCCGGCGATGTCGGAGACCGGGGTGGTCTCCATCGTCATGCCCTCGAAGTAGGGGGGCTTGCGCACGTAGGTCGACTGCGGGTCCCACTCGAAGGTGTTGCCCGTCGGGATCGACAGCGCCTGCCACTGGGCGTCGCCCGCGAAGACGTCCTGGTAGGACTTGTTGAACATGTCCTCGCCGATGGCGTTCGCCACGACGTCGTTGACCTCGGCCTCGGAGGGCCAGATGTCCGCGAGGAAGACCGGCTTGCCGTCGGTGTCGATGCCGATGGCGTCCTTGGTGATGTCCACCTTCATGGAGCCCGCGATGGCGTACGCGACGACCAGCGGCGGGGAGGCCAGGTAGTTCATCTTGACGTCGGGGTTGATGCGGCCCTCGAAGTTGCGGTTGCCCGAGAGCACCGAGGTGACGGCGAGGTCGGCCTCGTTGATCGCCTTCGAGATCTCCTCGTCCAGCGGACCGGAGTTGCCGATGCAGGTGGTGCAGCCGTAGCCGACCAGGTTGAAGCCCAGCTTGTCCAGGTACGGGGTCAGGCCGGCCTTGTCGAAGTAGTCCGTGACGACCTTCGAGCCCGGGGCCAGGGTGGTCTTGACCCACGGCTTGCGGGTCAGGCCCTTCTCGGCCGCCTTCTTGGCCACGAGCGCCGCGGCGACCATGACGTAGGGGTTCGAGGTGTTGGTGCAGGAGGTGATCGCGGCGACGGTGACGGCGCCGTGGTCGATCTCGAAGGAGGTGCCGTCGGCCAGGGTCACCAGGGTGGGCTTGGTGGGCACACCGTTGGAGGACGCCGGGGCGTCGGACGCCGGGAAGGACTCCTTGCCGGCCTCCTCGTCGTCGCTGACGTAGTTGCGTACGTCGACGGCGAACTGCTCGGCGGCGTTCGCGAGGACGATGCGGTCCTGCGGGCGCTTCGGGCCGGCGATGGAGGGGACGACCGTGGAGAGGTCGAGCTCCAGCTTCTCTGAGAAGTCCGGCTCGGCGGCCGGGTCCAGCCACAGACCCTGCTCCTTGGCGTACGCCTCGACGAGCGCGACCTGCTGGGCGTCGCGGCCGGTCAGGCGCAGGTACTTCAGCGTCTCCTCGTCGATCGGGAAGATCGCGGCGGTCGAGCCGAACTCCGGCGACATGTTGCCGATGGTGGCGCGGTTCGCGAGGGAGGTGGCGGCGACGCCCTCACCGTAGAACTCGACGAACTTGCCGACGACGCCGTGCTTGCGCAGCATCTCGGTGATGGTCAGCACGAGGTCGGTGGCGGTGGTGCCGGTCGGCAGCTCGCCGGTCAGCTTGAAGCCGACGACGCGCGGGATCAGCATGGAGACCGGCTGGCCGAGCATCGCGGCCTCGGCCTCGATGCCGCCGACGCCCCAGCCCAGCACGCCCAGGCCGTTGACCATGGTGGTGTGCGAGTCGGTGCCGACGAGGGTGTCGGGGTAGGCCTGGCCGCCGCGGACCATGACCGTACGGGCCAGGTGCTCGATGTTGACCTGGTGGACGATGCCGGTGCCCGGGGGGACGACCTTGAACTCGTCGAAGGCGGTCTGGCCCCAGCGCAGGAACTGGTAACGCTCCTTGTTGCGGCCGTACTCCAGCTCCACGTTCTGGGCGAACGCGTCGTTGGTGCCGAACTTGTCGGCGATGACCGAGTGGTCGATGACCAGTTCGGCCGGGGCCAGCGGGTTGATCTTCGACGGGTCGCCGCCGAGGGCCTTCACGGCCTCGCGCATGGTGGCGAGGTCGACGACGCAGGGCACGCCGGTGAAGTCCTGCATGATCACGCGGGCCGGCGTGAACTGGATCTCCTGGCTGGGCTGGGCCTGGGAGTCCCAGCCGCCGAGCGCCCGGATGTGGTCGGCGGTGATGTTCGCGCCGTCCTCGGTGCGGAGCAGGTTCTCCAGCAGGACCTTCAGGCTGTAGGGAAGGCGCGCGGCGCCCTCGACCTTGTCCAGCCGGAAGATCTCGTACGACTCGTCGCCCACCTGCAGCGTGCTGCGGGCGTCGAAGCTGTTCGCCGACACGACAGTCTCCTTCATGCATGATTTCGCGCGTATTACCGCAATCCTGCCGCCACGCCCTGTGGCCAATCCGCTAAGGTAAGGCTAAGTTAGGTAAGCCTTACTCGCAGGGGCGGCTGCGGTGCGCCTTCGGCAGATATCTCGATGTCGAGATAACTCTAGTACATCGCCACGCCCCGGGTCATGCGGCATGGGCCACATCGGCGGCCGGCCCTCCAGCGCTCAGCGCGACCACGTGGCGGAGGACGTGCGTGCCGTCAGGGCGGTCGGGGCGGTTCGCCGGCCCGGGGGTGTGTCGTGGGGGGTCTCCAGGAGGGACACCAGGGCGGTGACGGCGCTCTCGCCGATCACGTCCGGGCAGAGGGTCACGGTGCTCACCGCCGGGTCGCCGGCCGCGTACGAGGGGTCCTCGCTCGCGCAGACGAGCCGCAGGTCGCGCGGTATCCGCAGCCCGTGGCGCGCGGCGGCGGCCAGCACCTGGCGGCCGCCGGGGTCGTAGACGCAGTACACGGCGTCGGGCCGGCCCGGCGCGGCGAACGCGGCGTCGAAGGCGTGCCCGGGGGTGTCGCCCGGGTCGAACGGGACGACCAGGGGTTCGGTCCCGCGCGCGGCGCACCAGCGGGCGTGGGCCGCGGTGACCGCCTCGGTGTAGTGGTCGCGGCCGTACCCGGCGTGCAGCGCGATCCGGCGGGCCCCGGAGGCGGCCAGGTGGTCGAGGACCTCGCGGGTGGTGGCCTCGTGGTCGTTGTCCACCCACACGTCCTCGGGCCGCAGGTCCGGGGGCCGGCCGTCGAAGACCACCGGCAGGCCGCGGGCCCGCAGGGCGCGGAGCACCGGATCGCCGGCCGGGCTGTCGAGCAGCAGCATCCCGTCGACGGCGAGGGTGTGCCACAGCGGCTCGCCGCCCCGGTCGGCCGGCAGCACGGTGAGGGCGTAGCCGCGGGCGTGGGCGGCCGCGGTGGCGGCGGTCAGCAGCCGGGAGAAGTAGGCGATCTCGACGTAGTTCCAGGCGGAGCCCGCGTACGTGGTGACGGCGACGCCGAGCGCACGGGTGCGCGGGCCGCGGCGGCCGCCGTAGCCGAGGGCGGCGGCCACCTCGCGGACCCGGCGGCGGGTGGACTCGCCGACGCGGCCGGTGCCGCCCAGCGCGTGCGAGACGGTCGCGGTGGAGACCTCCGCGGCGCGCGCGATGTCGGCGATGGTCGGTAGGGGCCCGGGCACGGGGTCATCGTACGGACGGCGGTGCGGATTTCGTCGGCCGCGACGGGTTCTGGTTAAGGGGTTAATCATCCAGTGTCCTGGCCACACCGACCTTTGGAGTGGCCATGACCTCTGCTTCCGCTTCGTCCTCCCCCCTCTCCCGGCGCGGCCTGCTCGGGGCCGTCGGCGCGGCCGGGGCCGCCGGGCTCCTCGGCGCGGGCCCCGCCGCCGCGGCCGGCTCCTCCGGCGGGCGCGGCTCGGCCGCCCTGGTGATCCACAACGCCCGGGTGTTCACCGGGACCACGGGCGGCGGCGGGGCGCCGGTGGAGGCGGTCGCGGTCGGGCGGGACGGGAAGGTCCTGGCCACCGGGAGCGGCGCCGCGGTGCGCCGGCACGCCGGGCGGGACACCGCGTTCGTCGACGCGCGCGGGAACACCGTGATGAGCGGTATCCACGACGGGCACGTGCACCCGCTGGGCGCCGGGGACCGCTCCCTGCGGCCCTCGCTGGAGGGGGCGGAGACCACGCTGGCCGCCCTGCGGGAGCTGCTGACCGGCTTCCTCGCCGACACCGGGGGCGCGGACGCGGAGCCGGACCGCTGGCTGGTGGTGGAGGACTGGAACCCGGTCGGACTGCTGCCGACCGGCACCGTGGCGCACCACACGATGCTGGACGCCCTGGCGACCCGCAGACCGGTCGCGCTGGTCGGCGGCGACGGCCACAACCTCTGGGCGAACCAGCGGGCCCTGGACATCGCCGGGATCACGGCGGCCACCCCCGACCCGGTCGGCGGCCGGATCGTGAAGGGCGCCGACGGGCAGCCGACCGGGGTCCTGAAGGACGACGCGCAGGACCTGGTGAAGCGGCACGTCCCGGAGCCTTCCCGGGCCGAACTGGTGGCGGCCTGCGCGCGGGTGCTGGAGCTGGCGGCCGCGTCCGGGGTCACCACGATGATGGACGCCCTGGTCGGGCGGCACGAGCTGGAGCTCTACCAGGCACTGTCGGCGGCGGGGAAGCTGCCGCAGCGGATCGTGCCGGCGATCCGGCTCGACGCCGGTCAGACGAAGGACCCGGCGGGCTCGCTGGCGTACGCGCGCGGTCTGCGCAAGGAGTTCGAGGGGGTGGCGGGCCTGCGGTTCGGCATGGTCAAGGTGTTCCTGGACGGGGTCATCGAGTACCCGGCGCAGACGGCCGCCCTGCTGGAGCCGTACCTGGACGGGCACGGGAAGCCGACCGGCAACCGGGGCGAGCTGTACACCTCGGCGGCCGACTACGGCCGGCTGACGGAGGCGTTCAACCGGGCGGGCTGGCAGCTGCACGCCCACGGGCTGGGTGACCGGGCGGTACGGACGGCTCTGGACGGGTACGCGTACGCCCGCCGGGCGACCGGGCAGCGGGACGCGCGCAACGCGATCGCACACCTGCAGCTCGTGGACCCGGCGGACCTGCCGCGCTTCGCGCAACTGGGCGTCGCGGCCTGCATGCAGCTCCAGTGGGCGTCCGAGGACACCTGGACGATGGACGCCCTGCTCCCGTACATCGGTCCGCGCCGCCACCGGTGGATGTACCCGGCACGCAGCCTGGAGCGCGCGGGCGCCCGGCTGACCGGCGGCTCCGACTGGCCGGTGGACGCCCTCCAGGTGTGGAACCAGCTGCGGGCCGCGATCGACCGGCAGGGCGCGTTCGGCTCGGGCGAGCTGTACCGGGAGCTGGAGGGGCTGAGCCGGACCTCGGTGCTGCGGATGCACACGGCCGGGACGGCGTGGCAACTGCGGCAGGAGGGGCTGACGGGCACGGTCGAGCCGGGCAAGGCGGCGGACCTGGTGCTGCTGGACCGGGATGTGACCCGCTGTCCGGTGGCCGACATCAGCGGCACCGGCGTACGGATGACCCTGGTCGGCGGCCGGGTCGTGCACGACGCGGACTCGGCGGCGGGCCGGGCCGCCGCGGCCCGGCTGGCCCGCGCCGCGGGGTCCGGACCGCGCCCGGCCACGTACGCGGCGGTACACGGCGGGCGCCACCACGCCTGCGGCCACTGACGGGTGACGACGGGCGGCCGATGCGCAGAAGAGGTTGGATGTCCGTATTCGGCGTGATGTTCTAAAGGTCCGGGGAGCTGACGGTCGGTAACACCCGTCTGCCACACCCGGAACGGAAGGCATCTCATATCTGAGATACGGTGCATCCATGGCAGACGACTACCTCGTACGCATCGGCAAGCTCATCCGTGACGCTCGGCAGCACCGGGGCTGGACACAGAGTCAGCTCGCCGACGCACTCGGCACCAGCCAGAGCGCGGTGAACCGCATCGAACGCGGCAACCAGAACATCAGCCTTGAGATGATCGCCCGAATCGGCGAAGCACTCGACAGCGAGATCGTCTCTCTCGGCTACGCCGGACCGATGCACCTGCGCGTCGTGGGCGGCCGCCGCCTGTCCGGGGCCATCGACGTCAAGACGAGCAAGAACGCGTGCGTGGCGCTGCTGTGCGCCTCGCTCCTCAACAAGGGCCGCACCGTGCTGCGCCGGGTGGCGCGCATCGAGGAGGTCTACCGGCTCCTTGAGGTCCTGGGCTCCATCGGCGTCCGCACCCGCTGGATCAACGAGGGCGTCGACCTGGAGATCGTCCCGCCGGCCCGCCTCGACATGGACGCCATGGACGCGGACGCGGCCCGCCGCACCCGCAGCATCATCATGTTCCTCGGCCCGCTGCTGCACCGGATGGACAGCTTCAAGCTGCCGTACGCCGGCGGCTGCGACCTCGGCACCCGCACCATCGAGCCGCACATGATCGCCCTGCGCCGCTTCGGCCTGGACATCACCGCGACCGAGGGCATCTACCACGCCAAGATCGAGGCCGGGGTCTCCCCCGACCGCCCGATCGTGCTGACCGAGCGCGGGGACACGGTCACCGAGAACGCGCTGCTGGCCGCGGCCCGCCACGACGGCGTGTCCGTCATCCGCAACGCCTCCTCCAACTACATGGTCCAGGACCTGTGCTTCTTCCTGGAGGCGCTGGGCGTCAAGGTCGAGGGCATCGGCACCACCACGCTGACCGTGCACGGCGTCCCCGTCATCGACGTCGACGTCGACTACTCCCCCTCCGAGGACCCGGTCGAGGCGATGAGCCTGCTGGCCGCCGCCGTGGTCACGGAGTCGGAGCTGACGATCCGCCGGGTGCCGATCGAGTTCATGGAGATCGAGCTCGCGGTCCTGGAGGAGATGGGCCTCGACCACGACCGCTCCGCGGAGTACGTCGCCGACAACGGCCGCACCCGTCTGGTCGACCTCACGGTGCGCCCCTCCAAGCTCGAAGCACCGATCGACAAGATCCACCCGATGCCCTTCCCCGGGCTGAACATCGACAACGTCCCGTTCTTCGCCGCCATCGCCGCCGTCGCCCAGGGCCAGACCCTGATCCACGACTGGGTGTACGACAACCGGGCCATCTACCTGACCGACCTCAATCGCCTCGGCGGCCGCCTCCAGCTCCTGGACCCGCACCGGGTCCTGGTGGAGGGCCCGACCCGCTGGCGCGCCGCCGAGATGATGTGCCCGCCGGCCCTGCGCCCGGCCGTGGTCGTCCTGCTGGCCATGATGGCCGCCGAGGGCACCTCGGTCCTGCGCAACGTCTACGTCATCAACCGCGGCTACGAGGAACTGGCGGAGCGCCTCAACTCGGTGGGCGCCCAGATCGAGATCTTCCGCGACATCTAGGGATCCGGATGAAGCGGGGCCAAGCAGGGCTTGGCCCCGCTCCCTCGAATTTGCCCTCTGAACTGCGGAACACTTCTGACGCTTCTCGACGTCTGCCAGCGCCTTTGCGGAAGCACTACAGGTAGTAGCGCGAGACCCGGTGCAAAGCCCGCCCGATGGGACGATTGCGGAGACAACGGCCGAGCTGGATTCGGCTTCGCCGAAACCGCAGAAGCGGCTGGCTCATTTGCCGCGGCCTGTGCAACAGCCCGTGCCCGGAATCGGTATGCGACAGCCGGATAGCCGCATATGGCCGACCGGCGAACCCTGCCGCATCAGCGCCGAGCGCTACTGACCGGCGAGGCGCCCCGCTGCTGTTCCGCGACACAAATGACCCCGCTCCGGTGGACCAAAGGGGTCAGACGCGCTGGCGCGGCAAGAGGATACCGCCGAAGCGGGGGGCAGGGACGTCGGGCTCAGGAGTCGGCGGCCGGAGATTGCAGGTGCCCGGTTGTTCGCGACCGAAGACCACGACTGCTGCTTCGAGCTGATCGAGTTCTTCGCCCGGCGGGGCTTCCACCTCATCGGTGATCCCGCCGCTGGAGGAGACGCTCGCCTCGGCCATCGCCCTCTTCAACGACCTGGCCCCGGCCATGGACCCCTAACCTTCCCGTCCCCCACGCGCCGCTCAGCCGCACCAACCCGTCGAACCGGGGGACCCGCTTCCACTCCCGTCCCAGCCTGTGAAATCTCCTTGGTGACCCCCAACTCAGTTAGTAGGGTGGGGAATTCACCCGATCTCTCACCAGGATTCCAGGAGACGTGTGGAAGACCCGAAAGATCGCCATACCCTTCGCCGCCACGCTGCTCGTGCTCGCCGGTGCCCAGGTCGCCAGTGCCGACACCGTCGACCCTGCCGCGGAACAGGCCAAGGAGCAGGCCGACCGGGCCGGTACCAAGAAGACCGGTGACATCTTCGCCACGTACAAGGGCAAGAAGATCAACCTGACCAAGAACGGCTGGGGCACCGCCAAAAACTGCACCGAATACCCCGACCTCACCGTCAAGTGCTTCGACACCGAAGACGAGGAGAAGGCCGCAACCAACTCCTACAAGAAAGCCACGAAGGGTACCAAGCGCGCGATTCCCGAGGCGCCCGAAGGCAGATCCGACCTGACGATGAAGAAGGGCGCACCGAACAAGTCCGGCTCGATGGCCATAGCGGTCGACGGGGACGGCACCGCCTACACCCCGTTCGGTTCCACCCGCATCTGGGCCGACATCTGGTACTACGGCCGCCAGCTCACCTTCTACAGCGACGGCTCGAAAAACCTGGGCGACTACTCCTTCCGCGACCAGGCGTCGTCCACCTGCAACAACGACGAGTCCGGCGGCATGACACTCTACGACTGGCGCACCGGGATGCTGGACCCGTCCATCATCACCGGACTGGGTGGATGCCTCGGAAACCTGCACAGCTACAGCTACCCGTACGGCGGGAACTGGGGCGACAAGGCCGACGAACTGACCATGTAACACCTCACTGTCCCCCGAGCCCCCGCACTGACTACGGTGTGGGGGCTCTCCCATTCCTGCACCCGAGGGGCCCCCTTGATCACACGCCGCCTGCTGCTGACCGCCTCCCTCCTTGCACTGGCCGGATGCTCACTGGAGGGCCATCCGAAGGGAGACCTCGCTGTACCTGACCACCTCACACCCGAGCCCCACGGGTTCTACCTCCAGGACGAGGCCAGGGACGGCGAACTCTTCAAGGCATGGGCAGCCTCCGAGAACAACCCGGACTGGTCCGTCGTGAGCCATGTGAAGGCAGTGCAGCGCGTGGTGGAGGGAGACGCCGTGTACGCCTACGTCCATACCGACCTGAACTCGAAGAAGACCGACTCCGACATGCAGGCCCAGGCGATCGGAGAGGCGTATACACAGTGGCCTCAGCGCGCCACGGACGCGGTCCGGATCGGCACCTTCGACGCACAGGGCAGGCGCATGGGAAGGGGCACGATGGTGGAGCCTCAGCGAAGCTGACGACAGCAGATGCCGGGGAGCCACAGGGAAGGTTGAGGCTTCCGGCTTGGTCCGACCCTCAACCCGGATGACAGCCCCGCCGGGGGCCGTCTCATGTCTGTTGCTGTCGGGCCGAGCGTCTAAGCACGCCGGATCGCGGATGGCTCTGCCGGCCAGTCGCTGTTGTAACGCATCACACGGGCGCCAGCAGAACGGTGAAATGTTCCGGAGCATGCCTGTGAGAGCCCCGCGCTTACTCTCACTAGAGCCAGGCAGGCGAAAACAACCAATTTCCTGAAATTCGGGGCGGCCGTAAAGCTACGGCCTTCCATCATTTGTGCCCCGACGCGGCTACGCGTAGCGCCGGGCCAGGGCGTGGGCGGTGTGGGCGATGGCTTCGCGTAGGTGTGGGGGGTCGAGGACTTCCGCGTCGGCGCCGAGGCGGAGCAGGTCGGCGACCGCCACGGCGGGGGATTCCACCGGGAGCCGTACCTCCACCCAGCCCTCCCGGTCCGGCGGGCCGGCCCCGTCGAGTGCGCGGCGGCCCGCCGCGCCGAAGTGCACCGGCAGCAGGCGTGCCGCGCTCGGGGAGACCCGTAGCCGGGCGGTGTCCTGGTGCAGGGCGGCCTCCATGCGCCGGGAGGAGTGCTCCCAGTAGGCCGCCAGGTCGAAGCCGGCCGGCCGCTCGAAGGTCTCCCCCGGGCTCTCGACGGCCAGGAACCGGGAGACGCGGTAGGTGCGTACGGCCTCCTCCCCCAGCGCCACCACGTACCAGATGCCCGCCTTGAGGACGAGTCCCAGCGGGCGCAGCTCGCGGTGGACCTCGCCGCGCCAGCGCCGGTAGTGGGCCCGCAGCACGTGCTGCTCCCACACCGCCCGGGCGAGGGCCGCCAGGTGGGGCACCGGGTCGGCGTCCCGGAACCAGGCGGGCGCGTCCAGGTGGAAGCGGTCCTGGACGCGCCGGGCCCGGTCGGCCAGGGCCGCCGGGAGCGCGGCCTCCACTTTGAGCTGAGCGGTCGCGAGCACCGCGCCCAGGCCCAGCTCGTGCGCCGGACCGGGGACCCCGGCGAGGAACAGCGAACCGGCCTCGGCGTCGGTGAGCCCCGTCAGCCGCGTGCGGTAGCCGTCCATGAGGCGGTAGCCGCCGGCCGGTCCGCGGTCGGCGAGGACCGGGACGCCCGAGGCGGCGAGCGCCTCGACGTCCCGGTAGACGGTGCGGACGGACACCTCCAGCGCGGTGGCCAGTTCGGGAGCCGTCATCCGGCCGCGGTTCTGGAGCAGCAGGAGCAGGGAGAGAAGCCGGTCGGCGCGCACGGGGCCATTCTCCTCCCCGTACGCCCGTACCTGACACGAGGTGTCAGGTACGGGCGCCAGGCTGGTCCCCTGCCGCGCGGAACAGCCCGCGCGGCCGATGCGGAGGAGCACCACCATGCCCGTACGGACCACCGGCCACTTCACCGCCGCCGACTGGGAGGAGCACCCGCTCGCCGCGGGTGGCGGGCGGCCGGGGCTGGCCCGCGCCGCTGTCGTCAACACCTTCACCGGCGGTATCGAGGCCGCGGACACCACCTGCGCGTACACCATCGCCTACCTCGCCGACGGGACCGGTACGTTCGCCGGCATGGAGGTGCTGGAGGGCGGCCTCGACGGACGCCGGGGCGGCTTCGCCGTCGAGGAGCGCGGCTCGTTCGACGCCGACGGCACCGTACGGTGCGCCTTCGAGGTCGTGCCGGGTTCGGGCACCCGCGAGCTGGCCGGGCTGCGCGGCAGCGGCGCCTTCACCGCCCGGCACGGCGAGCCCTCCGTCGCCTACGTCTTCACGTACGAGCTCGGTGAGGTGCGCCCGGGTCAGCGGTAGTCGTCGGGGTGGTCCTGCATCCAGTCGTTGATCTCGTCGCGGGCGGCGATGAGGGTGCTCTGGTGCTTCTTCAGGTTCTCGAAGCCGCTGTCCCCGCCCAGCTCCTCGTCCAGTCCGGCGATCGCCGCGATCGGCTCGGGGAAGTGGCCGGGGCCCTTCGGGTCGGCCTTCAACGCGCGGTCCAGGCGGTGGAGTTCGTCGTGGACGCGGCCGAGGAAGTAGGCGCAGTTCGCCGGGGTGCAGGACTCGCCCAGGGTGGCCTGGAGCCCGGCGAAGGCGTCCCGTACCTTCTCCGGTCCGGCGGCGGGCAAGCCGCTGCCGGCCGGGGCGGGGGCGGTCGGCGACAGCGGCGGCGTGGCGCCCGGTACGGGGAGCGCGGACGGGGACGCGGTGGCGGTCGCGGGTGGCGTCGGCGTCGCGGCCGCGGGCGGGGCGGACGGCGGCGCGGCGGCCTTCGGCTTGGCGTCGCCGCTGCCGCAGGCCGCCGCGAGCAGGGCCAGGGACAGGGTCAGGGCGGCGGTCGCGGCCCGGCGCCGCCGGGCCGTGTGGAAGCTGGTCGAGCTGGTCGAGCTGAGCATCGTCTTCCCCCCGAGGTGCGTTGACCCGCCGGCCGGATGAGCGGGCGGGCGGGCGGTGATCTGCGAGCCTATCCGCCCGTTTCCTCCCGCACGGCCGCCGGGGCGTGGTTCCCCTGGAGCCGCTGGAGGTCCGAGGGCCGCACCTGGATGACGAAGAGCGCGATCGCCGCACCGACCAGGGTGAAGAGCGCGCCCGCCACGAAGGCCGAGGTCACGCCGGAGGTGAGGACCTGGTCGGCCCAGGGCTTCGGGAGCTGGCGGGTGCGGACGAAGGAGAGTTTCTGCTCAGGGGTGGCGGTGCGCAGGAAGTCCGGCGCCTGCGCCCTGGCCTCGTCGCGGCTGGCCGTGCCGAAGACGGTCACCAGGATGGACAGACCGAGCGAACCGCCCACCTGCTGCATGGTGTTGAGCAGCCCGGACGCGGCGCCGGACTCGCGGTCGGGCACGTGGGACAGGGCCATCAGGGTCAGCGAGACGAACTGGAGCCCCATGCCGGTGCCGAAGACCAGCATCGGTCCGAGGATGCTGCCCGCGTACGTGGAGTGGACGTCGGTCCGGGTCAGCCATCCCAGCCCGGCCGCGCAGCACAGCGCTCCGGTGACCATGAAGGGTTTGGGCCCGAACCGGGGCAGCAGTTGCGAGGCGGTGCCGGCGGCCAGCGCGATCATCACGCTGACGGGGAGGAAGGCCAGGCCGGCCCGTATCGGGGTGAAGTCGAGGACGTTCTGCACGAAGAGGGTCAGGAAGAAGAACATGCCGAAGATCGCGCAGGCCAGGAAGAGCATGATCCCGTAGGTGCCGGCCCGGTTGCGGTCGGCGAACATGTGCAGCGGGGTGATCGGCTGGGGCGAGCGCCGCTCGTTGAGGACGAACAGGGTGAGCAGGACGACGGCGACGGCGAAGGAGCCGATCGTGTAGGGGTCGCGCCAGCCCTCCTGGGACGCGCGGATGAACCCGTAGACGAGGGAGACCATGCCGAGGGTGGACAGCAGCGCTCCCGCGACGTCGAAGTGCCCGGAGTGGCGGGCGGATTCGCGGATGACGCGCGAGGCGACCAGGGCGATCAGCAGGGCGATGGGGACGTTGACGAAGAACACCCAGCGCCAGTCGAGCCATTCGACGAGGATGCCGCCCGCCAGGAGTCCGATCGCGCCGCCGGCGGCCGAGACGGCCGCGAACACGCCGAAGGCCCGGTTGCGGGCGGGGCCTTCGCGGAAGGTGGTGGTGATCAGGGCGAGCGCGGTCGGGGAGGCGATGGCGCCGCCGACGCCCTGGAGGGCCCGGGCGGCCAGGAGCTGGCCGTCGTTCTGGGCGAGGCCGCCGAGGAGGGAGGCGAGGCCGAAGAGGAGGACGCCGAAGATGAAGACCCGCCGTCTGCCGAGGATGTCGCCGGTACGGCCGCCGAGGAGGAGCAGGCCGCCGAAGGTGAGGGTGTAGGCGTTGACCACCCAGGCCAGGCTCTCCGTCGAGAAGCCGAGAGCGGTCTGGATGTGTGGCAGGGCGATGTTCACGATGGTGATGTCGAGGACGACCATGAGCTGGCAGGAGGCGATCACGAACAGGGCCAGCCCGTTTCCGCTCCCTCGGACCTTGCCGTCGGTCCCGTCGCTGGTCGGCAGTGTGTTCGGGTCCATTAGTCGACGCTATGCCCGGACTTCGAGGGTCACCACTCGAATGGCCTAGTGCAGCCCGCCTGAACGCGGTCTATACCGTGTGACATTTCACATGACAGACTCGGCCCATGGACGATTTCCTCAGCCTCTCCGCCGACACCGCCCGCTTCACCCACGGAGCGCCCCGCGCCTTCGCGTTCGGCGACGACGGCCGCCTCCTGTGGTTCCTGCGCTCGACCGGGCCCAGCGACCCGTACGAGGGCCTCTGGGTGCTCGACACCGTCACCGGCGGCGAAACCCTGCTCGCCGACCCCCGCGCCCTGTGCGCCGAGCCCGGGGAGGTGCCCGTCGCCGAGCGGCGCCTGCGCGAGCGGATCCGGCTCGTCGCCGCCGGGATCGGCTCGTACGCGCTCTCCGGCGACGGCCGCCGCGCCGTCTTCCCCCTCTACGGGCGGCTCTACGGCGTCGGCGCCGACGCGGCCGGGCAGCCCGAGGAGATCCCGGCCGCCGGCCCGGTCCTGGACCCGCGCCCCAACGCCGACGGCTCACGCACCGCGTACGTCGCCGACGACGCCCTGTACGTGGCCCCGGGCGGGCGGGTCAGCCCCGACGACGGGGCCCGCTGGGGCGTCGCCGAGTTCGCCGCCGCCGAGGAACTCGGGCGGGCCCGCGGCCACTGGTGGTCCCCCGACGGGCAGACCCTGCTCGCCGCCCGCGTCGACGAGAGCGCCCTGCCGCGGCGCTGGTTCGCGGACCCCGCCCACCCCGGGCGGCCCGCCGAGGACTTCGCGTACCCCGAGGCCGGCGGGCCCAACGCCGACGTCCAGCTGTGGGTGCTCCGCCCGGACGGTGGCCGCGTACGCCTCGACTGGGACGCCGCCGCCCATCCGTACGTGTCGGAGGCCGGCTGGGAGTCGGACACCGAGATCCTGCTGACCGTCCAGGACCGGCTCCAGCGCAGCGTGCTGCTGCTCACCGCCGACCCGGCCACCGGGCACACCCGGGAGCTGTCGCGCACCGAACACCCCCAGTGGGTGGACCCGCTGCCCGGCACTCCCGCGCGGCTGCCCGACGGGCGGATGCTCACCGCCGCCGACACCCCCGGCGGGGCCGCGCGCGGACTCGCCCTCGACGGGAAGCCGCTGACCGGCGACGCGATACAGGTCCGCCGCGTGGCCGGCCTGTACGACGGCCGGCTGCTGATCGAGGCCGGGCTGCGCGACCCCGCCGAACAGCAGGTGCTGCTGCTGGACCCCGGCACGGGCGAGCTGACCGCCCTCGCCGACGGGCCCGGGGTGCACTCCGTCCAGGCCGCCGCCGGGGCGCTGCTGCTGACCTCCGCCGACGTGGACGGGTACCGGCGTACGGTACGCACCGCCGACGGGCGCGCCTGGACCCCCGCCGACCTGTCCGCGCCGCTGCCGTACCGGGTGGTGCCCGTGCTGGAGCGGGTCACCGAGCACGGGCTGCCCACCGCCCTCGTCCTGCCGCGCGGGCACGTCCCCGGCCGGCGGCTGCCCGTCCTGGTGGACGGCTACGGCGGCCCCGGCTTCCAGGACGTCTGCGCCGAGCCGCGCCGCTGGCAGGCCCGGCAGTGGTGGGCCGACCAGGGCTTCGCCGTGGTCACCGTCGACAACCGCGGCACCCCGTACGTCTCGCCCGCCTTCACCCACGCCATGTACCGGGGCTTCTCGGACGTCACCCTGGAGGACCAGGTCGCCGCCCTGCGCGCACTGGGCGAGCGCCATGGCGACCTCGACCTCGGCCGGGTCGGCGTCCGCGGCTGGTCCTACGGCGGCTACCTGGCGGCGATGGCCGTCCTGCGCCGCCCCGACGTCTTCCACGCGGCGGCCGCGGGGGCCGCGCCGACGGACTTCCGGCACTACGACACGGCGTACACGGAGCGGTACCTGGGTCTCCCGCAGGACCACCCCGAGGTCTACGAGCGGGACTCCCTGATCCCCGACGCCCCGAAGCTGACCCGCCCGCTGCTCCTGATCACGGGCCTGGCCGACGACAACGTGCACCCCTCCCACACCCTGCGCCTGTCCCAGGCCCTCACCGACGCGTCCCGCCCCCACCAGGTCCTGCCCCTCCCCGGCACCACCCACATGACCCCGCACGGCACCCGCGAGAAGGTCATGGCCCAGGAACTCGCCTTCTTCCGCCGCGAGCTGGGCTAGCGAGCCGGTACGCGGAAGGACCCCGCGGGCTTCGTCGGCCGCGGGGCCCTCCTTCTTCCCGTGATCCCCGTCAGTCACCCGGGAAGTGGCAGGCCACCTCTCGGGCGGCGGTGAGCTGCAGCAAGGGGCGTTCCGTGCGGCAGACCGGCTGGGCCTTCGGGCAGCGGGGGTGGAAGGTGCAGCCCGGGGGCGGGGCGGCGGGGCTCGGGGGGTCGCCGAGGAGGACGATCCGCTCGCGGCGGCGTTCCGCCGCAGGGTCGGGGAGAGGGACGGCCGAGAGCAGGGCCCGGGTGTAGGGATGCTGCGGGTTCTCGTACAGGGCCTTCTTGTCACCGATCTCGACGATCCGGCCGAGGTACATGACGGCGACCCGGTCGCTGACCCGTTTGACGACCGAGAGGTCGTGCGCGATGAACACGTACGCGAGGCCCAGTTCGGCGCGCAGCCGTTCCATCAGGTTGACGATCTGCGCCTGGACGGAGACGTCGAGCGCGGAGACCGGTTCGTCGGCGATGACCAGTCGCGGGTTGGTGGCCAGGGAGCGGGCGATGCCGATGCGCTGGGCCTGGCCGCCGGAGAACTCGTGCGGGTAACGGTCGATGTGCTCGGGGATCAGGCCGGTGAGCTCCATCAGCTCGGCCGCCCGGCGGCGGGCGTCGCCCGCGCTCCAGCCCTGGACCAGCAGCGGGTCGGAGATGATCCGGGCCACGGTCTGGCGGGGGTTGAGGGAGGAGTGCGGGTCCTGGAAGACCATCTGGATGTGCTTGCGGACCGGCCGCAGGGCGCCCTGGGAGAGCCGGCTGATGTCCTTGCCGTCGAAGGTGACGGTGCCGGAAGTGGGTTCCAGGAGGCGGACCAGCATCCGTCCGGTGGTGGACTTGCCGCAGCCCGACTCCCCCACCAGGCCGAGGGTGCGGCCGGGGGCGAGGTCGAAGGAGATCCCGTCGACCGCCCGGACGGGCGCCCCGCGGCGGCCGGTGAGCGAGCGCCGGCCGGGGAAGGTCATGGTCAGGTCGCGTACGGAGAGCAGGGGCCGGCCGGTGTCGGTCGCGGTCATCGGGCCGCCTCCTCGGGCTGCGGGGCTCCCGCGAAGTGGCAGGCCACGGCCCGCCCGGGCCCGTCCCCGTACGGCTCGAACGCCGGCCGCTCGTGCGTGCAGCGGGCGGCGGCCCGCACGCAGCGGGGCGCGAAGGCGCAGCCGGGGGCGGGCTCCAGCAGGGAGGGCGGGGAGCCGGGGATGGAGGGCAGGGGGAGATCGTCGGCGGTGTCCAGACGGGGCAGGGAGTCGAGCAGGCCGCGCGTGTAGGGGTGCGCGGGCTCCGCGAACAGGTCGTCGGCGGTGGCTTGTTCGGCGGCGCGGCCGCCGTACATGACGAGCACCTCGTGGGCGACGCGGGCCACCACTCCGAGGTCGTGGGTGATCATCACGACGCCGAGGCCGCGCTCCTGCTGGAGGCGGGCGATCAGCTCCAGGATCTGCGCCTGGACGGTGACGTCGAGGGCGGTGGTCGGCTCGTCGGCGATGAGCAGGTCGGGCTCGCAGGCCAGGGCCATGGCGATCATCGCGCGCTGGCGCATGCCCCCGGAGAACTGGTGCGGGTACTCCCCCGCGCGGCGGGCCGGTTCCGGGATGCCGACCTCGCCGAGCATGTCGACCGCCCGCTTGCGCGCGGCGGAGCGCCCGGCCCGGAAGTGGACCCGGAAGTGCTCGGCGATCTGCTCGCCGACGGTGTAATAGGGGTGCAGGCTGGACAGCGGGTCCTGGAAGATCATCGCCATCTTCCGGCCGCGCACCGAGGACAGCTCCTTCTCGGAGAGCCCGGTGAGTTCCCGTCCGGCGAGGGCGACGGAGCCGGTGACCTCGGCGCCGCCCCGGTGCAGGCCCATGACGGCGAGCGAGGTGACGGACTTGCCGGAGCCGGACTCGCCGACGATGCCGAGGGTGCGGCCGGCCTCGACGGTGAAGCCGAGGGAGTCGACGGCGCGTACGGAGCCGCGCGGCGTGGTGAACGTGACGCGCAGGTCGCGTACTTCGAGCAGGGGTGGCGCGGTGGCCATCAGTACCTCACCCTCGGGTCGACGACGGCGTACAGGAGGTCGACGACGAGGTTCGCGACGACGATGAAGAAGGCGGCGAGCAGGGTGACCCCGAGGACCACGGGCTGGTCGGAGCTGACGAGCGCGCCGTAGAACAGCCGGCCGATGCCGGGCAGTCCGAAGATCGACTCGGTGATCACGGCTCCGGCGAGCAGACCGCCGAGGTCGATGCCGAAGATCGTGAGGATCGGGGTCATCCCGGAGCGCAGCCCGTGTTTGATCACGACGGTGCGCTCGGGCATGCCCTTGGCGCGGGCGGTGCGGATGTACGGCTCGGCCATCGCCTCGATCATCGAACCGCGGCTCTGGCGCGCGTACATGGCGGCGTAGAGCAGGGCGAGGGCGGTCCACGGGAGCAGCAGGTTGGAGGCCCAGCCGAGCGGGTCGTCGGTCAGGGCCCGGTAGGCGGGGTAGGGCAGGAGGCCCGCGACGCGGATGACTCCGTAGATCAGCATCACGGAGGTGAAGTAGACGGGCAGCGAGGCGGCGGCGACGGCGCCGACCATCAGGGCCTTGTCGGTGGCGGTGTCCTTGCGCAGGGCGGCGGTGACCCCGGCGCCGAGGCCGAGCAGCAGCCACAGCACGGCGGCGCCGACCGCGAGGGAGGCGGAGACGGGGAGCCGGTCCATGAGGAGGTCCCACACGGGCAGGGCGTCCTCGTACGAGTAGCCCAGGCAGGGGAAGTCGCACTGGACGGCGTACTGGCCGCTGCCGAGGGTGCGTCCGGTGAAGATGCCGGAGAGGAAGTCGGCGAACTGCTTCCAGAGGGGCTGGTCGAGGCCGAGGTAGTCCCGTACGTCGGCCAGCCGTTCGGCGCTGCACGTCTTGCCGCAGGCCGCGGCGGCCGGGTCGGTGGGCAGGACGTAGAAGATGAGGAAGGTGACGGCGGTGATGGCCAGGAGGACGCCGGCGAGGGCGAACAGGCGGCGCAGGAGGTAGAGGATCACGTACGGCCGCCCCTCGGGTCGAGGATGTCGCGCAGGGCGTCTCCGAGGAGGGTGAAGGCGAGGACGGCGAGGAAGAGGAAGACGCTCGGGATGACGAAGTACATGGGGTCGGTCTCGTAGAAGGCCACGGACTCGGCGATCATCTGGCCCCAGGAGGGGGTGGGCGGACGCACGCCCACGCCGAGGTAGCTGAGGGCGGCCTCGGTGCTGATCATGCCGGGGATGAGGAGGGTGGTGTAGGCGATGACCGGGCCGGCGACGCCGGGCAGGATGTCGCGGGTGAGGATCCGCCAGGAGCCGGCGCCGCCGACGCGGGCGGCGTCGACGTACTCGCGGTGTTTGAGGGAGAGGGTCTGGCCGCGGACGACGCGGGCGACGCCCGGCCAGCCGAAGAGGCCGATGACGGCGGTCATCAGGACGATCCGGTTGACGTCCTTGGCCACCGACAGCATCGCGATCATGAAGATCAGCGAGGGGAAGGACATCGTGAGGTCCATGAGCCGGGACAGGACGGCGTCGGTGCGCCCGCCGAAGTAGCCGGCCGCGATGCCGGCGGCGGTGCCCGCGAGGACGACGATGGCGGTGGCGGCGAAGGCGATCATGAGGGAGACCTGGGCGCCGTGGACGACGCGGGCGAACAGGTCGCGGCCGGTGACGGGTTCGACGCCGAGCCAGTGCTCGGGACTGATCCCGCCGAAGGAGCCGAGGGGCTGCCCGCCGAGGTAGGGGTCGACGGCGGCCTTGTCGAACGCGTCCGGGGACCAGCCGCCGAGCGCGCCCAGCCAGGGCGCGCCCAGCGCCATCACGACGAAGAGCAGGACGACGCAGAGGCTGACGCGGACGGCGGGACGGCGGCGCAGTTCGCGCCGGGCGAGCTGCCAGGGGCTGCTGCCGGGCGGCACGTCCTTCGCCGGTGCGCCCGCCCTTTCCGGGGCGGTGGGGCGGCCGGCGGCCGGTCCGGGGGCGCCGGGTCCGGTGCCGCCCGGTGCGATGGTGGTCATGGTGTGGGGAACCCTTCGGATCCGGCCCTCCTCAGCCCTGGCTCTTCGAGGGGTCCTTGAGGCCGACGGTCCCGTAGTCGATGGTGCCGGTCCAGACCGGGTGGCCGTAGGCGCCCGCGATGTTGGGGCCGACGAGCAGCGGCTTGCGCTCCAGCAGCAGCGGCACGGACGGGGACTTCTTCATGATCTCGGCGTCGAGGTCGATCCAGGCCTGTTTGGCCTGCTGGGCGTCGGCCATGGCGTTGATCTCGTCGATCCGCTTCATGGTGGCGTCGTCGCGGAACTGGGAGTAGTTGCCCTGGTTGCCCTTGTCCTTGATGGTGCGTCCGTCGAAGACGAAGGGGATCCAGGTGGAGCCGGAGGGGTAGTCGGGGCACCAGCCGTTGAGCGTCATGTCGGGGGTGGTGGAGAGGTCGCCGATGACGTCGTAGTACGCGCCGGGGTCGACGGTGTCGATGACGACCTGGACGCCGGCCCGGGCGAGGCCCTGCTGGATGGCCTCGGCCTTGCCCTTGTCGCCGGTGGAGACGGAGAGGGAGACCTTGAGGGCCTCCTTGCCGGCGGCCTTGAGGAGGTCCTTCGCCTTGGCCGGGTCGCCCGCGGGGGCGATCTTCAGGGTGTCGGCCTGCTTGCCGCCGGAGAGGGCCGGGGGCAGGTAGGCGGTGGCGACCTCGTTGAGGGCCGGGCCGCCGCCCGCGGTGATCACGGCCTCCTTGTCGACCGCGTACTGCATGGCCTCGCGGACCTTGGGGTCGTTGAAGGGGGCGCGGGAGTTGTTGAGGAAGAGCATCTCGGTGCAGCCCTGCGACTCGGCGAGCAGGCGGGACTTGACGTCGGGCTTGGGCAGCACCTTCGGGGCGCTCTCGGGCCGCATGTCGGCGTACTCGACGGTGGAGGCGTCGGCGCCCTCCCCGGCGATGATGCGGTCGTCGATCTGGCCCCCCTTGAGGCCCATGACCACGACGAACTTGTCCGGGTAGGCCTTGCGGACGGTGTCGGTCTTCGGGTCCCAGTGCTCGTTGCGGACGAGGACGAGCTTCTTGTCCCGGTCGTACGTCTCGATCTTGTACGGGCCGGAGGAGAACGGGCGGGCGTCGTACTGGGTGCCCTTCTCCTGGGACTGCGGGACGGGCGCGAAGGTGGGCAGGGTGGCGGTCGCGGAGAACTCGGCGACGGGGCGCTTGAGCTGGAAGACGATCGTGCGGTCGTCGGGGGTCTTGACGGAGTCGAGGTGCTTGCCGTCCAGGGGGCCCTTGTAACCCTCGGTGCCGGCCAGGTACTGGGCGGCGTAGTCGGGGCCGCCGGTCAGGTCGGGGGCGAAGGAGCGCTCGACGTTGTACTTGATGTCCTGCGCCTTGATGGGCGAGCCGTCCTCGTACTTCACGCCCTCCTTGAGGGTGAAGGTCCAGGTCTTGCCGCCGTCGGAGGGGGTGCCGAGGTCGGTGGCGAGGTCGGGGATCAGCTCGCTGCCGGCCTTGCCGGGCTCTGCCTTGAAGGTGACGAGCGTGCGGTAGAGGAGCCGGGTCCCGAAGTCCATCGTCGGCATCACCCAGTTGCGGGCCGGGTCCAGGTGGGAGAAGTCCTGGTTCGACAGGACGGTGAGGGTGCCGCCCTTGACGGGGGTGCCGCCGAGGACCTTGCCGTCGTTGGCGGCGGCCGGGTTGGCCGCCGAGGGATTCCCGGCGTTCGCGGTCTTCTTGGGGTCGGAGCAGCCCGAGGCACCGAGTGCGAGAGCGGCCACCACGGCGGTGGCGAGGGCGAGTTGGGTGCGCTTGGTCATGGGTCACTCCAGTGAAGGGCCGCGCTTTAGGGTGTGACCGGTAACATAGTAATGTGAAATTGTACTGACAAGGGGTTGGCGGTGCCGTTATCCAGCCGTGTCCAAATACCGTCCCCCACCACGCCGTTGGGCGGCCGCGGCCGCGTGGGCCGGGCCGCCCGGTTGCTCGGGGAGGCGGAGGGGACGGACGTTTAGACGCCGGAGCCGAGGCCGCCCGGGGTGCGGCCGACCGGCTCGTCGCGGCCCTGCGCCCAGAGCGAGCGGACGTGGCCGAGGTGGCGCTGCATACAGGCCTCGGCGGCGTCGGCGTCCCCGGTGAGCATCAGATCGAGGAGCTCGATGTGCTCCTCGGCGGAGGAGACCAGCTTGCCGGCCTCGTCCAGGCCCGTCAGCCCGTACAGGCGGGAGCGCTTGCGCAGATCGCCGACGGTCTCGACCAGCCGGTCGTTGCCGGAGAGGGCGAGCAGGCCCAGGTGGAAGCGGCGGTCGGCCTCCAGGTACCCGATGAGGTTGTGCTCGCGGGCGCTGGTGACGATCTCCTCGGCGACGGGGCGCAGCGCCTCCAGCTGCTCGGCCGTGGCGATCTTCGTGATCCGGCCGACCGTCGGGACCTCGATCATCGTGCGCAGTTCGGTGTACTGGTCGAGGTCGCGCTCGCTGACCTCGGTGATCCGGAAGCCCTTGTTGCGGACCGGCTCGACCAGGCCCTCGCGGGCGAGGTCGAGCATGGCCTCGCGCACGGGCGTGGCGGAGACGCCGAGTTCGGAGGCGAGGCCGGGGGCGGAGTAGACGCTCCCGGGGCGCAGTTCACCGGCGATGAGGGCTGCCCTCAGGGCGTGGCCGACCTGGTCGCGGAGCCGTTCCTGGGCCTTGATGAGGCTGTGCTGTTTCAGGTCACCCATTGCTTTTCCTCCGAGACACCCGACGCTGCCGACGAGCAGAGGAACAGCGTACAATGTCACGTTTCGCTGCTCGCCCCAGCGGCCCTGAACAGCGCGACCGCCACGGCGAGATCCTCCCAGGCCATGCCCACGCTCTTGAAGAGCTGTGGACAACTCGGCCGGCCTCCCCGCGGAATCCGGCCGCAGACCAGGTCGGCGAGCGTTCCGCTGATATGACCGGCTCCGATCGCCCCCTCCGCCTCCGGGACCAGCAGGTCTCCCGCCTCGCGCAGCGCCGCCGCGCGCGACTCCACGTACACGGCCGCCCGTCGCACGAGGGCCGTATCGGTCTCACGGGCCTCCGGCTCGTGCGAGCCGACGGCGATCACCAGGGTCCCCGGCGCCACCAGCGTGCCGTCGAAGAGGGGAGTGCGGGCGGTGGTGCAGCAGACGACCAGGTCCGCGCCGGCCACATCGGCCGGGGCGCCGGTACGGGCCGCGAGGCCGCGGGCACGCGCGTACGCCGCCAGCCGCTCCGCCCGCTCGGGGTCGCGGGCCACGACCAGCGTCTCGGCGGGCGGGCGCTCGGCGAGCACCGCGTCGAGGTGCCCGTACGCCTGGGGGCCGGAGCCGAACAGCACCAGCCGGCCGGCCGGGCCGGGCGGCGCGAGGTGGCGCAGGGCGAGCGCCGAGACGGCCGGGGTGCGCAGCGCGGTCAGGGCCGCGCCGTCGAGCAGGGCCAGCGGGGTCAGGGTCGGGCCGTCGAGGAGCAGGTAGCTCCCGGTGATCCGGGGCAGGCCCCGGGCCGGGTTGCCGGGGGCGACTCCGGCGATCTTGACTCCGGCGTACGCGTACGTCGCGGCGGGCATCAGGAGCAGTTCGCCGCCGCCGGGCACGGGGAGGGCGGAGCGCTGGGGGCAGGACTCGGGGTCGAGGCCGGCGCGCAGCACGTCCGCCAGGGCGTCGGCGGCCTGCGCGGGGGTGAGCAGACCGGCCGTCTGCTCGGGGGTGAGCTGGGGCAGGGCGGCGGCGGGGGCCACTCTCGGCGACTCGCCGGGGGCGGGCTGTGGCCCGGGATGGGTCGGGGGCTCGGGGTGGGTCGGGTGGGGCGTCACAGGAGGAAGCCCGTGCCGAGGGCGTCGTGGGGGTCGAGGGTGAAGGCGTGCTCGCCGGTGCGGTAGGCGGTGCCGGTGACCTCGGTGACCCCGCCGCCCAGGATCCGGCCGGTGAACACCGTGCCCACCACCGACTCGTGCAGCAGGTCCTCCCCCGGCCCCAGCCGCCCGTCCTCCGCCAGCAGGGCGAGCCGCGCCGAGGTGCCGGAGCCGCAGGGGCTGCGGTCGGTCTGCCCGTCCGCGAAGACGGTGACGTTGCGCTGGTGCGGCCCGAACGGGGTGTCGGGCAGCTCCTCGTACAGCACGACCCCGTACACCCCGGACAGCAGCGGCCCGTCCGGGTGCCAGGTCGCGGGGTGGGCGGCCAGCGCGGCGCGGATCTCCGTACCGGCCCGCACCAGGGCGGGCAGCGCGGCGCGGGAGACCTCCAGGCCGAGGTCCCGGGCGGCGACGGCGGCGTAACAGGCCCCGGCGTGGGCGATGTCCACCTCCGCGAGGCCGAGGGTGGTGGCCACCGGCACCTTGCGGGCGGCCACCCGGGCCGGGACGTTGCGGAAGGTGACCCCGGTGGTGCGGCCCCCGTCGCGGTGGACGGTGGCGGCGACCCGGCCCGACGGCACGTCGATGCGCACCTGGACGTCCCCGTCGGCCGGCGCCGGGACCCGGCCGGTGTCCACCGCCCACGCCCCGAGCGCCATGGTGCCGTGGCCGCAGGCGGTGGAGTACCCGTCCTTGTGCCAGAACAGCACCCCGAAGTGGGCTCCGTCGTCGTCCGGCGCGACCACGAACCCCCCGTACATCCCGGCGTGCCCGCGCGGCTCCCGCACGAGCAGGCGCCGTACGTCGTCCAGCGCGCTCCGCCTCGGCGCGGTCCCCGAACCCCCGGGGCCGATGGCGGTGGCACAGCGCTCGGCGACGGTGTCACCGGGCGCCGCCGGGACGCCGGAGGCGGCGCCGTCCGTGAGGTCGACGATCCGGAAGGGCTCCCCCGCCGTGTGGTAGTCGGTGGTGCGGACGGCGCTCACAGCAGGAACCCTCCGGGGAAGGGGTCGGTCGGGTCGAGGAAGTACTGGGCGGTGCCGGTGATCCACGCCCGTCCGGTGACGGTGGGCACCACGGCCGGCCGGCCGCCGACCGTGGTCGCGGCGGTGAGCCGGCCGGTGAACTCGGTGCCGATGAAGGACTCGTTGACGAAGTCGGCATCCAGCTCCAGCAGGCCGCGGGCGTGCAGCTGGGCCATGCGCGCGCTGGTCCCCGTACCGCAGGGCGAGCGGTCGAACCAGCCGGGGTGGATGGCCATGGCGTGCCGGGAGCGGCGGGCGTCGGAGCCGGGGGCGGCGAGGTAGACGTGCTTGACCCCGGCGATCGAGGGGTTCTCGGGGTGGACGGGGCGGTCCGGGCCGGAGTTGACGGCGTCCATGACGGCGAGGCCCGCGGCGATCAGGTCCTCCTTGCGGGAGCGGTCGAAGGGCAGGCCGAGGGCGTCCAGTTCGACGAAGGCGTAGAAGTTCCCGCCGTAGGCGAGGTCGTAGGTGACCGTGCCGAAGCCGGGCACCTCCGCCTTGAGGTCGAGGCCGACGCTGAAGGCGGGGACGTTGGTGAAGGTGACGGCGGTGGCGGCGCCGTCCTCCACCCGTACGTCGACGCTGACCAGCCCGGCCGGGGTGTCCAGCCGGACCGTGGTGACGGGCTCGGTGACCGGGACCATGCCCGTCTCCACCAGGACGGTGGCCACCCCGATCGTGCCGTGGCCGCACATCGGCAGCAGGCCCGAGACCTCGATGTAGAGCACCCCGAAGTCGGCGTCGGGCCGGGTGGGCGGCTGGAGGATGGCGCCGCTCATGGCGGCGTGGCCGCGGGGTTCGTACATGAGCAGGGTGCGGACGTGGTCCATGTGCGCGATGAAGTGGAGCCGCTTCTCGGCCATGGTGGCGCCGGGGATCACCCCGATCCCTCCGGTGATCACCCGGGTCGGCATGCCCTCGGTGTGCGAGTCCACCGCGTGGTAGACGTGGCGCGTGCGCATGGGTCTCGGTCTCCTGGGGGCTAGTTGAGGCCTTCGGCGAGGGCCTTCTCGGTGGCGGCGCGTACGGCGGCCTCGGTCTCGCCGGTGAGCGGGAAGCGGGGCGGGCGGGTGGCGCCGCCGGGGCGCCCGGCCAGGTCCATGGAGAGCTTGATGGCCTGGACGAACTCGGTCTTGGAGTCCCAGCGCAGCAGCGGGTGCAGGGACTTGTACAGGGGCAGGGCGGTCGCCAGGTCACCGGCGACGGCCGCCCGGTAGAGGGTGGCGCAGGAGCGCGGCAGGGCGTTGGGGTAGCCGGCGATCCAGCCGACCGCGCCGGCGAGGGCGAGTTCGAGGAGGACGTCGTCGGCGCCGATGAGCAGGTCGAGGCCGGGGGCGAGTTCGGCGATCTCGTAACCGCGGCGGACGTCGCCGCTGAACTCCTTGACGGCGACGATGCTGCCGTCGGCGTGCAGCCGGGCGAGCAACTGCGGGGTCAGGTCCACCTTGGTGTCGATGGGGTTGTTGTACGCGACGACGGGCAGCCCGGCGCGGGCGGCCTCGGCGTAGTGGGCGCGGACGGTGGCCTCGTCGGCACGGAAGGCGTTGGGGGGCAGCAGCAGGACCGAGCCAGCCCCGGCCTCGGCGGCCTGCTCGGCCCAGCGACGGGCCTCGGCGCTGCCGTACGCGGCGACGCCGGGCATGACGCGGGAGCCGTCCCCGGCGGCCTCGACGGCGGTGCGCACGACGCGGGCGCGCTCCTCGTCGGTGAGGGTCTGGTACTCGCCGAGGGAGCCGTTCGGGACCACGCCGTCGCAGCCCTCGGCGATCAGCCAGGCCACGTGCTCGGCGTAGGCGTCGTGGTCGATGCTGAGGTCCTCGCGCAGCGGGAGGGCGGTGGCGACCATGATGCCGTGCCAGGGGCGGGTGCGGGTGTCGGGGCGGGGCGCGGGGGTGGGCGCGTGGTTCATGGAGGAACTCCCTAGTGTGGTGTGTGACATTTTACTAGTGGGTGTGAGTCGGCCACAAGGGGCCGGGCGGGGCGGATCAGCGGGCGGGGGGCGGAAGTTCGCCGGCCGGGCCAGTGTCCGGGCGGGCCGGCGGGGCGGGTGGTGCGGTCTCGGGGAGGGCCGCCAGGTGGCGCAGGGGAACCGGGCACGAGAAGGGGCGCCGGTCGGGCGCGGGTTCCGCGCCGGCCAGGGCGGCGACGGCCGGGCCGCACATCCGGCCCTGGCACCAGCCCATCCCGGCCCGGGTGAGCAGTTTGACCGTACGGGCGTCCCGCGCGCCGAGTGCGTCGACGGCCTCGCGGATCCGGCCCGCCGGGACCTCCTCGCAGCGGCACACGACGGCCTCGTCGGGCAGCCAGCCGGTCCACCCCGCGCCGGGGCGGTGCGCGGCGCCCATCGCCCCGGCGAAGGCGCGCAGCCGGGCGCGGCCGCGGACGAGGGACGCCGGGACCGGTACGCCGGCGACCGCGTGGGCGGCGATCTCGCCCTCGGTCAGGGCCAGCTGGGCGCCGCCGATGCCGCCGGTCTCGCCCGCCGACCAGACGCCGGGTACGGAGGTGCGCTGTCCCGCGTCCAGTTCCAGGGCGACGGTGCCGTCCGGGGCGGGCAGGGTGGCGCAGCCGAGGGCGGTGGCCAGTTCCAGCTGCGGCACGAGCCCGTGGCCCACCGCGAGGGCGTCGCAGGGGATCCGGCGGGCGGTGCCGGGCAGCGGGCGCCAGTCCCGGTCGAGGCGGGCGACGGTGACGGCCTCGACGCGGCCGCGCCCGTGGGCCTCCGTCACGGCCTGCCGGGTCAGCAGCCGGATGCCGTGGCGCAACAGGGCGCTGCCGTACGCGGCGCCTTCGACGAGCTTCGCCGGATTGCGCAGCAGGGCCGGGGCCTGGGGTGCGTACGCCGTGTACGAGGCGGCCTCGACGACGGCCGGGACGGTGGCTCCGGCCGCCGCGAGGGAGCCGGCCACCGCGAGCAGCAGCGGCCCGCTCCCGGCGACCAGGACGCGGCGGCCGGGCAGGACGAGGCCGCCCTTGAGCATGGCCTGCGCCCCGCCCGCGCCGATCACCCCGGGCAGCGTCCAGCCGGGGAACGGCAGTTGCCGCTCGTAGGCCCCGGTGGCGAGCAGGACGGCCCGGGCTCCGACGCTCGCCGCGCGCTCCTCCGGGCCCGCGACGGCGTGCAGGGTCCAGCCGCCGTCGCCGTCCGGGACCACCGTCCAGACGTGGTGGAAGGGGAGGTACGTGATCCGGCCCGCCGACACGTGGGCGCGCAGGGCGGCTTCGCGGGTGGCGAAGGCCCGCCAGTCGTGGTGCAGGGCCTGGGGGCGGGTGGCGCCGAGGCCGGGGGCGGGGTGGCGGTAGAACTGGCCGCCGGGGCGCTCGCCGGAGTCGAGGAGGGTGACGCGCAGGCCGAGCCGGGCCGCGGTGACGGCGGCGGCGAGGCCGGCGGGGCCGGCGCCGACGATGGCGAGGCCGGCGGGGGGTTCGGCCGGGCCGGCGGGGTACCCGTCGGGGTGCTCAGACGGTGAGGTCGGCATGTCCGGTGCCCTCCTGGGTGGTGACGGTGTCGCCGGGGCGGGCCGGGACGAGGCAGGCGCGTTGGTTCGGGCGGCCGTTGACGGTGACGAGGCAGTCGTAGCAGGCGCCGATCCCGCAGAACGCCCCTCGGGGGGCGCCGGTCTCGCGGGTGGTGCGCCAGGCGAGGATCCCGGCGGCCCAGAGGACGGCGGCGATGCTCTGGCCCTCCTGGGCGGGCAGGTCGCGGCCGTCGAAGCCGATCGGGAAGGTGGCCGCCGGGGTGCCGCCGACCAGCGAGCGGGGGCTGCGGCGCATCAGGGGTCTCCTTGGGGCTGAGCGGGGGGCTGCGGGGGTCCGGTGACGGGGCGGGGTGCCGTCCGGGATAGGCATGATTTATGGCGCCCTGTCCGGAGCAGAGTTGGCGGGCGGCACCTCGCGCCAACACATCACGTTTTACATCCCGGACGGCACCCCGCCCCGTCACCGGACCCGGACCCTTCGAAGCGGTCCGGCCGGAATGGGGTGGGGTCCGTGGGCGGTTCCACGCCGGTGAGGGACGCCGCTATCAAGGCGGCCGTTGCCGGGGCCAGGCCTATGCCCGCGCCCTCGTGGCCGCAGGCGTGCAGGAGGCCCGGGACGCGGGGGTCGGGGCCGATCGCCGGGAGGTGGTCGGGGAGGTAGGGGCGGAAGCCGTGGTAGGTGCGCAGGACCCGTACGTCGGCCAGTACGGGGAACAGGTCCGCGGCCTGGCCGGCCAGGCGGCGCAGGGCCTCGGTGGACAGGCTCCGGTCGAAGCCGACGCGTTCGCGGGTGGCGCCGATCAGGACGGGCCCGGCCGGGGTCCCCTCCACCACGGCCGAGGACTGCAGGGTGGCGGAGCCGCTGGCGACGTCGGCGATGTAGTCGGCGGCGTAGACCTTGTGGCGGACTACCCGGGGCAGGGGTTCGGTGACGAGGACGAAGCCGCGCCTCGGCATGACGGGCAGGGTGGTTCCGGCGAGGGAGGCGATGTGGCCGCCCCAGGTGCCCGCCGCGTTGAGCACTGCCGGGGCGTGGAGGGTACGGCGGGTGGTGCGGACGCCGACGGCCCTGCCGCCGCGCAGCAGCACCTCGGTGACCTCCTCGCCGAGGTGGGCTGCGGCGCCGGACGCGGCCAGCAGGCGGGCCGCCGCCTGGGCCGGCTGGACCTGGGCGTCCTGGGGGTAGTGGAAGCCGCCCGCCCGGCCCGGGGCCAGGTGGGGTTCCAGTTCACGCAGTCCGTCCGGTCCGACCTCGGTGGCGAGGACCCCGGCGGCGCGCTGGCCGTCCGCGAAGGCGCGCAGGGCCTTGAGGGTGGTCTCGTCCGGGGCGACGACCAGGCCACCCTTGGGCTCGTACTCCGTCTCCGGGGGGAGGATCGCGGCCAGGTCCCGCCAGAGCCGGGCCGACAGGAGCGCGAGGTCGAGTTCGGGGCCCGCCGCCTTGTCGGAGACGAGCAGGTTGCCCTCCCCGGCACCGGTCGTACCGCCCGCCACGGGGCCGCGGTCGACCACCGCGACGGAGAGTCCGGCGCGGCTCGCGTAGTAGGCGCAGGCGGCTCCGACGACACCGGCGCCGATGATCACGAGGTCCGGGGAGTGGGTCTGGGACACGGCAGTAATATGTCACATTCTTCAGTGGGTGCCCAGGCGGGCCCGAGGGGTGCGCCGGGCCGGTCCCGCCCCCCGAGGGCGTTCGGGACCGGCCCGGCCGCGGATCAGCTGCGCAGCGGGCCTTCACAGCTGTAGGAGGAGGTGCCCGCCACCTTGTTGGTCCAGATCTCCACCGGGCCGAAGGAGCAGTTCATGTCGGCGAGGTTGTTGGAGACGGGGGCCGTGCGGTCGAGGATGAAGTAGTCGACCGTCTCGGACATGTCCTTGAAGTTCTGGTCGTCGCTGCGCCAGTTCTTCAGGTTCGCGGTGATCCGCCCGGTACAGGTGAAGCGGCGCTTGCCGGGGTCGCCGTTCTCCACGCAGTCCGGGGCGTTGTAGGTGGCCGTCGCGAAGGCGGACTTGACCGACGCGAGCGCGGAGTCGCGCAGCTGGTCGTTGGCCGTGAAGGTGGTGTTGGGGACGTAGAGCTGGTCCACCTTGGCGATCTGCGCGTCCAGGAAGCGGTTGTAGTCGCGCTGGAGGTAGCTGTCGGAGCCCATCCGGTTGCGCCAGGCGTCGAAGCCCGCCACGTCGTTGGCCCGGATGTGGGTGTACATCTCGCGCAGCAGGGAGGGCTTCTCGGTCCACAGGAACTCGAAGAAGGTTCCCGCGTAGTTGTAGAAGCGGAATCCGTCGCCGTCGTACGTGGCGTTGAGCAGCTGCTGGACGGTCATCCGGGGGCCGCCGCCGGCGGTGTCGCTCATGATGCCGCGGACCAGGGACTTGCGGACGGCGATTCCGTTGTCGCGGGTGGCGCCGTCGAAGAACTCGGCGGTGCCCTCGTCCATGGCGGTGGTGCGGTCGCCCTCGTACCAGGCGCCTTCGCCGAAGAGGCCGGGGACGGCGAAGCGGCCGTTGAGGTAGTGCGTGTACTCGTGGCGGAAGAGCTCTTCCAGGGTGAGGGAGGAGTCCTGGGGGACGCGGCGCTGGTAGGTGTAGAAGGTGGCGCCGTTCTCGATGTAGATGCCGCCGTTGTTGGTGCCGTAGCCGGTGAGGAGGGGGTGGTAGTTCTCGTAGTCGGCGCGGGAGGCATAGAGCACGATGTTCAGCGTGGTGTTGACGTCGCCGGCCAGCGGCTGGTCGGTGCCGAGGACGCGGTGGAACTGCGTCTTGACCTGCTTGCTCGCGTAGTAGAGCTGGTCGACGGTGGCCCGGTCGAGGGCGGTGCGGACCTTGATGCCGCCGTTGTCGTAGGTGTATGTGTAGGGGAAGAGCTGCTTCTCGATGTCCTCCTTGCACACGTGGTACGGCGCGCAGGCGTCGTACACGTTCAGCCAGGTGACCACCTTCGCCCACTGCTCGCTGCCGTTGCCCCAGGCGGTCTTGACCGGCTCCAGGAGGGCGCCGAGGTCGGCGGCGATCTGGTCCTGCAGGCCCTCGATCTGGCCGAAGCGGCCGTACTCGCCGAGCGCGTCGCGGGACACCCAGGCGTTGGCGGTGCCCTTGAGGTGGGTGTAGCCGGCGAAGGCCTTGAAGGTCGGCCGGTAGGCCGGGTCGGCGAGGACGGCCGCGTGGAAGGCGGAGTCCTGGTTGCCCGGGTAGACGCCGAGGTAGTTGATGGACAGCGCGGCGAGCGCGGCGCCGCCCCAGCCGGCGTCGGCGTACGTGGCCGGGTGGGCCGGGTCCATCGTGGCCAGCACCTTCTTGATGAGGCCGAGCTGGTACTGGCGCAGGCCCGGGCCCGCGGCGTACAGGGCCTCGCGCAGGGTGCGGGCGTTGGACGGGGTGACGTCGAAGGAGTGGGCCGCGGCGCCGAAGTCGTCGATGGCCTTGCGGATCGTGGCCACGGTCGGGGCGTCGGTGACGTCGATCTCGTCGTGCGAGAAGTCGTGGTAGGCGACCGCGTGCAGGTAGGTGAACATCTCCTCCAGGTGGGAGGAGTTACGGCCGTCGTGCGCGGCGGCCAGGCTGGATATCCGGCGGGCGACGGCCTGGACGTGGGCGTCCGACATGACGGGCACCAGGCGGGCGTCCCAGGTCCAGATGAGGCCCCGCAGACAGCCGTCGGCGAGGACGGACTGGTCGGCGAGGAAGTCGGCGAACTGCTCCGGTGACAGGCCGGTGATCCCGTCGAGGGTGCAGGGGACGCCGCCGGCGACGCCGCGCGCGACGGGCGCGGTCTGGGCGGAGGCCGCCGTACGGCTCTTCTCGGCGCGTTCGGCGGCGCTGGCCGAGCCGGGCGCGGAGAGGGCGGGGGCGGCGCCGGGCACTTTGCCGTCGGTGACGCCGGTGCCGCCGGGGGCCGGGGCGGGCGCGGGGGCGAGCGGCTTGGCTTCCGCGAGGTGGTCGACCTCGTCGAAGGGGTTGGGTGCGGCGGCGCCCGTCGCGCCGGGGGCGCCGCCGGTGAAGGCGCCGGGAACGGTGGCGCCGGCCTGGGCGCTCGGGGTGCCCCGCTCGGCGGCCTGGGTCACGGCCTGGCCGGCGGTGGCGAGGAGGGTGACCGCCACGGCGGCGGAGAGGAGGGACGTACGCACGGCTCTGTGCTGGGACACCAGATGCTCCTGTTGGGAGGGAGGTGGGGGAAGTGGTGCGTGAACTGCCCTGCTTCACACGGCGTTTGACGGGGATTAACGTGCCGCGGTGTGAGCTGTAACATAGTAATGTGAAATTGCACTGACAAGCCCTGTGCGCCCACCAGTTCGGTACTTCTTGAGGGAGCCTCCGTGACCGACACCTCCTCCCGCCTCAACATCGGCAGTCATGACCGGCCGGTATCAGCGGAGTTGTCCCGTTTCATGGCCGGGAACTGGGCGGCCACTCCGCTCCCCGCCACCACCCGCGTCCCCGCGTACGCCCTCACCCCGGCCCGCCGCGCCCGGCTCTCGGCCCGCTTCCCGGGCGAGCGGCTGCTGATCCCGGCCGGCGAGCTGATGGTCCGCTCGAACGACGCCGACTTCCGCTTCCGGCCGCACAGCGCGTACGCGTGGCTGACCGGGCTGACGGGCGAGGACCAGGCGGGTCACGTCCTGGCGCTGGAGCCGTCCGGGCCGCACGGCCACGAGGCCGTGCTGTACCTGAGGCCGCGCTCCTCCCGCGCGGACGGCAACGAGGAGTTCTTCCGCGACCGCCGCTACGGCGAGTTCTGGGTGGGGCGCCGCCCCGACCTGGCGGAGGCCGAACGGCTCACCGGGATCCGCTGCGCCCACCTGGACACCCTCGGCGAACCGCCCGCCCGCGATGCCGCCACGGACGCCGGACTCGCCACCGCGCTCTCCGAGTTGCGCCTGATCAAGGACGCGTGGGAGGTCGACCAGCTCCAGCTGGCCGTGGACCACACGACGGCCGGTTTCGAGGACGTCGTACGGGCCCTGCCGCAGGCGCTCGCCCACCCGCGCGGCGAACGCTGGATCGAGGGGGTCTTCGGCCTGCGCGCCCGGGCGGAGGGCAACGGGACCGGCTACAACACGATCGCGGCGTCCGGCGCCCACGCCGGGGTCCTGCACTGGATCCACAACGACGGCCGGCTGAACCGGGACGAACTGCTGCTCCTGGACGCGGGCGTGGAAACGGACACCCTCTACACCGCCGACATCACCCGCACCCTCCCGCTGTCGGGGCGGTTCTCGCCGGTGCAGCGGCAGGTCTACGAACTGGTGCTGGCCGCGCAGGAGGCGGGCATGGCGGCGCTGCGGCCCGGCGCGAGCTTCGGCGACTTCCACCGGGCCGGGATGCGGGTCATCGCCGAGGGCCTCGCGGAGTGGGGGATCCTCAAGCACGCGGAGGGCGACCTGCACCGGCGCTACACACTGTGCAGCAGCGGGCACATGCTCGGACTGGACGTGCACGACTGCGCGCGGGCGCGGGCCGAGACGTACCTGGAGGGCACGCTGGAAGAGGGCCAGGTCCTCACCGTCGAGCCGGGCCTCTACCTCCAGCCGGACGACGAGACGCTCCCGGCGGAGCTGCGCGGGGTGAGCGTGCGCATCGAGGACGACCTGGTCATCACCGCCGACGGCGCGCGGCTCATGTCGGGGGCGCTGCCGCGGACGGTCGCGGGCATCGAGGAGTGGATGGGCACCCTCCTGGACGCGGCGGGCGCCTGACCGGATCCGCTCCACCCCCCGGCCGCGGAGCCGGGGGGAGTGCCCACCGCGCGAGGGGGCTTACGGGAGGACCGCGATGCCGTCCAGTTCGAGCAGGGCCCGCGTGTCCCAGAGGCGGACCACGCCGACCACGGCCATCGCCGGATAATCACGCCCCGCCAGCCGGCGCCAGATCCGCCCCAGCTCGCCGGCGTGCTCGCGGTAGGCCTCCACGTCCACCGCGTACACCGTCACCCGCGCCAGGTCGGCCGGGGCGCCGCCCGCCGCCGCGAGGGCGGTCAGCAGATTGGCGAGAGCCCGCTCGAACTGCTCGGGCAGGCTCTCCCCCACGATCTTCCCGGCCCCGTCCAGCGCGGTCTGGCCCGCCAGGAAGACCAGCCGCCCCCCGGTCGCGGTGACGGCGTGCGAGAAGCCCGTCGCCGGGGACAGCTCCCCGGGGTTGATCCGCTCCAGGCTCATCGCGCCGCCGCCCCCCGGTAGAGCTCCTTCGCGATGATGGTGCGCTGCACCTCGCTGGCCCCCTCGTAGATCCTGGGCGCCCGCACCTCCCGGTACAGGTGCTCCAGCAGGTGGCCGCGCCGCAGCGCGACCGCCCCGTGCAGCTGGACGGCGTGGTCCACGACGTACTGGGCCGTCTCGGTGGCCAGCAGCTTGGCCATCGCCGCCCGCCTCGGGACGTCCGGGGAGCCGGCGTCGTACGCGCCGGCCGCCGCGTACACCAGCAACCGGGCGGCCTCGGTGCGCGTGGCCATCTCCGCGACCCGGTGGGCGACGGCCTGGAGGTCGGCCAGCACCCCGCCGAAGGCGGTGCGGCCCGCGGTGTGGGCCAGCGTCGCGTCCAGGGCCGCGCGGGCCATGCCGACCGCGAAGGCGCCCACGCTCGGCCGGAACAGGTTCAGGGTGCCCATCGCCACCCGGAACCCCTGCCCGGGCTCCCCCAGGACGTCCTCGGGGCCCACCGGCACCCCGTCGAAGGACAGCGTGCCGATCGGATGCGGCGAGAGCATGTCGAGGGCCTCGCCGCTCAGCCCGGGACGGTCGGCCGGAACCAGGAACGCGGTGATCCCCCGCGCGCCCGCCGCCTCACCCGTCCGGGCGAAGACGGTGTAGAAATCCGCCTCGGGGGCGTTGGAGATCCAGCACTTCTGCCCGCCGAGCCGCCAGCCCGCCCCGTGCGGAGCGGCCTCCAGCGCCAGCGCCGCCGCGTCCGATCCCGCGCCGGGCTCGCTCAGCGCGAACGCCGCCACCAGCCGGCCCTCCCGCACCCCCGGCAGCCACCGCTCGCGCTGCGCCGCACTGCCCGAGGCCAGTACCGGGTGTCCGCCCAGCCCCTGGAGCGCGAGCGCGGTCTCGGCCTCCGTGCAACCGTAGGCGAGCGACTCCCGCAGCAGGCACAGCTCCAGCGCACCGGAGGCGAACACCCGCTCCAGCAGTCCCAGTTCGCCGAGCGCCGCCAGCAGCGGCCGGTTCACCCGGCCGGGCTCGCCCTTCTCGGCGAGCGGCTTCAGCCGCTCCTCCGCCAGGGCGCGCAGCCGCCCGCACCATTCCTCTTCTTCCGCCCCGAGCGCGAATCCGGTCATCCGAATGCCCCAGTCCTATCGCGTCCTGTTGACTGTCGTCACCATCACGATACGCTCTAGGAGCACCTCCCGGTGGTGAGCCGGGAGACGCACCGCACGGCCGGTTCCATCTCTTCCGGACGTCGCAAGGGGGCGCACCCGCCTTGGAGCTCAAGCCTTCCGCTCATGCCGACACCTTCGCCCGTGATCACCTGCCGCCCGCCGACGCCTGGCCGGAACTCCTCTTCGAGCTGCCCGAACTGGCCTACCCCGACCGGCTGAACGTCGGCGCCGAACTCCTCGACGCCACCATCGACCGGCTGGGACCCGACCGCCCCGCCTTCCGCGGCGGCTCGGGCGAGGTGTGGTCGTACGGAGAGCTGCGCGAGCGCGTCGACTCGCTCGCCCACGCCCTCACCGCCGACCTCGGCGTTATCCCCGGCAACCGGGTGCTGCTGCGCGGACCGACCGGCCCCTGGCTCGCCGCCTGCTGGCTGGCGGTGATGAAGGCGGGCGCCGTGGCCGTCACCGTCCTGGAGCGGCAGCGGGCCCAGGAGCTCGCGACGGTGTGCTCCATGGCCCGGGTGCGGCACGCCGTCTGTCACACCGCCGCCCTCGACGACCTGGTCAAGGCCGAGGTGCCCGGCCTGCGGATCGCCGCCTACGGCGGGGAGGGCCCCGACGACCTGCTGCGGCTGGCCGAGGCGCACCCGGCGCCCTATCCCGCCGTGCAGACCTCCGCCGACGACGTGGCGCTGATCGCCTTCACCTCCGGCACCACCGGCCGCCCCAAGGGCTGCATGCACTTCCACCGCGACCTCCTCGCCATCGCCGACACCTTCTCCCGTCACGTCCTGCGGCCCCGCCCCGACGACGTCTTCGCCGGCAGTCCTCCCCTCGGGTTCACATTCGGACTCGGCGGCCTCGTCGTCTTCCCGCTGCGGGCCGGAGCCTCGGCGCTGCTGCTGGAGCAGGCCGCGCCCCGCGCGCTGCTGCCCGCGCTCGCCGCGCACCGCGTCACCGTCCTGTTCACGGCCCCCACCGCCTACCGGTCCATGCTCGACACGCTCGGCCCCTACGACACCGGCGCCTACGACCTGTCGGCACTGCGCCGCTGCGTGTCGGCCGGCGAGAACCTCCCCGCCGCCACCTGGCGGGCCTGGCACGAGCGCACCGGACTGCGGATCATCAACGGCATCGGGGCCACCGAGCTGCTGCACATCTTCATCTCCGCCGCCGACGAGGACATCCGCCCCGGCACCACCGGCCGGGCGGTGCCCGGCTGGGAGGCCCGGGTGGTGGACCCCGCCGGGCGGCCCGTCCCGGACGGCGAGCCGGGCCTGCTGGCCGTCCGCGGCCCGGTCGGCTGCCGCTACCTGGCCGACCCCCGCCAGGGCGACTACGTCCGCGACGGCTGGAACCTGACCGGCGACACGTACGTACGCGACCCCGACGGCTACTTCCGCTACGTCGCCCGCGCCGACGACATGATCATCTCCTCGGGCTACAACATCGCCGGCCCGGAGGTGGAAGAGGCCCTGCTGCGCCATCCGGACGTGGTGGAGGCAGCGGTGGTCGGCCAGCCCGACGAACACCGGGGCCAGGTCGTCGTCGCGTACACCGTCGCCCGGGACGGGGCGGTGCTGACCGAGGACGCCCTGCGCACCCATATGCGGGCGGAGCTGGCCCCGCACAAGTGCCCGCGCTCCTTCGTCTTCGTGCCGGCGCTGCCCCGGACGGCGACCGGCAAACTGCAACGCTTCCGGCTGCGCGATCTAGAGTGAACCCGTGGTCGAGCAGCACACCCCGCGATCCCTGATCGTCACGTTCTACGGCGCCTACGGAAGGTCCTTCGAGGGACCCGTACCGGTGTCCGCGCTGGTGCGCCTGCTGGGCGCGGCCGGCGTCGACGCGCCCTCCGTCCGCTCCTCGGTGTCCCGGCTGAAGCGGCGCGGCTTCCTGGTGCCCGCGAAGGCGGCCGACGGCGCGGCGGCCTACGACCTCTCCGAGGAGGCCCGGCTGCTGCTGGAGGACGGGGACCGGCGGATCTACGGCGCCCCGCAGGTCTCGGAGGAATGGCTCGTCGCGGTCTTCTCCGTCCCGGAGCAGGAACGGCACAAGCGGCACCTGCTGCGCTCCCGACTGGCCCGGCTGGGCTTCGGAGCGGTGGCCCCGGGCGTGTGGATCGCCCCGGCCCAGCTGGCCCGCGAGGCCGGGCACACCCTGGAGCGGCTGCACCTGACGGCGTACGTGGAGCTCTTCCGCGGCGCCCACCTCGGCTTCGCGCCCACCGCCGAGGCCGTGGCCCGCTGGTGGGACCTGGCCGCGCTGGCCAAGCAACACGAGGAGTTCCTCGACCGGCACGAGCCGGCCCTGCGGGCCCTGCAGTGCGGCCCCGAACCCACGCCCGAGGCGGCCTACCGCACCTACCTGTCCGCCCTGGACACCTGGCGGCGGCTGCCCTACGCGGATCCGGGGCTGCCGCGCGAACTGCTCCCGGCGGACTGGCCGGGCGACCGGGCCGCGGCGGTGTTCGCCGAGCTGCACACCCGGCTGCGCGACGCGGGCGCCCGCTTCGTCCAGTCGTAACCCCGTGTGGACCTTGTGGACCTTCATGGTGCCTCCCCCTGCCGGACACCCCCCTCGGGGGCGTCGTACCCGTGCGCGGGAAATCCCCGCACACCCAAGGTCCCAGCGCCCGCCACCCCCGGCCTCCCCCGCCCGGGGGAACCGCCTCCCCCGCGCGGGGGAGATCCCGCCGGGCCCGGCCGGGGGGCGCCGAAAATCCGGTGCGCATCGCCCCGGGCGGCCGCCACGATGGGGCATGACGTGGACCTTCGGTACCGATCTCGCGGCCTATCTGGCCCTCGCGCGCCCCGCGGTGGCGGCGCGGCCCGTGTCCGACACCCTCCTGCTGACCATCGGCGACGCCCTCGAACGGCGCGGCCCCCACGCCTACGGCCCCGCCGACCCCGTCTTCGGCTGGTGGACCGGCCCCGACGGGGCCGTCGCCGGAGCCCTGCTGCGCACCCCGCCGTTCCCGCTGCTGCTCGGCGCCCTGCCCGCCGAGGCCGTCCGGGCCCTCGGCGGGCACCTCGCCACCGAGCCGCTGCTCGCTCCGGTCACCGCGGTCGACGCCCGCCGCGCCGACGCCGACACGCTGGCCGGCGCCTGGGGCAGGCCCGTCCGGGTGGCGGAGGAGAGCCGGCTCCACCGGCTCGGCACCCTGGCCGCCCCGGACCCGGCCCCGTCCGGCCGGGCCCGGCGGGCGCAGGCGGCGGACCTGCCGCTGCTCCTGCGCTGGACGGCGGAGTTCAACCGGGAGACGGACCAGCCCGCCCGCCCCACCGAGGCCGCCCTGCGCGACCGGATCTCGTTCGGCGGCTTCCTGCTCTGGGAGGACGCGGGCCGCCCGGTATCCCTGGCGGGCTTCCTCCGCCCGATCGGCGGCGCGAGCCGCATCGCCCCGGTCTACACCCCGCCCGCCGACCGGGGCCACGGCTACGCCGCCGGCGTCACGCACGCCGCGACCGGCGCCGCCCACGCCGCCGGCGCCCGCGAGGTGCTGCTGTTCACCGACCTCGCCAACCCCACCAGCAACGGCATCTACCGCCGCCTCGGCTACACCCCGGTGGAGGACCGGGTCCATCTGGAGGCCCTCTGAACAGGCCGCGCCTACCCCTTCCCCGTCGGCGGTCTGCGGCTGCCCGCCCGGTACGGCGCGGGCCACGGCGCGCCCGGCCCCTCGTACCCCTGCTCGGCGGCCGCGTGCAGCGTCCAGTGCGGGTCGTACAGGTGCGGACGGCCGAGCGCGCACAGGTCGGCGCGCCCGGCCAGCAGCAGCGAGTTGACGTCGTCCCAGGAGGAGATGGCGCCGACGGCGATGACGGGCACGCCGAGCGCGTTGCGGATCCGGTCGGCGTAAGGGGTCTGGTAGGAACGCCCGAACTCCGGGTCCTCCTCGGCCACGACCTGCCCCGTGGACACGTGGACGGCGTCCGCGCCGTGGGCGGCGAAGGCGGCGGCGATCCCCTGCGCCTCCTCGGGGGTGGTGCCGCCGGGCGCCCAGTCGGCCGCGGAGATCCGCACCGTCATGGGGCGCTCCGCCGGCCAGAGCGCCCGGACGGCGTCGAAGACCTCCAGCGGGAAGCGCAGCCGGTTCTCCAGGGAGCCGCCGTACGCGTCGGTGCGGTGGTTGGTGAGCGGGGACAGGAACCCGGACAGCAGGTAGCCGTGCGCGCAGTGCAGTTCGAGCAGGTCGAACCCGCACGCGGCGGCCCGTACGGCGGCCGCCGCGAAGTCGGCGCGGATCGCGGCGAGGTCGTCTGCGCCGAGGGCGCGCGGGACGGCGGACACGCCGGGCTTGTAGGGCAGCGCGGAGGCGGCGACGAGCGGCCAGTTGCCCTCGGGCAGCGGCTCGTCCATGCCTTCCCACATGAGGCGCGTCGAGCCCTTGCGGCCCGCGTGCCCGAGCTGCACGCCGAGTGCGGTGCCGGGTGCGGAGGTGTGGACGAAGTCGGCGATCCGCTTCCAGGCGGCCTCCTGCTCTTCGCTCCACAGGCCCGCGCAGCCCGGGGTGATCCGGGCTTCGGGGCTGACGCAGACCATTTCCGTGAGCACCAGCCCTGCCCCGCCGAGGGCGCGCTGCCCCAGGTGCACGAGGTGGAAGTCGCCCGGTACGCCCTCGCGCGCCGAGTACATGTCCATGGGCGCGACGACGACCCGGTTGCGCAGGGTCAGCCCGCGCAGGGTGAACGGCGTGAACATCGGCGGGACGTCCTGGGCTTCGGAGCCGCCGAAGTCCCGTTCCACCGCCCGTGTGAAGCGGGGGTCGCGCAGCCGCAGGTTGTCGTGCGTCACCCGCCGACTGCGGGTCAGCAGGTTGAAGGCGAACTGCCGGGCGGGCTGGTCGACGTACCCTTCGATCTCCTCGAACCAGCGCATGCTGGCCGCCGCCGCCCGCTGCGTACTGGCCACGGCGGGCCGCCGCTCCGCCTCGTACGCCGCGAGGCGTTCGGCGAGGCACTGCCCGTCCCCCTCCTCGGCCCCCGCTCCGTCCACTGGCATCCCCGCCAGTGCCTCGGCGAGCGCGAGCGCGTCCTCGACGGCGAGTTTGGTGCCGGAGCCGATGGAGAAGTGGGCCGTGTGCGCCGCGTCGCCGAGCAGGACCACGTTCCGGTGCGACCAGCGCGCGTTGACGACGGTACGGAAGCGGGTCCAGGCGGACCGGTTCCCGCGCAGCGGCCGTCCGCGCAGCGCCTCGCCGAACAGCTTGGCGCACCGCGAGGCGGATTCCGCCTCGTCGCACAGGTCGAGGCCCGAGGCCCGCCACACCTCCTCCCGCATCTCGACGATCACGGTCGAGGAGTCGGCGGAGTACGGGTAGGCGTGCAGCTGCGCCACGCCGTGCCCGGTCTCCGCGATCTCGAAGCGGAAGGCGTCGAAGGCGAAGTCGGCGGCCAGCCAGATGTACCGGCAGCGGCCCTCGGTCACGGTCGGGCGGAAGTGCGCGGCGCCGCTCTCGCGGGTCGCGCTGTGGACCCCGTCCGCCGCGACGACCAGGTCGTACGTCTCGGCCAGCTGCCACGCGTCGGGTGCCGGGGAGCGGAAGCGGAGCCGGACCCCGAGGTCCGTACAGCGCGTGTGCAGGATCTCCAGCAGCCGGCGCCGGCCGAGCGCGGCGAAGCCGTGGCCGCCGGAGGTGAGCAGCCGGCCCCGGTGGACGACCTCCACGTCGTCCCAGCGGACGAATTCGGCGCCGAGGGCGGCGTGGACGGCGGTGTCGGCCCGTTCGATGCCGCCCAGCGTCTCGTCCGAGAGCACGACGCCGAAGCCGAAGGTGTCGTCGGGGGCGCCGCGTTCCCACACCTCCACCCGGTGTCCCTGCCGCGCCAGCAGCGCGGCGGCGTACAGTCCGCCCGGTCCCCCGCCGACGACGGCGACGCGCACGGCGCTACCTGCCCTTCCACTGCGGCGGCCGCTTGCCGGTGAAGGCCGCGTGGAACTCGGCGTAGTCCTCGCCGTGCATCAGCAGCGCCTGGGTGTTGGCGTCGAGTTCGACGGCGGCGGCCAGCGGCATGTCCAGCTCCGCGGTCAGCAGGGCCTTGGTCTGGGCGTGGGCGAGGGCGGGTCCGGCGGCGAGGCGGGCGGCCAGTTCGGCGGCCCGGGCGTCGGCCTTGCCCTCGTCGACGAGCTCGCTGAGCAGGCCGATGCGCTCCGCCTCGGCCGCCGGTACGGGCTCTCCGAGCATCAGCAGCCGGGTGGCGTGGCCGAGGCCGACGACGCGGGGCAGCAGGTAGGCGGCGCCCATGTCCCCGCCGGAGAGGCCGACCCGGGTGAAGAGGAAGGCGAAGCGGGCGGTGGGGTCGGCGATCCGGAAGTCGGCGGCGAGGGCGAGCACCGCTCCGGCTCCGGCGGCCACCCCGTGCAGGGCGGCGATCACCGGGAAGGGGCATTCGCGGACGGCCCTGACCACCTGGCCGGTCATCCGGTTGAAGTCGAGGAGTTGGGCGGTGTCCATGGCGAGGGTGGCGCCGATGATCTCGTCCACGTCCCCGCCGGAGCAGAAGCCCCGGCCCTCGCCGGCGAGCACGAGGGCGCGGACGGACCGTTCGCGGGACAGTTCGGCGAGCAGGTCGCGCAGGTCGGCGTAGGCGCCGAAGGTGAGCGCGTTCAGCTTCTCGGGGCGGTCGAGGGTGACGGTGGCGACGCCGTCCTGCCGGGTCACCCGTAGGTGGCGCCACTGTCCTGTCGATGGGGTGGAACCGGTGAAGGGACTCACGGAATCGACGCTATCACCGGTTGGTGACTGCCGTCAGAGAAACGCGACAACCTTCGTCCCGCGCGTTTCGGCCGGGGTGCCCTGCGGAGTCGGATTTCCACTTCGTATCGTTGAAAGAAGGATTTCCCTTCCGCTTCACCCGCTCGCCCCCACACCCACGACCCCGGAACGGACGGACCCGCCTTGCCCGACGCCTCCGCCTGGCGGATCGCGCTCCCCCACACGACCGCCGCCGTGCCCCTCGCCCGCGCCCTGGTCCGCAGCGCCCTCACGGACGCGGAGCCGTCCGCCGACCGCGACACCGCGGAGCTGCTGACCGCGGAACTGGTGGCCAACGCCGTCGAGCACACCGGCGGGGGCGCCCCGATCGAGCTGGTCGTGGAGCTGCTGGCGAACGGCTGCCAGGTCGAGGTGCACGACGGGGACCCGCGGCCGCCCGGCGATCTCACCGCCCGCCGCGACGACACGCCGCCCGACCCCTGGCAGGAGCACGGCCGGGGCCTGCTGCTGATCCGCGCCCTGAGCTCCGCCTGCGGCCACCGGCGCACCGAGCGCGGCAAGGCCGTCTGGTTCACCCTGTCGGCCCGTACCGCGACCGCCTGACGGCGCCGGCCCAGCGCTACGCCCCCGCCCCCGGCTCCGCGAGCGTCGCGACGAGCACCGCCTTGATGGTGTGCAGCCTGTTCTCGGCCTCGTCGAAGACGAGGGAGTGCGCCGATTCGAACACCTCGTCCGTGACCTCCAGCGACTCCAGCCCGTGCCGCTCGTACACCTCCCGGGCCACCTTCGTGCCCAGGTCGTGGTAGGCGGGCAGGCAGTGCAGGAACTTCACGGCCGGGTTCCCGGTCGCGCGCAGCACGTCCATGGTGACCGCGTACGGCGCCAGGGCCGCGATGCGCTCGTCCCAGACCTCCTTGGGCTCCCCCATCGAGACCCAGACGTCCGTCGCCACGAAGTCGGCCTGCGCCACGCCCTCCGCGACCTCCTCGGTCAGGGTGATGCGCGCCCCGCTGGCCGCGGCCAGCTCCCGGGCCCGGGCGACCACGGCCTCCGCCGGCCAGTACTCCTTGGGCGCGACGATCCGTACGTCCATGCCCAGCAGGGCGCCGGTGACCAGGTAGGAGTTGCCCATGTTGAAGCGGGCGTCTCCGAGGTAGGCGAAGGAGAGGTGCTCCAGCGGCTTGGCGCCGTGCTCGGTCATGGTGAGGACGTCGGCCAGCATCTGCGTGGGGTGCCAGTCGTCGGTGAGGCCGTTGAAGACGGGCACGCCCGAGTGCGCGGCGAGCTCCTCGACCGCCTCCTGGCTGTCGCCCCGGTACTCGATGCCGTCGAACATCCGGCCGAGCACCCGCGCGGTGTCCCGGACGGACTCCTTGTGGCCCATCTGGGAGCCGGTGGGGTCGAGGTAGACGGTGTGGGCGCCCTGGTCGGCGGCGGCGACCTCGAAGGCGCAGCGCGTCCGCGTCGAGGTCTTCTCGAAGATCAGCGCGATGTTCTTCCCCTGGAGGAGGCGTCGCTCGGTCCCCGCCTTTTTGGCCGCCTTGAGTGTGGCGGCGAGCTCGACGAGGCCGCGGAACTCGGCGGCGGTGAAGTCGAGCTCCTTGAGGAAACTGCGGCCGAAGAGGTCGGTGGCCATGGGGGACACTCCAGAGGGTGCTGACACGGGACGTTGACAGGGGATGCCTGGAAGTCTATACGACACTCTGCATTGATATACAGCCCCCTGGTCCGCCCCGCCGCATCTGCGCAGGTCACACCGCGTCGCGCTGCACCGGGCAGCTCATACAGCGCGGACCACCCCGGCCCCGCCCCAGCTCGCTGCCCGGGATCTCGATCACCTCGATGCCCTCCTTGCGCAGGTGCGTGTTGGTCGTGACGTTCCGCTCGTACGCGACGACCACCCCCGGCTCCACCGCCAGCACGTTGCAGCCGTCGTCCCACTGCTCGCGCTCCGCCGCGTGCACGTCCTGCGTGGCCGTCAGCACCCGGATCCGCTCCAGCCCCAGCGCGCCCGCGATCGCCCGGTGCATGTGCTCCGCCGGGTGGTCGGTGACCCGCAGGTCACCGGCCCGCTCGCCGGGCCGGATCGTGTACGAGCGCAGCATGCCGAGGCCCGCGTACTGGGTGAAGGCGTCGGCGTCGACCATCGTCATCACCGTGTCCAGGTGCATGAAGGCGCGCCGCTTGGGCATGTCGAGCGCCACGATTGCCGTCGCCGAGCCCGCCGCGAACAGGCCCCGCGCGAGCATCTCCACCGCCTGCGGGGTGGTCCGCTCGCTCATCCCGATCAGCACGGCCCCGTTGCCGATGACCAGGACGTCCCCGCCCTCGATCGTGGAGGGGTAGTCGGCCTGGCCCTGCGACCAGTAGTGGAAGGCGCCGGAGCCGGTGAAGAGCGGGTGGTACCGGTAGATCGCCTCGAAGTGCACGGTCTCGCGCCGCCGGGCCGGCCAGCGCATGGCGTTGATGGACACCCCGTCGTAGATCCAGGCGGAGGTGTCACGGGTGAAGAGGTGGTTGGGCAGCGGCCCGAGCAGGAAGTCGTCCATGTCGAGGACGTGGAAGCGCACCGACACCGGCTCGGCGTGCCGCTCCAGGAACTCCCGCTTCGTCATGCCGCCGACCAGCGCCTCCGCGAGGTCGGCCGAGGACAGTCCGTCGAACACCGCCCGCAGGTGGTCGGTGGCGAGGGGGCCGTACTCCTTCTCGTAGAAGACCCGGTCCAGGACGAGGTGTCTCGCCTCGGGGATGTCGAGGGACTCCCGCAGCAGGTCCCCGAAGAGGTGGACGGCGACCCCCCGGTCGCGGAGCACGTCCGCGAACCCGTCGTGCTCCTGGCGGGCCCGGCGCACCCACAGCACGTCGTCGAAGAGCAGGGCGTCCTTGTTGCTTGGAGTGAGCCGCTTCAGCTCCAGGTCGGGCCGGTGGAGGATGACGCGGCGAAGCCGCCCGGTCTCGGAGTCGACATGGAATCCCATGCCGTACACGTTCCCAGACCGAACGGCCTTTTGACCCGGCGTCGGCCGCGCGGGGCTCAGCGCAGGCCGAGAAGTGCCGTCGGCGCACCGATGACCTCGGGGGCGATCACGCCCAACTCGGGCCGCGTCAGGTTCGGCAGCCCGTAGTTGCTGCCGTCCGGCATGGTGAGCGGGGCGACCAGGTGCGCGCCCGGGCTGCGGGTGCGCAGCGTGGTGTCCTTGGACTCCAGGGAACCCTCGCCGTCCGTCTCGGGCTCGCCCGCGAGGTTGGGCACGGGGGAGGTGAGCTTGGTGCCGCCGAGGTCGGCGGCGATCGGCACCACCGGGAGCAGTGGGGTCGGGAGCAGGTCGCCCTTGTGGTGGCGGGGCGCCTCGGGGGCTCCGACGATCGGTACCGGGACCGCGGTGGCCAGGTGCGGGGCGGGCACGCCCAGCGTGGTCTCCACCGCCTCCAGCGGGACTCCCACGGGCACCGCGTCGGCCACGGCCGGGGTGGCCGCGCCGGCCGCCGCCATACAGGTCAGGAGTGCCGCAATGCTTCCGCGCGCGGTCATCTTCATAGGTGACGTTCCGTCCTTCCAGGGTCGCGGACATTCCGCTGCCCTGGATGAACGATCCCGCCGGTGGTTTCCCGGGGCTTCTGCGCGAAAGTTCCCCCATACGACCTAATTACGGGCCGTACGGGGGCTCCCGCTTTACGACGCGCCCGCGCGGCACGCGTCACGGCCGGCGGTCACGGCCGGGCGGCCGCAGCCGGGGCCCGAGGAAGCGTCCGCGCAGCTTCGCCAGCTGCTCCGGACGCGCGTACTCCGGACCGTAGATGATCCGCAGGTACTCGCGCCCTCGCACCTTCCCCCCCCCGGCTGCACCAGCCGTCCCTTGCCGTCCCGGGCGTACGCCTGAAGGGGTTTGACGACCATGCCCTCGCCGCCCGCGGCCGTCAGTTCCAGCCACCAGTCGGTGCCGTCCCGTACGGATACCTCGTCCCCGGTGTCCACGTACACCCGCCGCGTACGCCGCAGCAGCGGCGCCGGAGCCCCCGCGTCGGCGTCCGCGAGCCGGTCAGGTCAGGCGGGGGCGCAGGGTCGCGATGGCGGAGGGGCCGACGCGGCAGCAGCCGCCGATGAGGCGGGCGCCCGCCGCGCGCCAGGCCGGGACGTCCCAGGGGACGGGGGCGGCCGGCGGGTGCCAGGTGCCGGTGGCGGCGTCCCAGACGGAGCCGTCGTTGGGGTAGGCGAGCAGGGGCTTGGCGGTGACGGAGGCGGCTGCCTCCAGGGCGGGCAGGACGTCGGCCGGGTCGCAGCAGTTGACGCCGACCGCGAGGATCTCGGGGGCGGCGGCCGCCAGGGCGAAGGCCTCTTCGAGGGGCTGGCCGGCCCGGGTGCGGCCGCCCGCGACGGTGTAGCCGAGCCACGCCCGGGCCCCGGTGCCGGCCAGGACCCGCAGCAGGGCCTCCGCCTCGTCGGTGTCCGGGACGGTCTCCAGGGCCAGGACGTCCGCCCCGCGCAGGGCCTCGATCCGGGGGCGGTGGAAGGCGGCCAGCCGGGCGGTGCTCAGCCCGTACCGGCCGCGGTACTCCGAGCCGTCGGCGAGCACCGCCCCGTACGGGCCGACGGAGGCGGCCACCCACACCGCGTGGTCCGCCGCCCGCGCGGCGCGCCCGGCCACCGCCACGCTCCGCTCCAGCAGCGCCGGTTCGTGTCCGACCTGGTAGCTCGCGGTGATCAGCACCTCGGCGCCGGCCCGGACGTAGGCCGTGTGGGCGGCCTCGACCTGGTCCGGGCACTCCGCGAGCACCCGGCCCGTCCAGAGGCCGCCGGACAGGTCGCAGCCCTGGGCGGCGAGCTGGTTGCTCAGCCCGCCGTCCAGCAGCACCGCCCGGGTGGCCAGGGCGTCTTCGAGCGGGCCGGTCGCGCGCGGCACGGTTCCTCCTAGCCGAGCTGGGAGAGCACCTGGGCCGAGATCAGCTCCAGGTGGTCGAGGTCGTCGAGGTCGAGGAGCTGGAGGTAGAGGCGCGAGGAGCCGATGGCGGCGTAAGTGCCGATCTTCTCGACGACCTCGGCGGGTGAGCCGGCCAGGCCGTTGGCCTTCAGCTCGTCCACCTCGCGGCCGATGGCGGCGGCGCGGCGGGCGACCTCGGCGTCGTCCTTGCCCACGCACACCACGAGGGCGTTGGAGTAGACGAGGTCGCCGGCCTTGCGGCCCGCCTCCTCGGCGGCCTCCCGGACCCGGCCGAACTGCTGCTCGCTGTCGGCGACCGAGGCGAACGGCATGTTGAACTCGTCCGCGTACCGGGCGGCCAGACGCGGGGTCCGCTTGGCCCCGTGGCCGCCGATCAGGACGGGCACCTTGTCCTGGGCGGGCTTGGGCAGGGCCGGGGAGTTCTCCAGCCGGTAGTACTCGCCCTGGTAGTCGAAGGTGGCGCCGGGCTCGGTGGCCCACAGGCCGGTGACGACGGCCAGCTGTTCCTCCAGCCGGGCCATGCGCTCCGCCGGGAAGGGGATTCCGTACGCCTTGTGCTCCTCCTCGAACCAGCCCGCGCCGAGGCCGAGTTCGATCCGGCCGCCGGACATCCGGTCGACCTGGGCCACCTGGATCGCGAGCACGCCGGGCAGCCGGAAGGTACCGGCCGTCATCAGCGTGCCCAGCCGGATCCGCCGGGTCTCGCGGGCCAGGCCCGCGAGGGTGATCCAGGCGTCGGTGGGGCCGGGCAGGCCGTCACCGGACCCCATCTTCAAATAATGATCAGAGCGGAAGAACGCGTCGAACCCGAGGTCTTCGGTGGCCTTGGCGACGGTCAGGAGGGTGCCGTAGTCGGCGCCCTGCTGCGGCTCGGTGAAAATGCGGAGATCCATACCCCCCATCCTGCCCCTCCGGCCCCTGCCGGGTGAATCTCTGTCAACCGGAAGGCCCACCCCGAGCGCCACCAGTGACCGGCGCGGACGGTGATCGTTGCTCGGAGGGAGCCGGACCGCCCGGCCCGCGCGCCGGCGGCTTCTCGCCGGTGCGTCCAGCCGCCCCCTTCCGCACCGGAAGGGCCAGGGCCGAGGAGGCCGCCATGTCCCACGAGCCCGTGCCGGAGCACCCCCGACAGACCGGACCGACCCGACAGGCAGCGCACGACCACGCACGCCAGAAGCCGGCGGTACCCGCCCGGGGCGGCGCGCCGAAGGGCCTGCTCCAGCAGATGGAAGAGCTGATGGCGGCGCTGAACGCCGACCTGTCCCAGCTCGACGCCGACCTCCAGCACTCCGCCGACCGCACCGCCCCCGCTGCCGCCGCGCCGGTCTCCCCGGGCGCCCGCCCGTACGACGGCGAGCACCGCTCCGACCGGGCCTTCTGACGCGCGCGGGGTCCCGTCACGCACGGCGGGACCCCGGGGCCCCGCCGGCCCCGACCGGCGCCGGCCTCAGACCACGCCCGAGGCCGATCCCCGCTCCCGTACGGTCATCCGCCGCAGCAGCGCGCGGACCCGGTCGCTCGACTCGTCGGCCGCGTCGATCGACTCTATGCACTGCCAGTACAGGCTCTCCTCGTCCGTCGCGCAGGCCACCCCGACGAGGGCTATGCCGACCTCGCCCAGCAGCGCCTGGAGCCCGAGCAGCGCCTGACGCACATCGGTCACCCCCGACAGCCGTGCCGCGCGCGGCGGTTGCTCGGGCGCGCTGCCCTCACCGCGCAGCGCCGCCCGGTCGATGACCCCGCAGCCTCTGCCTCCCGCTTCCCCCAGTACCCGCGCCTCCGCTCTGAGCTCCGGCGGTCCGGTGACCGCCAGCCAGCTCCCTATCCCCTGCGCGAGCGCCTGGGCCTGCCAGGCCTCGCCCACGATGTCCCACGCAGCCCCGCTCTGTGCCAGCGCGTGCCGGCCGGCCGCGATGAGCCGTACCGCATCCATATGCCGTCCCCCGTCCGCACGACATCCCGCATCCCACATCCCGCTTCCCGACGTTCTCCACTACCCAGAGTGAAGGCAAGGAGCCAGTAAAGCCAGGGGTATTCGGAAATCTGTGGACACAAACATGGTTGTGGATGACGCGATCACTCCGAAGAGTGACGATCAGTGCCCGGATTGCCTTTCGCGGGGAAGCGGGACTCGTTCCTCTCGATCTTCGCGGCGAGCGCATCCAGCACATCCACCCCGAGGACCTCACAGAACTGCAGCAGATACGCGAGCACGTCGGCCACCTCATCGGTCACGCGGTGTGCGTTTTCGGGCTCCTCCATGATCGCGGCCGACTGTTCCGGTGTCAGCCACTGGAAGATCTCGACCAGTTCGGCGGCCTCCACGCTCAGGGCCACGGCCAGGTTCTTGGGGGTGTGGTACGGGCCCCAGTCCCGGGCGGCCGCGAAGTCGGCCAGCCGTCGCTGGAGTCGGTACAGCCGTTCGTCGTGCGGTGGCTTCGGGGCGTCGTTCGCCGGGGCGGCACTCATGGGGACAGGTCTACCACCGAGACGCCGGGCAGCCCGCGCGCGGTTCCCGCGGTGTCCTCGCCCACCGTCCCGACGAGCCGGACGTGCCCCCGGGCACCGGACAGCAGGGCCAGCCGCAGCAGTTCGGCGCCCTGCCGCCGGTCCAGGCCCCGGTCGAGGCCGTCGGCGAGCACGGTGAGCGCCTGCCGGGCGGCGGGCACGTCGGCGGCCGGCTCCACCTCCAGCACCCCGGGCCCGGTCAGCAGGACCAGGGCCAGCGCGAGGAAGCGCAGCTCGCCCGCGCCGAGCCGGCCGAGGTCGGTCACGGGGCGGCCGGGGCCCCGGTCGAGCAGCCCCGCCACCAGCGCGCCGCCGGGCTCCGCGAGCGTCCGGACGTCCAGCGCCACCACCGGCCCCGCGCACCCGGTGCGGGCCGCCGCGGTGAGCAGGGCGTGCCGGGTGCCGCACTCGTGGCGGGTCCGGCGCAGCACGTCGGCCAGGTTCCCGCAGTCGCCCCGCAGCCGGCCGTCGCCGCGCGGGACGGGCCCGCGCATCCGGCCGGGGCGCGGATCGCAGGCGAACACCGAGCGCAGCGCCACCACGACCTGCTCGGCGGCGGCCAGCACCCGGCGCTGCCCGGCGGTGGACCCGGCGACGCGCAACGGCAGCAGAGCGGTGCCGAGCCGGTCGTCGGGGAACGGGGCGCGGGTCACGCCGGTGGCGCCGCCGGTGAGCCAGGCGGCCTGGACGGAGCGTCGGCGCGGGTCGCGCAGGGCGGTGGCGAGCAGCACCTGGCCGTCCTGGGAGAGGCGTTCGCCGACGATCCGCAGCGTGGGTTCGGCCTGGACGGCGAGGTCGAGGCGGACGGGGCCGGCCGGGCCGTCGACCGTACAGCCGATGCGGAAGCCGCGGCGCCCGTCGGCGTCGGGGACGGCCCGTTCGGGGACCCGGCCCACCGGATCGGGGAAGACCTCGGCCAGGCTGCCGCCCGAGGCGAGCAGCGCGAGGGCCGCGTAGGCGTCCAGCGCCTGGGACTTGCCGCTGCCGCTCGCTCCGGCGAACAGGGTCACGGGCCCCAGCGGAAAGTGCGCCGCGCGGTGCCGCCCGAAGGCGGACAGCCGCAGTTCGGTGACCGCGGGCCGGGCCGGAGCCGGGACCGGGGCCGCCGGGCCGGACCCGGCTTCCGAAGGGGCGCGGGCGGCTTCAAGGAGGGGCGCGGCATCAGGCGGAGGGGTGGCGTCAAGGGAAGGCGCGACATCAGGGGAAGGGATGCCCGCAAGCGAGGGGGTGGCGTCACAGGGTGCGACGTCAAGGGAGGGAGTGGTGTTGAGCGAGGGGGTGGCGGCGGGCCGGGCCGCGTTCAGGGTGGCGTCCATGGCCGGACGGTACGGTCCGCCGCGGGGCCGCCGGGTACGGCGAACCGTTCCGCCGCCGCGACCTTCCTACGATCGGGGGACGGCCGCCGCCGCGATCCCCTCGACCTCGGTGCCGACCGGCGCGAGGAGGAAGACGTTCCGGTCGACCCGGTGCATCCCGCTGCCCAGCCCGAACACGACGCCGCTGCTGAAGTCCAGGATGCGCTTGGCCACTTCGCCGTCGGCGCCGGTGAGGTCGAGCAGCACGGGGATCTGCGCGATCAGGTACTCCGCCACCTCCCGGGCGTCGGCGAAGATCTGGACCCGGATCACCACGAAGCGCCGCTGTTCCGCCGCGGACGCCCCGGGGGCCGTCGGGATCGTGCGGTGGTCCACCCGGGAGGGCCATTCGTTGCGACTGCGCAGGGGTACCACCTGCGCGAGTCCCTCCCACTGTTCGTCCGTGACGTCGTACCTGCTCACCGGGCCGCCTCGGCCGTGCGCTTCATGTGCATCCCCCCATCCTCTCGTGTTTCACCCGTTCAGCCCAACACCGACACGAAGGACGTAGGGTCACCGCCATGACCAATGGCGACGAGGTCCGCACGGTACGCGACATCGCGGGCACCGGTCCCGTCCGCCGCGCCGGGTCGAGCGCCGGGGTCCCCGCCCCCGCCCGTCGCGGTCTGCCGCGCGCCGACGCGGTCCGCAACCGGGCCCAGATCCTGATGGCCGCCGAGCAGTTGTTCACGGAACGCGACCCCGCGTCGGTGACGATGGACCAGATCGCCAAGGCCGCCGGGGTGGGCCGGGCCACCCTCTACCGGCGCTTCCCCGACCCGGCGTCCGTGGCCGAGGCCCTCCTCGCCGAGCACGAGCGCATCCTCCAGGGCCGGCTGGCCTTCGGGCCGCCGCCGCTCGGCCCCGGCGCGCCGCCCGGCCAGCGGCTGACGGCCTTCTACGCCGCCGCGCTGGAGCACCTGGAGCGGCACCTGCCGCTGGTCCTGGGCATCCGGCCGGGGCCCGACCGGTTCTGCCGGGGCACCTACCGCAGCTGGCGGGCCCACGTCCGGAGCCTGCTGGTGGCCGCCGGGGCCGAGGACCCCGACGTCGGCGCGGACGTCCTGCTGAGCCCGCTCGCCCCGGAGGTGTACCAGTTCCAGCGGCACACGCTCGGCTTCCCGCGCGAACGGATCGCCGAGGCCCTCGGCCGGCTGGCCCGCGGGATACTCCCCGAGCACCGAATAGGTTAGGTAGGCGACCGGGTGCGCGCCCGCGTCACCGTGACGTGCGGCTGCCGTTCCCGTCCCCGCTGGACGACGACGAGCAGTCGGGCGCCCGGATCCAGGCCCTGCCGAGCGCGGCCCGCTGGCGGTCGCACCGCAACACGCTGCCCGCCTGAGGGCTGCTGGAGGATCACTTGAGGGGCGGGGAACGGGGGCCCGGAGACGGAATAGGCCTCCGTACAAAGGTCGTTGCGCCGTACATGAAGGCAATCACTTACAGCACGTACGGAACTCCCGCCGCATTGGAGCTCGTTGACGTACCGGAACCCAAGGTCGGTCCGAGCGAGGTGCTCGTCCGCGTCAAGGCGGCCGGGGTCAACCCCGTGGACTGGAAGCTCGCCGCCGGTTTCCTCGGTCAGGTCCTCGAAGTGCGCCACCCCGTCATCCCCGGCTGGGACGTCGCCGGGATCGTCGAGGCCGTCGGCCCCGACACCGACGACTACGCCGTCGGCGACGAGGTCTACGGCTACGTCCGCAAGGAGTGGGTGGAGCTGGGCACGTACGCCGAGCTGGTCACCGCTCCCGTGCGCACCCTCGCCCGCAAGCCCCGCGAGCTGACCTTCGAGCAGGCCGCGGGCCTGCCGCTGGCCGGGCTCACCTCGTACCAGGCGATCACGCGCGCCGGGGTCGGCGCCGGGCAGACCGTCGTCATCCACTCCGCGGCGGGCGGCGTCGGCTCGCTGGGCGTGCAGATCGCCGTCTCGCTCGGTGCCCGCGTCATCGGCACGGCGGGCGCGCACAACCACGACTACCTGCGCTCGCTCGGCGCCGAGCCCGTGCTGTACGGGGACGGGGTGGCCGAGCGGATCGCCGCACTGGCCCCCGAGGGGGTCGACGCCGGGCTCGACTTCTACGGCGAGGGCGGCGTCGAGCTGCTCCAGTCGGTCGTCCGCGAGGGCGGTCCGGTGATCTCCATCGCCGACAACGACGCCGGCGCCAAGGGGGCCCGGCACATCTGGGCCCGCGCCTCCACGGCCGACCTCACCACCCTCGCGCAGCTCGCCGACTCGGGCCGGCTGAAGGTGAACGTGGAACACGTGCTGCCGTTGGCCGACGCGGCCACTGCGTGGGAACTGAGCGCGTCGGGCCGCACCCGCGGCAAGATCGTCCTCACGGTCTGACCCGGTTCCCGCCGCGGGGGCGCCGCCGCCGTTCGCCGGGCGGCGGCGCGGGACCCCGTACGGCGGGCCGGGCCGCCGGTCAGGCGCCGGCCGCCGCGGTGACGTGGCGGTTGGCGGGCCGCGGCAGGCCGTAGTGCTCGCGGAGGGTGGCGCCGGTGTACTCGGTGCGGAAGAGGCCGCGCCGCTGGAGGATCGGCACCACGTGGTCGACGAAGTCCGTGAGACCGGTGGGCAGGACCGGCGCCATGACGTTGAAGCCGTCGGCGGCGCCGTGCGTGAACCACTCCTCCAGCTGGTCGGCGATCTGCTCCGGAGCGCCCGCGAAGACCCGGTGGCCGCGGCCGGCGCCGAGCCGGGCGATCAGCTCGCGCAGTGTGAGTCCGTCGCGGCGGCCCAGTTCGGCGACGAGCGTGAAACGGCTCTTGTTCCCGTTGATGTCCCGCTCCTCGGGCAGCTCGGGCAGCGGGCCGTCGAGGTCGGCCCCGGTCAGGTCGACGCCGAGCATGCCGGAGAGCTGCGCCAGACCGTACTCGGGGACCTGGAGGCCGGTCAGTTCCCGCTCCAGGGCCTTCGCCTCGGCCTCGGTGGAGCCGATGACGGGCGCGATGCCCGGCAGGACCAGGAGGTCCTCCTCGGTGCGGCCGTGGCGGGCGAGGCGGGACTTGAGGTCCTTGTAGAAGGCCTGGCCGTCGGCGAGGGTCTGCTGGGCGGTGAAGACCGCCTCCGCGTACCGGGCGGCGAACTCCTTGCCGTCCTCGGAGGATCCCGCCTGGACGAGGAGCGGGTGCCCCTGGGGCGAGCGGGGGACGTTGAGCGGGCCGGCGACGCCGAAGTGGGCGCCGCGGTGGGCGGCCGGATGCAGCTTGCCGGTGTCGGCGTAGATCCCGCGCTCCTTGTCGAGGACGATCGCGTCGTCCTCCCAGCTGTCCCAGAGCTTGGTCGTGACGTCGAGGAACTCGCGGGCGCGGTCGTAGCGGAGGCTGTGCTCCAGATGCTCCTCCCGGCCGAAGTTGCGGGCTTCCTCGACGGTGCCGGAGGTGACGATGTTCCAGCCGGCCCGGCCATTGCTGAGGTGGTCGAGGGAGGCGAACGCGCGGGCGAGGTGGAACGGCTCGTTGAAGGTGGTGGAGGCCGTCGCGATGAGCCCGATGTGCTCGGTGACGGCGGCGATCGCGGAGAGCAGGGTCAGCGGCTCGAACCCGCCGAGGGCGTTGTGGCGGGCCTTGCCCCAGAGGGCGAGTCCGTCGGCGAAGAAGATCGAGTCGAGCCGGCCGCGTTCGGCGGTGCGGGCGAGCTCCTGGAAATAACGCAGGTCGGTGACGCGCTCGGGGCTGGCGGCCGGGTGGCGCCAGGCGGCGTCGTGGTGACCGGCGTTCATCAGGAAGGCGTTGAGGTGGAGGGTGCGGGGTGCGGACATGTCTGTTCCCTGGGTGGACGCGGAGGGCGCTCCGCGGGGGGGCGGGTGGGCGTGCTCCCGGGCCGCTGGTCAGGCGGTGGGGAGGCGCCAGAGGCTGAGGCGGCGTTCGATCGCGACCAGGATCTGGTTGAAGGCCACGCCGATCGCGGAGATGGTGAGGATCCCGGCGTACATCTGCGGGATGGCGAAGTTGAACTGCGAGGCGTTGATCAGGTAGCCGAGCCCCGCCTTGGCGCCGATCATCTCGGCGGCCACGAGGACGAGGATCGACACGGCGCCGGCGAGCCGGATCCCCGTGAAGACCGCCGGGACCGACGACGGCAGGATCACCTTCTGGAAGAGCCGCGGTGTCGACAGGTCCATCGAGCGGGCCAGCCGCACCAGCGTCGGGTCGGCGTTCCCGACCGCGCTGATGGTGTTCAGCAGGATCGGCCAGACGCAGGCGTAGACCACGATGGACACCTTCGAGGTCTCCCCGATGCCGAGCAGCAGGACGAAGACCGGCAGCAGCGCGAGGGCCGCGGTGTTGCGGAAGAGCTCCAGCAGCGGGCCGAGGAACGCCGCGACGGGCCGGTACCAGCCGATCAGCAGGCCCAGCGGGACGGCGACCACCACCGCGATGGCGAACCCCCCCAAGGAGCGGGTCAGGCTGGCCCGGGTGTGCTCCCAGAGCTCGCCGTCACCGAGCAGCTCCCACCAGGCGCGGGCCACCTCGCTGACGGGCGGCAGGAAGGTGGCGTCGACCAGCCCGGCCCGGGGCGCGGTCTCCCAGAGCGCGAACAGCAGCAGGACCGCCGCCGAGCGCAGCAGCCCGGCCCGCAGCCGGCGCAGCGCCGTGGCGGCCGCCGTCCGGGCTGGGTGCGGGGCCTCGTCCGCGGGAAGGCGGGCGGGGGCGGGCCGGTCCGCCGCCGCCGCCGGGTGGGCGCTCTCGCGTACGGGACCGCTCGCGGGGGTCTGCGTAACAGGGGCGGGGGCGTGGATTCCGGTGCTCATGCGGTGGCCTCTTCCTTCTCCAGGCGCTGGGCGCGGGCCACCTCGTCGTGGAGCAGGGCCCAGATCTCGTGGCGGTGGCGGGCGAACTCCGGGCTGGAGCGCAGGTCCTCGCCCGTGGCGCCGGCGGCCCGGTCGCCGAAGGAGACCGGGACGACCTCCTTGACCCGCCCCGGGCGGGAGGTGATGACGGCCACCTTCTGGCCGAGGTACACGGCCTCCTCGATGCCGTGCGTGATGAAGACGACGGTCTTGCCGGTGCGCTGCCAGATGCGGCGCAGCTCGTCCTGGAGGGACTCGCGGGTCTGCGCGTCGAGCGCGGCGAACGGTTCGTCCATCAGCAGGACGTCCGGGTCGTACGCGAGGGAGCGGGCGATGGCGACGCGCTGGCGCATGCCGCCGGAGAGCTCGTGCGGGTGGCGGTCTTCGAAGCCCGTAAGGCCGACCAGGTCCAGGAACTCGCGGGCCCTGGCCGCGCGTTGACGGCGCGGTACGCCGGTCGCCTCCAGGCCGAAGGCGACGTTGCCGAGCGCGGTGCGCCACGGCAGCAGGGCGTACTGCTGGAAGACGATGCCCCGGTCCAGGCCCGGCCCGGTGACCGGCCGGCCGTCGAGCAGGATGCGGCCGGAGGTGGGTCGGGTGAGGCCGCCGAGCAGGTCCAGCAGGGTGGACTTGCCGCAGCCGCTGGGGCCCACGACGGCCACGAACTCGCCCGCGCCGATCTCCAGGTCGATGCCGTCGAGGGCGGTGAAGTCGCGGGTGCGTCCGCGGTCCTTCGTCGGGAAGGTCTTGGTGACCGACTCGAACACGATCTTGGCCATGCCGACTCAGCCCTTTCCGGTGCCGTTGAACGCGTTGGTGAACAGGTCGGCGGCGCGCAGCCGCCCCTTCTTGATCTCGCCGCGGTCGGCCAGCCAGTCGATCCAGAGCCGGAACTCCTTCTCCTCGATCCGGCCGGCGGGCGCCGCGACCCCGTACGAACGCCAGTACTTCAGCGCGGAGGTGTCCTCGTTGCGCCCGCGCCCGCCGACGATCCGGGTGAGGCGGGCGACGACCTCCTCGCGGGGCGTGGTGCGGGACCAGTCGAGTGCCTTGCCGACGCCCGTGACGAAGGTCCGTACGGTGTCCGGGTTCTCCTTGATGAAGCGCTCGGTCATCACGTACGTGCCACCGCTGAAGGCGCCCAGCAGGTCGAAGTCGCTGAACAGCGGGCGGATGCCGCCGGCCGCCACGGCCTTGTCGCGCAGCACCCCGCTGAGCACGCCGACCTCGATCTGCTTTTGCCGCAGGGCCTGTTCGGTGTTGACGGGCGGCACGACGAGGGCCTCGACCTTGTCGGATTCGGCCCGGGAGAGGCCGTTGCGGCTCAGGTAGATCTCCAGGAGGGCCTGGGCGTGGGCGCCCAGGGTGTTCATGCCGACCTTCTTGCCGATGAGGTCGCGGGCGGAGCGGATCGGGCTGTCCTCCAGGACGTAGTACCCGAGGTTGGTGTCCTTGTCGGAGCCGTAGTACGAGATCACGGACCTGACCGGGGCCTTGGCGGCGACGAGTTTGACCACGGCGCCGTTGAAGGCACCGCCGAAGTGGGTCTGGCCGGTCGCGGCGGACTGGATGTCCTGCGGGCCGCTGATGGTGTTGCCGACCCAGTCCAGGGTGAGGCCGCCGAGGAAGCCGAGGTCGGCGGCGAGTTCGGGCGGGGTGACGGCCCCGACCGCGCCCTGGTACTTCAGGGTGGTGACCTGCCGGCCGGGGACGGCGGCGGACCCGCCGGTGGCGGTGGCCGTGCCGCAGCTCACCGCGGTCGCCGAGATGCCGAGCAGGGTGAGGAACTGGCGCCGGGAGCGGAGGGCGGGGGCGGGGGCTGCGGGCATGGCGGGTCCTTGTCGCTGTGTGCGGGGTGGTGGGGGCGCGGGGTCAGGGGGCGGGGGTGAGGGCGGCCGTCCCGGCGGCGGTGCGCAGGGCCCCGGAGAACTCGTCGACGGCCTGGAAGAGGTCCAGTTCCGCCTCGGGGCGCAGCCGGTCGGGTCCGGAGCCGCGCTCGACGCAGGAGTCCAGGACGAAGCGGCCGGCGGTGACGTGCCGGGCGCCGAGGGCGGCGAGGACCGGGCGCAGGGCGTAGTCGATGGTCAGGACGTGGGCGAGGCTGCCACCGGTGGCGAGGGGGAGAACCGTTTTGCCGGCCAGGCCGTCCTGTGGGAGCAGGTCGAGGAAGGCTTTGAGCAGGCCGGTGTACGAGGCCTTGTAGACCGGGGTCGCGATGACCAGGCCGTCGGCGCCGGCGACGGCTTCGAGGGCTCGGCGGATCTCCGGCTCGCCCCGGCGGGCGGCGAGGAGGTCGGCTGCGGGGAGGTCGCGTACGGCGAGGTGGGCGGTCTCGAACCCGGAGTGGGCGAGGCGGCGCAGCACGTGGTCCGCGACGACGGCGGTGCGGGAGTGGGTGGAGGGGCTGCCGGTGAGGGCGAGCAGCTTGGGCACGGGGGCTCCTCGGGGCGTGGCGGCGGCTGTCGGGGTCAGGGGGTGAGGGGCACGGGGGTCGGAGCCGAGGCACCCGAGGGGATGCCGAAGGACGGAGCCGGGACGGCCTCCGGGCTGATCAGGCGGGAGGGCGTGCCGTCGGGGCCGACCGGGACATCGCCGTCGACGGTGACGCGGCGCAGGGTGCGCTCGTGGTCGTCGGAGTCGTCGACGCCGTAGTGCTGGGTGGCGCGGTTGTCCCAGATCGCGACGTCACCGGTCCGCCACTGCCAGCGGACGGTGTTCTCGGGGCTCTCGATGTGGGCCTGGAAGAGGTCCACGAGGGTCCGCGAGTCGCGGCCGGTGAGTCCGCTGACGCGCTGGACGAAGTTGCCGAGGAGCAGGGCGCGTTCGCCGGTCTCGGGGTGGACGCGGACCACCGGGTGCTCGGTGAGGAACTCGGTGGAGGTGAACACCTCGCGGTACTGGGCGAGCGCCTCGGGCAGGGCGGCGGGCCGCAGGGCGGCGTAGTCGTACGCGTTGGAGTGGACGGCGCGCAGGCCGTCGGCGAGGGCGCGGAGCGGCTCGGGGAGGTGGGAGTAGGCGGTGGCGGTGTTGGCCCAGAGGGTGTTCCCGCCGTACGGCGGGAGGGTGACGGCGCGAAGGATGGAGAAGGCCGGGTAGGCGGGGACGAAGGTGACGTCGGTGTGCCACTGGTTGGCGCGGGCGCCGTGGTGGGAGTCGATGCCGAGGGCGTAGCGGCCGTCGGCGGAGGGGACGGTGGGGTGGGCGACGGGGGTGCCGAGGAGACGGGCGAAGGCTTCGTGGCCGGCCTCGTCGAGGTGGTCCTGGCCGCGGAAGAAGACGACCTTGTGGGCGAGGAGCGCGGTGCGGATCTCGGCGACGGTCTCGGGGGCGAGGCCGCCGCCGAGCCGCACGCCGCCGATCTCGGCCCCGATGCGGCCGCCGAGGCGGGTGACGGTGGTGCGGGTGGTGGTGGGTGCGGTGGTCATGATGGCTCCTGGGGTGGGGTGGGTGGTGTTTGTTTCGCTGCGGAAGAACCGCGCCTACGGGGTGCTCCGCGGGTGCGGGGGCCGGCCCGCGGGCCGGCGCTGAGGAACGGGCCGGGTCCGGGAGCCCCGGGCGGCTGCCCGGGGTACCGGCGTCGGGGATCGGGCCTACCCCGAACCACGGACCGGGGTACGGGTGTCGGGGAACGGGCCTACCCCGAACCACGGACCGGGGTACCGGTGTCGGGGAACGGGCCCGAACCGGACCGCGCCTCGCGCACCGGGGCCGGACCGCGGTCAGGGGCCCGGGCGGCCTGGACGAGCCCGCACCGGGTCGTACCGCCGCCCGTCGGCCGGGACCGGGCTCCGGATCGCGGTACGGGGAACCGGGGGCACGGAACGAACCCGCACCTGGTCGTACCCGCCCACCGGGCGAGCCGGGCGACGACCGGAGTCCGGTTCCGAGGGGCGAGAAACGGACCCGGGCTCCAGGATCCGGCCCGAACCAGGCGTTCCCGGGCCACCGGCCGGGCCCGGCCGCGAACCGGAGCCCGGGCCCGGGCGGCGAGAAGCGGAGACCCGAACCAGGTCGTACCCCACCCACCGCGACCGGCGCCGTGCCTCCGGGACCGACGGCCGGGACGCGCCCCGCATCGGGGCGTTCCCCCGGCCACCGGGTCGAGCCGCGCCCCGGGGTGTGGGGGCGGGTACGGGTCCGGCGCGGCGGTGGAGAGCGGGCGGTGAACGGTCCGGGCGCGGGTTCCTGCCGGGGTTCCGGCGGCCGGTCCCGGAACGGGCACCGGGAACAAAGTGCGGTTCCGGGACCGGCCCGCGAGCCTCTGGGCGCGGACTCAGGCCGTGTTCACGCGGGATCGGTCAGAGGTGACAGGGGGCCGGACAGCGGCCCGGACACCGGCCCGGCGCGGTGCGGGGGCCGGGGGTGCGGAGCCGCGGGGCGGGATGGACGTTCGCGGTCATGGCTCGGAGCCTGTCAGCGCCCCCGCCCGGGGTCAACCCCCGGCCCGTACCCCGCCGCATACCCACCAGACCGCCACTGACCTGCGCGTTCTCCCCCGACCGGCGGCCGAAAACCGTGGCTGGATTTCACGCCCCCGCAACGCCCTCGCCACGCCCGGCCCCTGCGGTGCCCCCGCGAGGCCCACGGGGCTGATCACGGCGGCTGACCACGGCGGCTGCCGCACCGCAGACCGCCCGACGCGCCCACCGGGCTCGCGGCCCGCGCGGCCGCCGCCGCGCCGGCCCTCCGGACCGTCCCCGCTCCAGCGGCACCCACCGCGGTACGGGGACACGCCGCACTCTCTGACGCACCTGATCATCGGCAGCGTGCCGGCAACGTGAGTCGACGACGTACCCGGCGTCGAGGGGGCGGTCCACCGGGCCCCGGCTCCACGCCCCCCGCGCGCGGACGTACGGGCCGCCTGCGGGCGCCCGCCTCCGGCACCTCGCCCGGCACCGGAAAGGTGCGGCGCGGCATCGCCCCGGGGGCCCCCGCGCGGACCAGCTGTCGCGCCGGGTGCACACCCGGGGCGCGGTGCGGGCCGCCGCACAGCTGCCCGTTCGTCACCGAAGCGTCGAGCGTGCCGCACGACGGTTGTTCCGGCGGGATCCGCACCTGGGTGGCACCGGCCCGGATCGCCGCCCCGCAGGCCGCGGCGGCGGTGGCCGGGCCGGGAGCGGCGTTCCGGGGACCGGTGGGCTGACCTGGGAGTGCGAGATCACATCCGGCGGTTATGGTCTCGGCTGAGCGGGCCCCCCTAGCATGCGAGCCATGACGGTCCTGCCTGACGACGGGCTCTCCCTGGCCGCCGAATTTCCTGACGCGACACATGAGCAGTGGCAACGCCTCGTAGAGGGCGTCCTGCGCAAGTCCGGCAAGGAAATCTCCGGCGAGGCGGCGGAAGCAGCCCTGTCCACCAAGCTAGAGGACGGGCTCATCACCCGCCCGCTGTACACGGCACGCCCCGACGGGGACGGCCCCGACACCGGCTTCCCGGGCTTCGCGCCGTTCGTGCGCGGCGGCAGCGCCGAGGGTGCGGGCGGGTCCGGCTGGGACGTGCGCCAGCGGTTCGCGGGCAGTGATCCGGTACGGGTCAACGAGGCGGCCCTCGCCGACCTGGAGAACGGCACCACCTCCCTGTGGCTGACCGTCGGCCCGGGCGGACTGCCGGCCGACGGCCTCGGCCGGGCGCTGGAGGGCGTCTACCTCGACCTCGCGCCCGTCGTCCTCGACGCCGGCGCCGCGTACGAGGACGCCGCGCGGGCGCTGTTCGCCCTGTACGCCGAGCGCGAGGTGGCCCCCGCCGACGCCCGGGCCTTCCTCGGCGCCGACCCGCTGGGCCACGAGGCCCGTACGGGTGAGGCCCTGGACCCGGCGCCCGCCGCCGCGCTGGCCCGCGAGGCGGCCGCCTCCTGGCCGGGCGTGCGGGCCCTGACCGTCGACGCCCTGCCGTACCACGAGGCGGGCGGCTCGGCCGCCGAGGAGCTGGGGCTGTCCCTGGCCACCGGGGTGGCCTACCTGCGGGAGCTGACCGGGGCCGGTCTCGGCACCGAAGCCGCCCTCGGGCAGCTGGAGTTCCGTTACGCGGCGACCGCCGACCAGTTCCTGACCATCGCCAAGCTGCGCGCCGCCCGGCGGCTGTGGGCCCGGATCGCCGAGGCCTGCGGGGCCCCGGCGGCGGGCGCCCAGCGGCAGCACGCGGTGACCTCGCCGGTGATGATGACCCGGCGCGACCCGTGGGTGAACATGCTGCGCACCACCGTGGCCTGCATGGCGGCGGGTGTGGGGGGCGCGGACTCCGTCACCGTGCTGCCCTTCGACAGCGAGCTGGGCCTGCCCGACGCCTTCGCCCGCCGGATCGCCCGCAACACCTCCACCGTGCTGGTGGAGGAGTCGCACCTGGCCCGGGTGATCGACCCGGCCGGCGGCTCGTACTACGTGGAGCGGCTCACCGAGGAACTGGCTCAGGCCGCCTGGGAGTTCTTCCAGACCGTGGAGCGGGCGGGCGGCCTGGCCGCCGCGCTGCGCTCGGGCCTGGTCGCGGAGCGGCTCGCCGCCACCTGGGCCGCGCGCTCGAAGAAGCTGGCCACGCGCCGCGAACCGATCACCGGCGTCAGCGAGTTCCCGCTGCTGTCGGAGAAGCCCGTCGTCCGCGAACCGGCGCCCGAGCGCCCGGCCGGCGGACTGCCGCGGGTGCGGCGCGACGAGGCGTACGAGGCCCTGCGCGCCCGCAGTGACGCGCACCTGGCCGCCACGGGCGCCCGGCCGAGGATCTTCCTCGCGGCGCTGGGTCCGGCGGCGGCGCACACCGCCCGCGCCACCTTCGCCTCGAACCTGTTCCAGGCGGGCGGCGTCGAACCGGTCCACGACCCGGTGTCGGTGGGCCCGGACACGGCCGCCGCGGCGTACGCGGCGAGCGGCGCGGACGGCGTGGCGGTGCTCTGCTCCAGCGACGCGCTGTACGAGGAGCAGGCCGCCGCGGTGGCGGCCGCCCTGCGCGGGGCGGGCGCGACGACGGTGTTCCTCGCGGGCAAGCCCGGTACCCACGAGCAGGACGTGGACGCGTACGTCTTCGCCGGCTGCGACGCGGTCGCCGTGCTGTCCTCCGTACTCGACCGGATGGGAGTCGCGCTGTGAGCATCCCCGATTTCTCCGAACTCGCCCTCGGCGCCGCCTCCTCGGCGGTCACCGAGGACCAGTGGCGCGCGGCGGTGAAGGAGTCCACCGGAACCGCCGCCGGCGACCTGCTGTGGGAGACCCCCGAGGGCATCGGCGTGAAGCCGCTGTACACCGGCCGGGACCTGGAGGGCCTGGACTTCCTCGCGACGTACCCGGGCGTGGCCCCGTACCTGCGCGGCCCGTACCCGACGATGTACGTCAACCAGCCCTGGACGATCCGGCAGTACGCCGGCTTCTCCACGGCGGAGGAGTCGAACGCCTTCTACCGGCGCAACCTCGCCTCGGGCCAGAAGGGCCTGTCGGTGGCCTTCGACCTGCCGACGCACCGCGGCTACGACAGCGACCACCCGCGGGTGACGGGTGACGTCGGCATGGCGGGCGTGGCGATCGACTCGATCTACGACATGCGCCAGCTGTTCGACGGGATCCCGCTGGACAAGATGTCGGTGTCGATGACGATGAACGGCGCGGTCCTGCCGGTCCTCGCCCTCTACATCGTGGCGGCGGAGGAGCAGGGCGTCTCCCCCGACAAGCTCGCCGGGACCATCCAGAACGACATCCTCAAGGAGTTCATGGTCCGCAACACCTACATCTATCCGCCGAAGCCGTCGATGCGGATCATCTCCGACATCTTCGCCTTCACCTCGCAGAAGATGCCGCGGTACAACTCCATCTCGATCTCCGGCTACCACATCCAGGAGGCCGGGGCGACGGCCGACCTGGAGCTGGCGTACACCCTGGCGGACGGGGTGGAGTACCTGCGGGCCGGGCAGGCCGTGGGGCTGGACGTGGACGCGTTCGCGCCGCGGCTGTCGTTCTTCTGGGCGATCGGCATGAACTTCTTCATGGAGGTCGCGAAGCTGCGCGCGGCCCGCCTGCTGTGGGCGCGGCTGGTCAAGCAGTTCGACCCGAAGAACGCCAAGTCGCTGTCGCTGCGCACCCATTCGCAGACCTCCGGCTGGTCGCTGACCGCGCAGGACGTCTTCAACAACGTGACGCGCACCTGCATCGAGGCGATGGCGGCGACGCAGGGGCACACCCAGTCGCTGCACACCAACGCCCTCGACGAGGCGCTGGCCCTGCCGACGGACTTCTCGGCGCGCATCGCCCGCAACACCCAGCTGCTGCTCCAGCAGGAGTCGGGCACCTGCCGGTCGATCGACCCGTGGGGCGGCAGCGCGTACGTGGAGCGGCTGACCTACGACCTGGCGCGGCGGGCCTGGCAGCACATCGAGGAGGTCGAGGCGGCCGGCGGCATGGCGCAGGCCATCGACGCGGGCATCCCCAAGCTGCGGGTGGAGGAGGCGGCCGCCCGTACGCAGGCGCGGATCGACTCCGGCCGCCAGCCGGTGATCGGCGTGAACAAGTACCGGGTGGAGACCGACGAGCAGATCGACGTGCTGAAGGTCGACAACTCCTCGGTGCGCGCGCAGCAGATCGCCAAGCTGCGGCGGCTGCGCGAGGAGCGCGACGAGGCGCACACGCAGAACACCCTGCGGGCGCTGACGCACGCGGCCGGCAGCGGGGAGGGCAACCTGCTCGCGCTGGCGGTGGACGCGGCCCGCGCCAAGGCCACGGTCGGAGAGATCTCGGACGCCCTGGAGAAGGTGTACGGGCGGCACGCGAGCCAGATCCGTACGATCTCGGGTGTGTACCGCAACGAAGCAGGGGAGTCGCCGTCCGTGGAGCGCACCCGGGCCCTCGTCGACCGGTTCGAGGAGGCGGAGGGCCGCCGTCCGCGCATCCTGGTCGCCAAGATGGGCCAGGACGGGCACGACCGCGGCCAGAAGGTGATCGCCACGGCCTTCGCCGACCTGGGCTTCGACGTGGACGTCGGCCCGCTGTTCCAGACCCCGGCGGAGGTGGCCCGCCAGGCCGTCGAGGCGGACGTCCACGTGGTGGGCGTCTCGTCGCTGGCGGCCGGTCACCTGACCCTCGTACCGGCGCTGCGCGAGCAGCTGGCGGAGGAGGGCCGCGAGGACATCATGATCGTGGTGGGCGGGGTGATCCCGCCGGCCGACGTGCCCACGCTGCTGGAGATGGGGGCCACGGCGGTCTTCCCGCCCGGCACGGTGATCCCGGACGCGGCCCACGACCTGGTGACGCGGCTGGCCGCCGACCTCGGTCACGGGCTGTAGGCGCCGCGCGGATGCCCCCGAAGATCGACATCGAGGTGTACGTGAAGGGTGTGCTCGACGGGAAGCGGGCGTACGTCGCCCGTGCGATCACCCTCGTCGAGTCCACCCGGGCGGACCACCGGGTCCTGGCCCAGCGGCTGCTGACCGAGCTCCTCCCGCACGCGGGCCGGGCGCGCCGGATCGGCATCAGCGGGGTGCCCGGGGTGGGCAAGTCCACCTTCATCGACGCGTTCGGCACGATGCTGACCGGGCTGGGTCACCGGGTGGCGGTGCTCGCCGTGGACCCGTCCTCGACCCGTACGGGCGGCTCCATCCTCGGCGACAAGACGCGGATGGAGCGGCTCGCCGTCGACCCGGCGGCCTTCGTACGGCCGTCCCCCTCGGCGGGGACGCTGGGCGGGGTGGCGCGGGCGACGCGCGAGTCGATGATCGTGATGGAGGCGGCCGGGTACGACGTGGTCCTCGTCGAGACGGTGGGCGTGGGCCAGTCGGAGACCACGGTGGCCGGGATGGTGGACTCGTTCCTGCTGCTGTCGCTGGCGCGTACGGGAGACCAGTTGCAGGGCATCAAGAAGGGCGTCCTGGAGCTGGCGGACGTGCTGGCGGTGAACAAGGCGGACGGTCCGCACGAGCGTGACGCGAAGGCGGCGGCGCGGGAGCTGGCGGGGGCGCTGCGGCTGATGCACCCGGCGGACGCGGCGTGGACGCCGCCGGTGCTGACGTGCAGTGCGCGGGAGTCGGCGGGGCTGGACGAGGTCTGGAACCGGCTGGAGCAGCACCGGGTGCTGCTGGAGGCGGGCGGCCGGCTGGCGGCGAAGCGGGCCGCGCAGCAGGTCGAGTGGACCTGGTCGATGGTCCGTGACGAGCTGCTGGAGCGGCTGCGGGCGGATCCCGCCGTGCGGGAGCTGGCGCCGGGGCTGGAGGCCGGGGTGCGGGCGGGTACCGTCACCGCCACGACGGCGGCGGACCGCCTCCTGGCGGCGTTCCGCCACGCCTGACGGCCCCGGCGGGGCCCCCCTCGGGGTGCGGCTGGCCCTCCGGGTCGGCAGGCGCTTCGGGTGCGGGTCCGCTGCCGGGGCTCCGCCCCGGACCCCGCGCCTCAAACGCCGGCGGGGCTGGAAATGCGCCCCGGCGCCTGATGTGCCCGGCGGGGCCACATGGCCTCGCCGGGCTAAGCGTGCCGGCGAGGGCCCCGGTGGTTCGTTACGCGTCGATCAGGCGCGAGCCCGCCGAGCCGAGCAGGTCGCGCAGGACGCGGGACTGTTCGGCCGGGGCCGGGGAGGCCAGGAGGGCGGAGAGGACCGCGATGCGCGCCTGGCCCGCGCGGAGGGTGCCGGTGGGGACGGCTCCGGCGGCGACGAGGTCGACGGCCCCGCCGTGCGTGTAGATCTCGGTGACGGGCCCGGCGGCGACCCGGGTGGTCAGCGCGACCAGCACCCCGCGGGCGATGGCGGCGCTCACCGCGTCCACGATCTCCGGGGTGGCGTTGCCGGCGCCGGTGCCGACGAGGACGATGCCCCGGGCGCCCGCCGCGACGGCGGCGTTCAGCAGGACCGGGTCCCCGTCGGCGTGGTGCATCACCATGTCCACGCGCGGCGGCAGCTCCGGCATCGCCGGCAGCGCGAGCGGGGCCGGGCGCACCGGCTCGCGCAGGACGGTGACCTTGCCGAAGCCGACCTTGCCGAGGAGTTCCCTGGAGGGGTCGGCGAACGCGTCCAGGGCCACGGCCTGGGTCTTGACGGTGCCGCGGGCGGCGTGGACCCGGCCCGCGAAGGCGATCAGGACGCCGAGGCCGCGGGTGGTGGCGGCGGTGAGGAGGGCGTCGTAGAGGTTGCCGGGACCGTCGCCCTCGGCGGAGCCCATGGGCAGCTGGGAGCCGGTGAAGACGACGCTGCGCGCGTCGTGGTGGTGCAGGTCGACGAGGAAGGCCGACTCCTCCAGGGTGTCGGTGCCGTGGGTGACGACGATGCCGTCCACGTCCGGGTCGGCGAGCACCTCGTGGACGGTGCGCAGGAGGGTGAGCTGGTGGGCGGTGGTGAGGCGGGGGCTGTTCACGCTGAACAGGTCGACGACCTCGACGCTGACGCCCTCGGGCAGCGGGGCGGTGGCCATGACCTCGCGGCCGTCGGCCTCGGCGGCGAAGCCGGAGCCCTTCCACCGGCTGGCTATGGTTCCGCCGGTGCTGATGACGACGATGCGTCCCATGGCCTGGCCGCCTTCCTCGATGTGCGTTCGCGTCTCGTACAGGTTTTCTGTAGACGGCAATGATAGTGAGATCTACGCGCAATGCGATTGCGTATTGAGGCCGATCGACTCGCATTCCTTGGGTGATAATTGCGTCATGGACGCCATCGACCACGAAATCTTGCGCGAGCTTCAACGCGACGGACGCCTCAGCAATCAGGAGCTGGCCCAGCGGGTCGGCCTGACCCCCTCCCCCTGTATGCGCCGCGTGCGCCAGTTGGAGCAGGACGGGGTGATCCAGGGCTACCGCGCGGTGATCGACCCCGAGGCGGTGGGGCGCGGTTTCGAGGTGCTGGTGTCCGTCGAGGTCCGCCGGGACCGGGAGGCCGTCGAGTCCTTCGAGGCCGCCCTCCAGGACATCCCCGACGTCATCGAGGCCTACCGGCTGTTCGGCAGCCCCGGCTGCCTGCTGCGCATCGCGGTGGCGGACCTGCGCGCGTACGAGCGGCTGTGGATCGAGCGGCTGACGGCCCTGTCCGGGGTCACCGAGGTCAACTCCCAGATCATCATGAAGCGCATCAAGGAGCCGACGGGCCTGCCCGTCTGACGGCGCGTCGGCAGCGGATATCACGGTGCCCGGGGAGCCCGGCGCGCGGCGATAACCCTCCAATAAGGCCCCCCACTAGCTTCTGGAATCCAGAACGGATGCTCACACCAGAAGGGGGTGCCGCATGGACTTCCGGCTGCTCGGGCCGATCGAGGCCAAACGGGGAGACGGCAGTGCGATTCCGCTCTCCGGATCCAAGGTCCATACGGTGCTGGCGGCGCTGCTGCTGTCCGAGGGACGCGTGGTCTCCGACGCCCGGCTCAGCGCGCTCCTGTGGGGGTGGGACCCGCCGGCCACGGCCAGCGCGCAGATCTACACGTACATGTCGAGGCTGCGCAAGCACCTCGGCTCCGAGATCGAGATCGTCCGGCGCCAGCCCGGCTACGTGCTGCGGGCGCCCGGGGCGTGGATCGACCTGACCGAGTTCGACCGGCTGGACCGGCTGGGCCGCGAGGCCCTCGCCGACCGCCGCTTCGAGGAGGCCGGCGCCTTGCTGCGCGAGGCCCTGGAGCTGTGGCGGGGCACTGCGCTGGCCAACGCGACCGAGCAGCTGATCGAGGCGGAACTGCCCCGGCTGGAAGAGGCGCGCATGATCGCGCTGGAGAGCCGGATCGAGGCCGACCTCGCCGTCCGCCGGCACGAGCAGGTCACCGCCGAGCTGACCGGGCTGGTCGCCGAGCACCCCGTACGGGAACGCCTGCGCGCCCAGCTGATGACGGCCCTGTACCGCTGCGGGCGGCAGGCCGACGCGCTGCACGCCTACTACGAGGGGCGGGCGGTCCTCGCCGACCAGCTGGGGGTGGACCCGGGCGAGGCGCTCGGCTCCACCTACCAGGCGGTGCTCGGCGGCGGCCTCGGCCTGGGCGCGTCCGGCCCGGACGCCGCGCGGGCCGCGGCCCCCGGCCCGGCGGTGGCGCTCGCCGCGCCCGGCCCGGTACGGACGGCTCCCGCGATGCTGCCGGCCCCGTACGGGGAGTTCACCGGGCGGCGCTCCGAACTGGCCGCGCTGCGCGGGCGGCTGCGCCGCGAGGACGGCCGCCCGCGCCGGCTGCTGATCACCGGCATGGCCGGGGTCGGCAAGACGGCGCTGGCCCTGCGGGCGGCCCAGGACTGCGCGGCGCACTTCCCCGACGGGCAGCTGTTCGTGGAGCTCCGCCACCCGGACGGAACCGCGAAGGAACCCGCCGAGGTGCTGGTGCGGCTGCTGCGGGCGCTCGGCGAGCCGGCTCCGGCCGCCGTGGGCGAGGACCTGGAGGAGCTGGTCCGGCTCTACCGGACCCGGACCTCGGGCGCCCGGCTGCTGCTGGTGCTGGACGGCGCCGTGGGCGACCGGCAGGTGGCCCCGCTGCTGCCGGGCGGTCCCGAGTCGGCGGTGCTGATCACCGCTCAGGCCCGGCTGGCCCGGGTCGCCGGGGCGGACACCACCGCGCTGGCCCCGGTCGACGACGAGGAGGGGCTGGAGCTGCTGGCGTCGCTGGTGGGCCGGGACCGGCTGGACGACGACCCGGACGCGGCCGACGACCTGGTGGCGTACTGCGCCGGGCTGCCGCTGGCCCTGCACGTGGCCGGGGCCCGGCTGGCGGCGCGCCCGCACTGGCCCCTGGCCCGGCTCGCGGCCCGGCTCGCGGATCCCGCGGGCCGGCTGGGGGAGCTGTCGTACGGGGACGTGAGCGTACGGGAAGCCCTGGTGCACGGCGTACGGCGGCTCGCGGAACCGGAGCTGGCCGTGCTGACCGGGCTGGCCGACGGGGACGCCGAGCCCTTCTGCTCCCAGTACGCGGCGCTGGTGCTGGGCACCGCGGAGGAGGAGACGGAGGCGGCGCTGGACGCCCTGGTGGACCTCGCCCTGCTCGAACTGTCCGGGCTGGACGCCCAGGGCAGGCCGCTGTACCGGTGGAACGACCTGGTCCGGCTGCTGGCGGCCTCCCTGACCACCCGTGACGCCTTCCCCTCCGCGGTGCGGTGAACGACGGCTACGCTGCGGCGCTCACCACGAGCCGTGGGAGCGCCCGGCGATGGCGCCGGCCGGCCGCAGGGCCGGCTCGATGGTCTCCCGTACGATCGCCCACACGTCGCCGACGACCCGCTCGCGCGGGGGCCGGGGCGAGCGGGACAGCGCGTCGGCGGCGATCGCCCAGGCCGACGCCACCGCGGCCGTCGCCCGCACCTCGGCCGACGGCTTCGCGGCCTTCGCCCGGGCCCGGCCGACGTCGATCCGGAACGCGAGTTCCGCCGCCTGGCCGAGCTGGACCTCGCGGATGGCGCGGGTGACCGGGAGCGCGAAGACGGCCGGCGAGAGCGGGTGCTCGTAGACCCGGCGGACCCAGGTGGAGAAGCGCAGCCGCTCCCGCTCCTCCCAGCCGCCGCGCGCGGCCGGGCCCGGGTCGTCCCGCTCCACGGCCTCGGCGATCGCGTCGAAGTACGCGGCGAGGTCCTGCGGGGTGAGGCCCAGCAGCTGCTCGGGGTGTTCGGGGGTGGGGGCCGCCTGGGCCGCCTGGAAGGCGTTCTCGGCGATGAGCTGTTCGACGGGGAAGAAGGACTCGACGGTCATGGCGCTGCGGCCTTTCGGTGAGGCGGTACCGGCCCGGGTGGGCGGGAGCCGGCGGGGCGGGGTGGGGTGGTGGGGCATGCGGTGGGGCTGCGGCGGGCGCGGGCGGTTGACGCGGCGGCCCCGCGTCCGGTGGGTGGCCGGGTCCGGCTCAGCGGTCCCCGAAGTGGTCCGCCCGGTGGTCCCCGGAGCGGTCCTCGTGCCGGTGGACCGGGCCGTGGGCGGCGGGGCCCGCCGGGCGGGCCAGGGCCACCGCGACGCCGTCCAGCAGCGGGAGGTCCTCGACCGTCCAGGCGGTGGTCCGGCCGCGGTGGGTGTGGGTGACCCGGACCGGGCCGCTCCGGGCCGGATGCGTTTCCAGCAGGCCCAGTTCGACGCCGGACAGACCGAGGCCGGTGGCCTTGACCACGGCCTCCTTGCGGGTCCAGACGCGGTAGAACGCCGCGTCCCGCTCCGGTCCGGGCGCCAGCGCGGCCAGGTGCGCCCGCTCGGCGGCGGTGAGGTCCGCGTCGGTGGTCGCCGACCCGCGGACCGGGCGCACGGCCTCGGCGTCCACGCCGATCGCCGTGCCCGCTCCGATCGCGAAGATCCCGCAGCCCGCCGTACGGGTCAGGCTGAGCGGGAGCCGCAGGTCCGGGACGACGAGCTTCGGCGGACCGTGGCTGGCGTCGCCGCAGCCGGGACACGGGTGCCGGCCCAGGGCGAGCTCGCGGGGGTCCAGCCCGAACAGTGCGCCGAGGGCGCGGCGGGTGGCGGCGCGGGAGCGGACGAAGGCGGCGGCGTCCCGTTCGGCCGGGAGCGACAGCGCCCGCCGGAACTCCTCCGTGTCGAGCAGCGGCAGATCCGCCGGATCGGTGCGCTCCGGAGTGCGCCACCACCAGACGTGCGCCTCGCCGCGGGCGCCGAGGGCGTCGGCCACGGACAGCGCCGCGCCACCGGCCGGGCCGGGGCCAGGGCCGGGGCCTTCCTCGTGTAATTCCATCAGGTCCTCCCTTCTACTCCCCCGTCGGATGGTGCGGGACGTGCGGCCGCCGTCCGGAATGCGCGAGGGATTTTCCCTGTGAAACCGTGGACAAAGCCGCCCCGTAACCATGCGGCGGGCGGCTATGGCCCGGCTATACCCATGTCCGCACGCCATTCCGGAGCATTTTCCATAGGAATGGAATAGGACGGGTCCGGAAACTGACTCGGGTCACCGTTCATCAACCCGAGGACTTCTTCATGCCACGGACCCAGGAACACACCTTGACGCTGCCGCAGACCACCACGGCGCCGGACGCGATCGTGCTGACCGACACCGAACGCGCCGAACTGGTCGCCCTCGCCACCGGCGTCCTGCGCTCCACCCCGGCCCTGATCGACGATCCGGCCTGGCTGGACACGGTGCGGGACGCCTCGGCGGCGCTGCCGCGGTCGGTGCTCGCCGCGTTGCGCCGGTTCCGGCACGACGCCGGCCCGGACGGGGTGCTGCTGCTGCGCAACATGCCGGTGGTGGCGGACAACCCGCTACCCGAGACGCCGACCGTTCCCGGTTCGGTGGAACGGGTGCCGGCCGTGGCGTCCGTCCTGGTCACGGCCGCGATGATCCAGCTCGGCGAGGTCATCGCCTATCGCAGCGAGAAGACCGGGGCATTGGTCCAGAACGTCGTCCCGGTCCCGGGGAGCGAGAGTTCCCAGAGCAACGCGGGTTCCGTCCTGCTGGAACTCCACGTCGAGAACGCTTTCCACGACAACAAGCCCGATTACGTCGGCCTGCTCTGTGTGCGCGAGGATCCGACGGGCGATGCGAAGCTGTGCACGTCCTCGGTCCGGCGGGCCCTTCCGCTGCTTTCGGCTGAGACGGTTTCCGTTCTGGCCGCGCCGCGATTCCTCACCGAGCCGCCGCCGTCCTTCGGCGACCTGAATTCCGTCACCCCCGCGCACCCGCTGCTCGTCGGGGACCCCCGGGACCCGAACGTCCTGGTGGACTTCGCGGCGACCCATCCGCTGGACGACGAGGCCAAGGCCGCCATGGGCGCACTGCGCGAGGCGCTCATGCGGACCATGTCGGCGCTGGCCCTGCGGGTCGGGGACCTCGCGGTGGTCGACAACCGGCTCGCGGTGCACGGCCGCACCTCCTTCACCCCTCGTTACGACGGCCAGGACCGCTGGCTGCACCGGGTGTACGCGCACCTGGACCACCGACGCAGCCGGGTCGACCGCAAGGGTGGCGGTGCGGTGCTCAACTGACGTGGCCCGCGCAGCGGTCCACGCGCCGACGGCCGGAGGGCCGGCCCCCGCAAGGGGCCGGCCCTCCGGCCGTCGGTGGTTCCTACTGCCGCGAGCCGATGACGTCCGCGGGGCGGCCGGTCAGGGCCAGGCGGCCCGGGACCAGCGTGGCCAGGGCCGTCAGCAGCGCCGCGAAGCCGAGGACGCCCAGGTACATCCAGCCGTCGATGGACGGCGAGGCGGAGCCGGTCATCCCGACGCTGAAGGCGGTCAGGACCGCGAAGGCGATCCCGGTGCCCAGCACCGAGGAGATCACGATCACCAGGGCCGCCTCGATCCGCAGCATGCGCATCACCTGGCGCCGGGTGGTGCCGACGAGCTGGAGCAGCGCGAACTCGCGGGTGCGGTCGGACACCGACATGGCCAGGGTGTTGACCACGGCGATGGCGGTGAAGGCGATGATCAGACCCATCGCGACGTAGTTCACCTCGGCGTTGGACTGCTGGACCTCGGCCTGGAGGTCCTCGACCTGGTCGCGGTCGAGGACGCCGACGCCGGGCAGGCCGCCGAGCGCCTTTTGCAGGTCGGCGCGGCCGGGGGCGCCCGTCCCGGCGGTCTTCACCAGCAGCGAGGAGGCCAGCGGGTTGTCGACGTGCCGGGAGACCAGCTCGTGGGACATGGTCAGGTCGCCGAAGCCGAGGCCGCGTTCGTAGACGGCGGCGACGGTCAGTTCGGTCTCGGTGCCGTCGCCGAGGGTCAGCTTCAGGGTGTCGCCGGGCTTCTTGCCCAGGTTGTCGGCGGCGACGTCACTGAGCGCGACGCTGCGGGCGCCGAACCCGTCGAGGCTGCCGGCGCTGACGTCCGGGTCCCAGGTGCTGGTCAGCCCCTCGGTGGAGACGCCCTGGGCCGGGTACTTCTCCAGGCCCACGCGCACGGAGGTGCGTACGACCTCGGTCACCGCCGTCACGCCCGGGACGCGGCGCAGGTTCCCGGCGGCCTGGGCGGGCACGCCGGGGCCGGCCGAACCGACGACCCAGTCGGCCTTGTTGCCGGCCTGGGCCTGGGCGGTGGCCGCGGCGCCCATGGTGGTCTGGACGAAGAAGACCGTGCAGGCCATGCCGATCAGCAGGGCGAGCGGGGTGACCGCCGCGGCGACCCGCTTGGTGTTGGCGCGGGAGTTGGCCGTGGCGAGGTACCCGCCGACGCGGGAGGCGCGCAGCGGGACGCCGAGGACGGCGATCGCGATCCGGGCGACCAGCGGGCCGAGCAGGGAGACCGCCACCGACAGCACGACGACCGACAGGAACGTGACCGGGGTGGAGGCGGGTTCGCTGCGCAGCGCGGCGAGGACCACCAGCAGGACGATGCCGCCGGCCAGGAAGGCGAGGCCGGCGCCGAGCCGTCCCCAGGCGACGCCCCGCTGCTCCATGGCCGCTTCGGACAGGGCCTCGGCGGGCCGGATGCGGGCGGTGCGGCGGGCGGAGATCCGGGCGGCGGCCCAGGCGCCGAGCAGGGCGGCGCCGACGGCCGCGAAGAACGGGAAGACACTGAAGGTGACTTCGAGGGTGTCGGGGATCGCCTTGAAGCCGACGAACTTGCCGTGCAGCCAGTAGGCGATGGGCAGGCCCGTGACGGAGCCGAGCACACCGGCGAAGAAGCCGACGATCAGCGCCTCGCGCCCGATGAGCTGGCGGATCTGCTTGGGCGTCGCCGCGATGGCGCGCAGCAGGGCGAGTTCGCGGTAGCGCTGCTGGATGGAGAGGGCGAAGGTGCCGACGACCACGAGGATCGCGACGAGCAGCGAGGTGCCGCCGATCGCGCCGCCCATGGAGACCAGCTTGATCCGGGCCTTGGCGGCATCCAGGAACTCGACGGGGCCGCGCTCGCCGCCGGTGACGACCTGGGCGGAGGTGCCGTCGAGGGCCTCCTTGACCTGGGCGGCCAGCTCGGAGGTGGACACGCCGTCCTTGGGCAGCACGCCGACGACGGCGACCTGTCCTTCCCGGCCGGACAGCCGCTGGGCTTCCGCGTCGGAGAAGAACAGGGAGGTCTGCTGCTTGAGGTCGCCGCCCGCGGGGGCCGCGATGCCGGTGATCCGGTAGGTGCGCGGGGAGCCGGTGGCCTGGACGGTCAGCTCGGTGCCCGGCTTCAGCCCGGCCCGGCGGGCCAGTTCGCGGTCGACGACGACCTCGTCGGCGCCGACGGGGGCGGCGCCCTCGGCCAGGGTGAAGGGGGTCAGGGCCGCGGAGGTCCAGGCGTGCCCGTACGAGGGCTTGCCGTCGACGCCCGGGACGACCTGTCCCTTGGGGGTGACCGCGTAGGCCGGGAAGGTGATCTCGGGCAGCGCGGTGCGGACGCCGGGCAGGGAGGCGACCTTGGTGGCGGTGTCGGCGGGCAGCCAGACGCGCTCGCCGAGCGGCTTCTCCTTCGACTTGGTCTTGGTCTTGTCGCCCTTCTGCTTGACGGTGACCTGGTGGACGTTCTGGTCGCCGCCGACGATCACGGGGGCGCCGGCGTAGCGCTCGGTGCCGATCGTGCCCCGCAGGCCGGTCTCCAGGAGGATGCCGCAGGCGGTGACGAGGGCGGCCGCGCAGAAGAGGGCGAGGAACGCCCCGATGAAGCCGCCCTTGCGGGCGCGCAGGGTCTGCAAGGCATATCGCAGCATCAGGCCCACGCTCCCAGGTGGGTCATGCGGTCGGCGACACGGTCGGCGGTGGGGGCCTGCATGCGGTCGGCGATCCGGCCGTCGGCGAGGAAGAGGACGGTGTCGGCGTAGGAGGCGGCGACCGGGTCGTGGGTGACCATGACCACGGTCTGGCCGGTCTCGTCGACGCAGGAACGCAGCAGGGAGAGGATCTCCTTGGCGGTCACGGTGTCGAGGGCGCCGGTGGGCTCGTCGCCGAAGATGACGTCGGGGCGGGTGATCAGGGCGCGGGCGATCGCCACGCGCTGCTGCTGGCCGCCGGAGAGTTCGGCCGGGCGGTGGGTGGCGCGGCCGCCCAGGCCCACGCGCGTGAGGATCTCCTCCAGCCAGCCGGAGTCGAGGCGCTCGCCGGCCAGGCGCAGCGGCAGCTCGACGTTCTGGCGGACCGACAGGGCCGGGATGAGGTTGAACGCCTGGAAGACGAAGCCGATGCGCTCGCGGCGCAGCTTCGTCAGCTGGGTCTCGTTCATGCCGCCCAGTTCGGTGTCCCCGATGTAGGCGGAGCCGCTCGACGGCTTGTCGAGGCCCGCCGCGCAGTGCAGGAAGGTCGACTTTCCGGAACCGGAGGGTCCCATGACGGCCGTGAACGAACCGCGCTCGATGCCGACCGACACCCCGTCCAGGGCGCGCACGCCGCGGCCGGCCTTTCCGTATTCCTTCACGACGCCGTCCAGGCGCAGCGCGAACCCCGGGGACCCGGCGCCGTTCTGCCCGCGGAGCCTGTTCGTCTCGGTCCTCATGCGCGACCAGTCCTTCCACAGCTTTTGAGAGGGGGGTGTCAGCAGCCTCATCCGCGCGAAGCCGGCGGATGCAACGCGACCGATCCTGGACGGCGGTCCTATATTCCCTCTACTCGGAAAGCCCCGGGGTACGCGTTTCCGGCCGGAGGCGGGCGCCTACGGCCGGAAACGTACGTACGGGGCCGGCCGGTCGGCCGTCTCAGCGGCGGCGGCCCCGGCGCCGGCGGTGGACGAGGGCCGCGGCGGTGGCGGCGAAGCAGAGGCCGTAGCCGACGATCACCCAGGGGGCGGGGGTGCGGCCGGCGCCGAGGCCGTGGACGATCCCGGCGGCCCAGCCGGCGTATGCCAGGCCGTGGAGGAAGCGGAAGGGGCGGATCCAGCGGCGGGTGGCGAAGACGCCGCGCCACAGGCCGGTGATCAGCGCGAGGACGAAGAGCTGGGCGGCCAGCGAACCGAGGTCGACCAGGAGGTCGCCGCTGCCGAGGAGGGCGTCGCTCGCGGCGATCCGCTCCCCGGCGACCTTCACGCCGATGTGGACGAGGAGGAAGCCGACGCCGGCCAGGCCCGCGGCGCGGTGCATGTGCTGGGCGAGTCGGCGCAGGGCGGGGGAGAGCACGTCGCGGAAGACGGAGGCGACGCCGAGCATGACGGAGACGGAGAGCGAGACCAGCGCGATGACCCCGGCCATGCGGTCCAGGAACTCCTGGAGGGCGCCGCCCGCGAGGGCCCCGGCGGCGAGCAGCAGCCCGACCCCGAGCAGCCCGAGGGTCACGCCACGGGCCCCGGGGGCGGGCGTGTGCGGGGGCCCTGGCCGGGCGGGTACGGGGACACCGGGCGCGGGCGCACCGGCCCCGGCGGGGGCGGACGACCCTGCGGGCGCGGGCGACCCTGCGGGGGCTGGGGACGCGGCGGGGGCTGGGGACGCGGCGGGGGCTGGGGCGCTGGCTACGGCGGCGGCGGGCGCCCCAGCGCCGGTGGCGGCGGGGGCGCACCGAGTGGCGGGCGCGGGCAGGGTGGCGGGCGCGGGCAGGGTGGCGGTCGTGGCTCGGGGGGCGGGTGACGGGGGCGGAGGGGGCGCCGTCGTGGGAGTGGGGGCCGGTGCGGTGGGTGCGGTGCGGAGGGTGGGCATCGGGGGCTCCGGGGAGGTCGGTTCTCCGTACGGGTGGGGCGCGCCCGGCCCCGGGGCGGGGGCCGGGCGGGCGGTTCACGCGGGGCCGTGGCGGTGGACCTCGCCCAGCGGGGAGCCGTCGACGGGGCGGGCCAGCGAGGCCGACCAGTTGCCGTCGAGGTCGAGGTCGTCGATCTGCCACCAGCTGCCGCCCTCGCCCTGGTGCCCGTGTTCCACGGCGAGCGGGCCGGGCGTGCCGGGCCGGACGTCCAGGGCGTTCAGGTCGATGCCGAGCAGCCCCAGTCCGACCCCCTTGAGCACGGCCTCCTTACGGGTCCACACCCGGTGGAAGGCGGCGGTCCGCTCGGGCCCGGCGGGCAGCGACAGGATGTACGCGTGCTCGGCGGGCGCGAGCACCACCCCGGCGAGGGACCCCGACGCGACGGGCCGCAGCGCCTCGATGTCCACGCCGATCCAGTCACCGGCGTGCAGCGCCAGCACCCCGCAGCCGCTCGTCCGGGTCAGGCTCAGCGCGAGCCCCACGGCGGGACTGGCCACCGCCGGCGGGCCGTGCTCCAGGTCGCCGCAGCCGGGGCAGACCCGGCGGCCGAGGGCCACCGTACGGGCGTCCACGCCGAGCAGTTCGCCGATGGCGCGGCGGGCCCCGGCGCGGGTCCGGGTGAACGCGGCGGCGTCCCGTTCGTGCCGGAAGCGCCGGGCGCGGACCTGCTCGACCTCGTCCAGCAGGTCGAAGTCGGCCTGGTCGACGTGGTCCCCGAGCAGCCACCACCAGACGTGGGCCTCCCCCGTGGCCTTCAGCCCGGCCGCCTCCCGTGCGGCCGATCCGGGCACGGGCAGGACGCCCGTCCCGTGGGTGTGGTCGATGGGGCCGCGGACGGCGGCCAGGGTCTGGCTGGTCATCGGATCCTCCTCTCCCCCTTGAGGGCGTTGTCAGGTCAGTCCACCCAGGCGCAGGAGCAGGTCCTTCACCTCGGTGGCGTGGTAGCGGGCGCGCTCCTGGGACGGGTCCGAGCAGAGCAGCAGCGGCCCGTCCCGGTCGTCCCCGGGCAGCCGTCCGTGGCTGCCCCGGACGCATCCCGGGTCGAGCGGCACCACCTGGAGGGGGGCGCGCAGGCCCGCCTTCTTCTTCAGCACCGCCAGGACCGCCTTCGCCTTGGCCGCCGGATCGGCGGGATCGAAGAACAGCTCGGCCGGGTCGTAGCCGGGCTTGCGGTGGATCTCGACGCCGCGCGCGAAGTCGGGGGCACGCTGGTCGTCGAGCCAGTAGTAGTACGTGAACCAGGCGTCGGGCTCCGAGACGGCCACCAGCTCGCCGGCGTTCGGGTGGTCGATGCCGTAGTCGGCCTGCTGGGTGCGGTCCCAGACCTCGTCGACCCCGTCCAGGGACTTCAGTACGTCGCGCACCCGCGGGATGTCCGTGGGGTCGGCGACGTACACGTGGGCGGCCTGGTGGTCGGCGACGGCGAACGCGCGGGAGGTGTGCGGGTCGAGGTACTCCATCCCGCGCTGGGCGTAGACGGACAGCAGGCCCTCGCGGCGCAGCGCGCGGTTGATGTCCACGGGCCGGCTGACGGGCGAGATGCCGTACTCGCTGAGCGCGACGACGGTGGTGCCGCGGGCGCGGAGGTCGTCGAGGAGCGGGCCGAGCGCGGCGTCGGCCTCGCGGGCGGCGCGGACCGCCTCGGGCGAGTCGGGGCCGAAGCGCTGGAGGTCGTAGTCGAGGTGCGGGACGTAGATGAAGGACAGGTCGGGGTCGCGGGTGTCCGCCACGTGCCGGGCGGCGCCGGCGATCCACCGGGTGGAGGCGAGGGAGGCGGTCGGGCCCCAGTAGTTGAAGAGCGGGAACTCGCCTTGTGTGGCCGTCAGTTCGTCGCGCAGGTTGGCCGGGACGGTGTAGCAGTCGGGGGCCTTGCGGCCGTCGTAGTGGTAGACGGGGCGCGGGGTCAGGACGGTGTCGACGTCGGCGCCCATCGCCCACCACCAGCACAGATAGGCGGTGGTGTGGTCCGGGTCGCGGCGCCGGGCGGCCTGCCAGACCTTCTCGCCGCCGACCAGGGCGTTGTGCTGGCGCCACATCATCACTTCGCCGTGGTCGCGGAAGTACCAGCCGTTGCCGACGGCGCCGTGCTCGCGCGGCAGGGTGCCGGTGGTGAGGGTGGCCTGGACGGTGGCGGTGACGGCGGGGAAGACGGTGTCGAGGGGCGCCGCGAAGCCCTGCTCGCCGATGGCCCGTACGTTCGGCATGTGCGGCAGCAGCCGGGGCGTGAGGCCGACCGTGCACAGGACGGCGGTCTTGCGCCGGGCGGCGGGGGTCGGGGTCACGATCCGGGCTCCTTCTGCGCGAGGCGGTCGCCGGGGGCGCGGGAGGCTCCCGGGACGAGGGGGGTCAGGCCGAGCGCGGTCAGCTCCCGCGCGGTCCAGCGGAGTTCGGCGGCGATGCCCCGGGCCAGCCCGGCGTCGCCCACCGGCCGGCTGGCCTCGGGCAGGACGGACCAGGTGTACGTCTCCACCTCGACGTGATCGGTGACGGCGTGGTCCCCGCCGAACAGCGTCCGCAGGGTCTCGCGGAGCACCGGGCCGGTGGAGGCGAGCGGCGGGGCCGGCTCCTGGTGCAACGGCACGTGGTAGTGGATCCGCCACGGGGCCTCCCCGGGCAGGGCTCCGGCGAGGGCGGGCCCGAGGTCGTCGGAGCCGAGCAGCGGTGTGCCGGGGCGTCCGGGTTCGCGGGTCTGGTGCAGGAAGCGGGGTTCCGCGAAGGCCGCGAGCGCTTCGCGGACCAGCGGGTCTGCGGGATCGGCGGCCTCCAGGGCGCTGGACGCCTGGACCTTGACGACCTGGAGCCCGGCGGTGAGGAGTTCGGCGACGGCGGTGTCCGGGTCCTCGTGGGCGACCGCGAGGTGGCAGGCGTCCAGGCACAGGCCGATCCAGTCGTGGTCGACGCCCTTGAGCGCCTCGACGGCCTGCGCGGTGGTCTCGGCGACGCAGCCCGGCTCGGGCTCGACGGCGACGCGTACGGTCCGGCCGGTCTCCGCCTCGACGCGGCGCAGTCCGGCGGCGAGCGTGTCGAGCTGACGGGAAGCGGCGGCCCGCTGGGTCCGCGACCAGGCGGTGCGCCAGGCCAGCGGCAGGGTGGAGACCGAGCCGCGCTCGGCGTCGTCGGGCAGCAGCCCGGCGAGGACGCGGGCCAGGTTCAGGGTGTAGTCCAGCCGGGCGGGCTCGGACCAGTCCGGGTAGTAGACGGCCCGCTTGACGACGGGGGCGTGGAAGCCCTTGTACGGGAACCCGTTGAGGGTGACGGTCTCCAGTCCGCGGGCGGTGAGCTCGCGCCGCAGCCGGGCCACGGCGGCCGGGTCGGCGGCGAGGGCCGCCGCCGCGTCGACGGGCAGCCACAGGCCGAGGCCGATGACGGACTCCCCGGTGGCCCGGCGGACCGGTTCGGCGTAGGCGGCGAGCTGGGCGGTGATCCCGTCGAGGGTTTCGGCGGGGTGCACGTTGGTGCAGTAGGAGAGGTGGACGGAGGTGCCGTCCCGGTGACGGAAGCGCATCAGGCGGTCCCTCTTTCCCGATCAGTTTCCGCCGCGGGCGATGGAGTTCCCGGCGTACAGTCCCGCGGCCTGCTCGTCGCGCGGTTCGAAGGTCGCCGTGCCGTCGAGGCCCAGGCGGCCGGACTGGGCGTAGAAGGCGACCGGGTTGCGCCACAGCACGCGGTCGACGTCGTCCTCGTCGAAGCCGGCGGCGAGCATGGCCTCGCCGGTGGCGCGGGTGAGCAGCGGGTCGCTGTGGCCCCAGTCGGCGGCCGAGTTGACGAGGATCCGTTCGGTGCCGTGTTCCTTGAGGATGGCGACCATCCGCTCCGGGGTCATCTTGGTGTCGGGGTAGATGGAGAAGCCCATCCAGCAGCCGGAGTCGCGGACCTCGCGGACCGTGACCTCGTTGAGGTGGTCGAGGACGACGAAGCCGGCGTCGATGCCGGATTCGCGGATCACGGCCAGGGAGCGTTCGGTGCCGCCCGCCTTGTCGCGGTGCGGGGTGTGGACGAGCGCGGGCAGGGCGAACTCGACGGCGAGGGAGAGCTGGACGGCGAAGGCGTGGTCCTCGGCCTCGGTGACCGTGTCGTAGCCGATCTCGCCGACGGCGACGACCCCGTCCTTGGCGAGGTAGCGGGGCAGCAGGTCCAGGACGGGAGTGCAGCGCGGGTCGTTCGCCTCCTTGGGGTTGAGGCCGATGGTGCAGTGGTGGCTGATGCCGAACTGCGCGGCCCGGTACGGCTCCCAGCCCAGCAGCGCGTCGAAGTAGTCGGTGAAGCTGGCCGGGGAGGTGCGCGGCTGCCCAAGCCAGAACGCGGGCTCGACCAGCGCGCGGACGCCGGCGGCGTGCATCGCTCGGTAGTCGTCCGTGGTGCGGGACGTCATGTGGATGTGCGGGTCGAAGATGCGCATGGTCGGGCTCCGGTCGGGGTGGGTGGTGGCGTCAGTGGTCGAGGGTGGCTACGGCCCACAGGTCGGCCGGCACGGGGCGGTCGGCGGCGCGCCGCTCGGCGGCGAAGCCGTGGGCCATGCGGGCGAGTTCGGCGTCCCGGCGCTCGTGCAGTCCGGCGACCTTGGCCAGCGGGATGCCGGTGAACAGGCACTTGAGGACGGCCTGGCGCCAGCGGTACTGGTCGAGGTGGGCGCGGGCGTAGGGGCCGAGGGCGGCGGCGATGAGGCGGTTGTCGTTGGTCCGTACGGCGTCGTCGGTGAGGTGTACCGCGCGGTCGCCGACCGGCAGGAACGGCAGGGCGCGCAGGACGCCGCGCCGCTCGGCGGCGTCCCCGTGGGCGTAGCGCTCGCCGGCTTCCCGGGCGAGGGCGGCGCCGGTGATGCCGTGGCGGGTCAGGGCGAGCAGCAGGGTGGTGCGTACGGCGTCCTCGACGGCCCAGTCGGCCCAGCCGGGCAGCGGCCCGCGGCGGTAGTCGCGTCCGGCGGCCGGGAAGCGGCGGTCCAGGGCGGCGGGGCCGGTCGCGGCCACGGCGGCGGTGTCGGCGGTGAGCCGGGCCCGGTGCTCCTGGTCGAGGACGGAGCGCAGCGACTCCGTCAGGGTGCGCAGGGTCAGCGCGTCGTGCACGGCGAGGTCGGCGGCGGTGGCGGGCGCCACCGGGGCGGGCGGGGCGAGCGTGGGAGCGGTCATACCGGTACGGCCTCCTTCTTCGGCTCTGACTGCGGACGGTCGGGGCGGGACGCGGGGCCGGACGCGGCACCGGACGAGACGCCGGACGCGGGCCGGGACTCGGGGCCGGACGCGGCACCGGATGCGGGGCGGGACGCGGCGCCGGACGAGGCACCGGCGCCGCGTCCCGCCGTGCGCAGGAACGCGATGCTGTGGCGGGCGGTCTCGGCCCCGGCGTGGCTGTGGCGCGGGAGTTCGACGGAGACCAGGCCCCGGTAGCCCGCGTCGGCGAGGGCGCCGAGGACGGGCGGGAAGTCGATCTCCCCCTCCCCGAAGGGCAGGTGCTCGTGGGTGCCCCGGCGCATGTCCTCGATCTGGACGTGGGCCAGCCGGTCGGCGGCCAGCGCGACGCATTCGGCGACCGGGTACGGCTCCAGGCAGCGGCAGTGGCCGAGATCCAGGGTGAGCCGGAAGCGGTCCGGGCGGCCCAGGTCGGCCAGCAGCCGGCGGTATCCGGCGAGGTCGGCGACGAGCATGCCCGGCTCGGGTTCGAAGGCGAGGTCGATCCCGGCGGCCTCGGCGTGCCCGACGGTCTCGGCGCAGCCGTCGACCAGCCGCTGCCAGGCCTGCTCGCGGGTGGTGCCGGCGTCGGCGGTGCCGCTCCAGAAGTGGACGGCCCCGGCGCCCAGTTCGGTGCCGATGCCGACGGCCCGGCGCAGCAGGTCCAGGCGCCGTTCGCGGCCCTCCGGCTCGGCGGAGAGCAGGGTCGGGCGGTGTTTGCGGCGGGGGTCGAGCAGGTAGCGGGCGCCGGTCTCGACGACGACGGCCAGGCCGGTGGCGTCCAGGGCGCGCCGGACCTCGGCGACGCGGGCGGCGAGGCCGGGTGCGTACGGGTCCAGGTGCTGGTGGTCCAGGGTCAGCGCGACGCCCGCGTAGCCGAGGTCGGCGAGCAGCCGCAGCGCGTCGGCCAGCCGGTGGTCGGCGAGGCCGTTGGTGCCGTACGAGAACCGGAGCCCGGTCGGGGCGCTCATGTGGAGGACACCTTCCGGGAGAGGCGGCGGACCACCGGGAGGGCCGCGGCCAGCACCCCCGCGGTACGGGGGGCGCCGGCCCGGGCGGCCAGGGCGGCCTGGAGGGGCAGCAGGGCGTGGATGCCGGCGCCGACGGCCCGGCGCACGTGGGGGGCGTCGGGGGTGCGCAGCACCCGGGTGAGGGCGGGCCCGTAGCCGGCGGCGTAGAGCCCGAGGGCGGCCGCCTGGGCGGGGCCGGGCCGGGGCCCGGTGGTGGCGGCGGCCGCGACGGTGGCGGCGGCGAGGGCGAGCGCCGCCTCGCGGGGCGGGGCGCCGTCGACCTCGTGGCGGCTGAGCCGGGTCAGGCCCAGGGTGTGGACGGCGACGGCCGCCGCCGGGGCGAGGGCGGGGCGGACCGGGGCGGGCCCGGCGCCGTGCAGTACGTCGAGGGCGCGGGCCGTGGCCATGACGGCGGGGCCGAGGGGGGTGGACTTGGCCCCGAGGTCGTAGGCCCAGACGGCGGCGGCCAGCGGCAGGGTCCGGCGCAGGGCGGTGCGCCGGCCGCCGGCCAGGGTGGCGATGCCGAGGCCGGCCGCGGTGAGTCCGGCGGCGGTGGCCAGGGCCGCCGGGGGGCGGATCCGGCCGGAGGGCAGCGGGCGTTCGGGGCGTTCCACGGCGTCGAGCTCGCGGTCGGCCCAGTCGTTGAGGGCCATGCCCGCCCAGTAGAGGCAGACGGAGGAGGCGGCGAGGCCGAGGGTGCGGGCGCCGGTGCCGCGTCCGGTGGCCAGCGCGCCGGCCAGGACGTCGCCGGGCACGGTGAGGGCGGCGGGCGCCCGGACGAGTTCGGCGTAGGCGCGCAGGGTGCGCCGGGCCCGGAAGGCCCGGCCGGGGAAGGGCGGCAGGCGCAGCGGCCGCTCCGGCACGGGCGCCACGGCCGCGCCGTCCCGTGGGCCGGATCCGGCCCGCGGCAGGGTGGCGGCCGGTGCGGGGCTCACGGCCGGCCCGCCGTCAGCGGGGCGCCGTGGGGGGCGGTGGCCCACGCGGTGAGGGCCTCGTACTGGAGGGTCAGGTTGTGCTCGGCGGAGCCGGCCGGGTCCTTGAAGAAGAACCCGAGGGCGGCCAGCGCCCCCGACTCGCCGCGCCGGACGGCCAGCGCGGCCAGCCGTACGAGGTCCAGGACCAGCGGGGCGGCGAGCGCGGAGTCGCAGCCCTGCCAGGTGAACTGCATGGTCATGCGGACGCCGAGGAAGCCCTCGAAGGAGATGTGGTCCCAGGCGGTCTTCCACTCCCCCATCTCGGGGACGTTGTCGATGTGCGTCTGGCCCTGGACGGGGTGGCCGACGGTCTCCTCCAGGCTGCGCTGCTTCGACTCGGTCTTGGACCGGGCCGCCGCCGGGTCGGCGAGGGTCGCCCCGTCGCCGCCGCCGAGCAGGTTGGTGCCGGACCAGGACCGCAGGCGCAGGGCGCGCTGGGTGAACATCGGGGCGAGGGCGCTCTTGACGAGGGTCTCGCCGGTCTTGCCGTCGCGCCCGGCGTGCGGGACGCCGCGCAGTCGGGCCAGTTCCTCCAGGGCGGGCAGGGCCGCGCCCGCGGAGGGGGTGAAGTTGACGTAGGCGCAGCCCGCGGTGAAGGCGGCGTAGGCGTAGAGGGAGCTGACGGGCAGGGTGAGGGTGCCGGCGGCGAGGGCGGCCTCCAGGGCGGCCAGGGTGAGGAAGGCCGGGTCGGGTTCGGGCAGCGGCTCCGTGGAGGAGACGTTGACGACGACGACCTGTTCGAGGCCGTGCCGGTCGCGGAAGGCGGCCATGTCCTCGGCGAGCCGGGCGGCGGTCCGGGACTGGGACTCGCCGGGGCGGGCGGATCCGTCGCGGATCTCCAGCTCGGCGGCGGCGAGCGGGGTGTCCAGCGCCTTCAGTACGGCGTGGGGCAGCACGCCCGCCGCGGCGAGTTGGCCGGCCCTCGCCGACAGGGGGGTGTCGACGACGTCGTGGCCGCCGAACACGAGGTCGGCGAGGGCCGGCAGAGGTGCGTCACGGAACGGGGGCGTTTCGGTGACGCACCCGACGGGGGAGGCGGCACCCGCGACGACGGCGGCGGCGCCGGCGAGGGCCGCCGTGGCGACCGAGCCGCGCGCGCCGACCATCCAGACGCCGATTCGGGGTGAAGAGCCGGTCGTGTCACGCATGGTGTGCCAATCCTCCTGAGTCGTGGGGAACGGGTGGCGAAGCGGGCTTACTGGCCGAGGTCGACCGGGTACGGCCAGACGTCGAAGGCCTGGTTGACGCGGTCCGTGGAGCGGAAGAGCCACTTGGCGGTGACCCGGTCGACCGTGTGCCGCGGCAGGTGCTTGTTGTCGTTGGCGTCGGTGACCGGCTTGGCGAGGGACTGCAGCTCCCAGGCGGCGCCGGCGAGGCGGTTGATGTGCGCCCAGTAGGCGCGGTCGATGCCCAGCAGCTGGAAGGACTGCAGGAAGGGGTGCCAGCGGTGGTAGGCGTGGGTCGCCTCCGGCGGCGTGGAGTTCATCATGTGGACCTTGTTGCCGGCCGGGCGGCGCGGGTCGAACAGGGTGCCCTGGCCGAACTCCTGGAAGGCGAAGACCAGGCCCTTGGGGTCGTGGCCGTAGAACTTGTCGTAGACGGCCCGCTGGTTGCGGGAGAGCACCTCGAAGTGCTTGCGGTTGGGCTGGATCAGCTCCATCCAGCTGCGCGGGTAGCGGCCGCCCTTGCGGGTGGCGGCCCAGGCGTCGTACGACTGGGTGAACCCGCCGAAGGGACCGGTGATCGCGGCGACCGCGGCCTTCATCTCGTCGTTCGGCGTGTAGTACGACATCTCGTCGTACGCGTACCAGAACTCGTTCGCCCAGCGATCGCCGACCATCCCCTCGACCTGGGGAAGCCGCGGGTGGCGGCCGCTGTGGGCGGCGGCCGGGCCGGCGCCGATGACGGTGACCGCGGCCGCGGCGCCCGCGGCGCCCAGGGCGGTCCGCAGGACGCTCCTGCGGTCCATGGAGTTGAGCGGCATGGTCGTGCTCCTTCTGGCTCTGTCTCGGTGCGGACGGATCATCGGGTGGTGCGGTGGCTCCACTCTCGCGGGCCCCGCCATACCTGCCCTATATCGCTGTTCGCGCAGGTCAGAGGCGGGGCCGGGAGTCGTTACGAGGCCTCGCGCGGGCCCTTGGCGAGCGGGTCGCGGCGCAGGGCGGGCGAGAGCAGCGCGAGGAGCGCGGTGAGGCCCATGGCGGCGCTCAGGCCGAGCACCGTACGGGTGGGGCCGAAGGCCTCCAGGGCGAATCCGGCGGCCACCGGGCCGGCCGCCATGGCGCCCGAACCGACCAGCATGGCCAGGGAGTTGGCCCTCCCCCGCATCCGGTCGGGGGCGACGCGGACCATGAACACCCCGCCTGCGACGTTGAACACGCCGCCGACGTAGCCGCTGGCGGCGAAGAGCGCGCCGAGGGCGTAGGGGTCGCGCAGGAACGCGACGGGCACCATGAGGGCGGTCCACACGGCCAGTCCGCCGAGGACCAGGGTCCGCAGGGGGAAGCGGGTGGCCCACCAGCCGCCGCTGATGGCACCGACGAGTCCGCCGGCCCCGCTCAGCGAGAGGACCACGCCGATCTGGAACTGGGAGCCGTGGTTCTCCTGGATGCCGGTCATGACGGCCAGGTTGAGGCCCTGGAACAGCACGTTGGAGACGGCCACGGCGGCCATGACGGCGCGCAGGAAGTGCTGGCGCCACATCCAGACGAGCCCCTCCTTGACGTCCTGCACCAGATCGGGGCGTGGCCCGGTGCGTTCGGCCTGGAGCTTGCCCCGGACCCCGAAGAGCAGGGCGACGGAGGCGAGCTGGCCGACGAGGGCGGCCACGAACGGGAGGGACGTGCCCAGGGCGACCAGGGCGCTGCCGAGCGGCTGCCCGGCGATGGCGGCGCCCCGGGTCCGGGCCTCGTTGCCGGTGAGGGCGGAGGGCAGCTGCGCGGCGGGGACCACGGCGGGGACGGCGGCCCGCTCGGCGAGCTGGTGCAGGACGCCGAGAGTGCCCTCCACGAAGGCGGCGGCGAGCAGGGCCCACAGCCAGACGTGGCCGCTGAGCAGCAGGGCGGCGACGGCCGCGGCGACCAGCGCCTGGCCGAGGCCGGCGCCCAGCATGATCCGGCGCCGGTCCCAGCGGTCCACGAGGGCGCCGCCGGGGAGCTGGACGAGGAGCTGCGGGAGCAGCAGGGCGGTGCCGACCAGTCCGGCGTCGCCGGGCGAGCCGGTGACCCACAGGACGGTCAGCGGATAGGCGACGGCGGTGGCCCGGCCGGCGAGCAGCGACAGCCCGGCGCCGCCCCACAGCAGCCCGAAGTCCCGGTTGCGCCGCAGCGGCACGGCGGGGGGCTCGGGCTCGGCCTGCGGGCCCGGCTCGGCCGGGGGCTCCACCTCGGCCTGGAGACCCGGCTCGGACGGGAGACCCGGCTCCGAGCGCACGACCGGCCGGGGTTCGGCGGTGAGGGACGCCTGTTCCCGGGTCTCCTCCGTGGGGGCGGGGCCGGTGGCGAGGTCCCACGGGAGGACCGCCGGGTCCGTCACCGTCTTCGGCGGCGGGGTCACCGTACGGCCGGCGCGAGCAGCGCCTCGTCGAGCGCGGCGGCGGGGTCCGCCGGAAGGCCGGAGCGGGTGTACTCCAGTACGGCCATGGCGCTGTGCATCTTGTTGGTGGCCTGAGCGAACGCGATGCTCGCCGGCCCGTCCAGCACCTCCGCCGTGACCTCCTCGCCCCGGTGGGCCGGCAGGTCGTGCATGAAGACGGCGCGCGGGCTGGTGTCCCACAGCGCGGAGGTGACCTGGAAGGGGGCGAAGATCTCCCGCCAGTCGGGGTCCGGCTTCCGCGTGCCGGTGGTCTGCCAGCGGGTGGTGTAGACGACGTCGAAGTCGCCGGGCAGCGCGGCCGTGTCGTGCCGCTCGGTGAACACGGCTCCGGTGCGCTCGGCCTGGGCGCGGGCCCGGGCCGTGACCGAGGGGATCAGCCCGTAGCCGGGCGGGGTGCGCAGTTCGAGGTGGACGGAGGGGAAGCGGGTCAGGGCCAGCGCCAGCGCGGCCGCAGTGTTGTTGCCCTCGCCGACGTAGAGCACGCGCAGCCCCTCGATCCGGCCGAAGTGGCGCAGCAGCGTGGTGAGGTCGGTCAGGGCCTGGGTGGGGTGTTCCTCGGCGCTCATCGCGTTGACCACGGCCATCCGGTCCTGGCTCGCCCAGCCGCGCAGTTCGGCCTCGGGGCCGGCCGTGCGGGCCACGAGGACGTCGAGCATCCCGGACAGCACGCGTCCGGTGTCCTCGACGGACTCCCCCGTGTTCAGCTGGAGGTCGCCCGGCCCGTAGGCCACGATGCGGGCGCCCACGCGCAGCGCCCCGGAGGAGAAGGCGGTACGGGTCCGGGTGGAGGTCTTGGCGAAGTAGACGCCGGCGACCAGGCCGTCCAGGGCGCGGGAGCCGGTGGCGGTGCCCGCCGAGAACGCGGCGCCGCGGGCGACGACGCGGCGCAGGTCCCGGTCGGTGAGGTCGTCGATGGAGATGAGGTGGCGCGCCGGGCGCCGGCCGGGCCGGTCGTACGTGTGCAGCGGGTCCATCGGATCAGCCCTTCTCGGGGTGGTCTGCGCCGTCTTCGAGTGCGGCGGCGGTCTGCGCGACGGTGTGGTGGCGCAGCGCGGTGGCGAGGTCGAGGGTGAGCCCGTGCGCGCGGGCGGCGACGAGCAGCGGGGCGACGAGCAGCGAGTCGCCGCCGAGGTCGCGGAAGTCGTCGTGCACGCCGACCTGTTCGAGGCCGAGGACTTCGGCCCAGACCTCGGCGAGCACCTTCTCCAGGTCGGTGCGCGGGGCGGTGTAGGGCAGCGCGGTCGCAGTGGCCTCGCGGGAGGCCAGGGCGGCCTTGTCCCGCTTGCCGTGCGCGGTGAGCGGGAGCTGGGCGACGACGGTGACGGTGGCGGGTACGGCGGCGGCGGGCAGGACGGTACGCAGCCGGTCGCGCAGGGCGCGGACCTCGACGGGGTGTCCGTCGGCGGGCACCACCCAGGCGGCGAGCCGCTTGCCGCCGTCGGCGGCGTCCACCGGCACGACGAGCGCTTCGCGGACGGCGGGGTCGGCGGTCAGGGCCGCCTCGGCCGCGCCGGGTTCGACGCGGTGGCCGCGGATCTTGACCTGTTCGTCGGCGCGGCCGGTGAACTCCAGGGCGCCGCCGGGCAGGATCCGGGCGAGGTCGCCGGTGCGGTAGAGGCGGGTGCCGGGCAGGCCGTACGGGTCGGGCAGGAACGATTCAGCGGTCAGGGCGGCCGCCCCGGCGTACCCGCGGGCCAGCCCCTCGCCGCCGAGCCACACCTCCCCGGTGACCCCGTCGGGCACCGGCCGGAGCCGGTCGTCGAGGACCCGCAGCAGCACGCCGGGCAGGTTCGAGCCGAGCGGGACGAGGGGGCGCCCGGTGCTCGGGCGGACGTGCCCGAAGGTCGCGGCGACGGTCGCCTCGGTGGGCCCGTACTCGGCGCCGAGCAGCATCGCGCCGCCGGCCGCGGCGATGCGGGCGCCGACCCGTTCGGCCTGCGCCGTCGGGTAGGCGTCGCCGGCGCAGACCGCGATACCGGCGAGGCCGCCGAGCTCGGAGTCGCTCAGCTGCGCCTCCAGCAACCGCAGGTGTCCGGGGGTGAGTCCGATGAAGGCGTACGGGGCCCCGGCCATCAGCAGCCGACCGAGCTCCTGCGGCTGCCAGTCCTGCGGCAGCAGCCGTACGGCCCGGCCGGTCAGCAGGGGCGCGTACAGGGCGGGCAGGCCGAGGTCGAAGCCGGCCGAGGTGAACCAGGGGGCGCCGCCGGAGCCGGTCTCGGCGTAGGCCCGTACGGCCCAGTCGAGGTAGTGGGCGAGCGAACGGTGGCTGATCTCGACGCCCTTGGGGGTGCCGGTGGAGCCCGAGGTGTGCAGGACGTAGGCGAGCCGGTCGGGATCGAGGTCCAGGCCGAGCGGGCCGCCGTCGCCCTCGTCGGAGACGTCCCCGGCGAGCAGCACCCGTCCGGCGGCGCCCGCGGCGGCGAACCGGCCGGCGTACGCGTCCTGGGTGAGCACCAGATCGAAGCCGAGCGCGGCGAGGTGGGCGTCGGGGGCGCAGGGGTCGACGGGCAGCTGCGCCGCGCCGGCCTTCCAGACCCCGAGCAGGGCGGCGACCAGCTCGGGCCCCCGGTCCAGCAGGACCGCGACCCGGCTCTCGGGGCCCGCGCCGAGTGCGCGCAGCCGCCGGGCGAACCGGTTGGCCCGCACGTCCAGTTCGGCGTACGAGGTCCCGGACGGCGGGGTTCCGGCGCCGCTGAGGGCGGTGGCCCACGGGGTCCGCGCGGCCTGCGCCTCGAAGGCGACGAGGGTGTCGAGGGGGGTCTCGGGGTGCGGGAGGGCGGGGGCGGCGAGGCGGGCGCGCTCCTGGTGGGTGGGGAAGCCGGTGCGGGCGTCGCCGTCGGCCCCGGTGCGGGCCATGTCCGCGAGCACGGCCTTGTAGAGGGCGGCGAGCCGCTCGGCCGCCGCCCGGGAGAGGGTCCGGGTGCGGGAGGCGATCGAGAGGTGGCCGCGTACGGGTGTGCCGACGACGAGCGGGAACTCGTTGGGGCTGTCGTCGCGGCTGGCCATGATGTCGATGAGCTCCACGTCGACCTGGTGGAAGTCCAGGTAGTGGAAGAGCACGTCGATCAGGTGGCTCTCGCCGCCGGCCACGCGCATGGCGGGCATCGGGTAGCGGCGGTGCGGCCACAGCTCGACCTCGCGGGCGAAGACCTCACGGGCGAGATCGCCCCAGGTCGCGGCGGCACCCTCGTGGTAGGGGAAGGGCACGGAGTTGAGGTACATGCCGGAGACGCGTTCGGCGCCGGCCTCCTCGGGGCGGGCGTCGGCGACCATGCCGCCGCGGAAGGCGCGGGCCCGGGTCAGCAGGGAGAGGACCTTGCTGTGCGCGGCGTGCAGCACGCTCTTGTACGGGACCTCGGCGGCGGAGGCGAGGGCGCGCAGGCCCGGTTCCAGGTCGCCGAGGGCGAGGTCGAGGCGGTAGCGTTCGTCGGGGCCGTGCGGGTCGCCGGCCCAGCCCGTCGGGACGGTGAACTTCTCATGGCCGTCGACTAGTTGACGCCAGTAAGCGCGGTCCTCGGCGCCGGCCAGGGAGCGCAGCTCGCCGGCGATGAAGTCGGCGTAGCGCACGGCCGGGACGGGCGGGGCCGGGTCGGGTGCGCCGCCGGCGCGGATCGCGCGGTAGGCGCGCAGCAGTTCCATCAACTGGGAGTGGTAGCTCCAGCCCTCGATGACGGGGTGGCACTCGGTGATGGACAGCCACCAGCTCGCGTCGTCCACGAGGTGGACGGCCATCCGCATGAGCGGGGCGGCGCCGAGGTCGAACAGCTCCTCGCGGTCGCGGTCGGCGAAGGACCACAGGGTGGACTCGCGGTCCTCGCGGGGCAGGTGGCGCAGGTCCTCGAAGAGGCAGGGCATGGTGACGGCGCCGACGGCGTGGACGAGCTGGAGGGGCTCGCTGTAGCCGGAGAACGCGAAGGAGGTCCGCATCACCTCGTGGCGTTCCACGATGAGGTCGGCCGCCCGCTGGAACACCTCGGGGTCGAAGGGGAGTTCGTCGCGGATCCGGAAGGAGGTGATGTTGTGGTAGCGGTTCTCGCCGCTGCGGCCGTGCATCTCGACCAGCATGCCCGCCTGGATCCGGGAGACCGGGTAGGCGTCGGTGACGTCGGCGGGCAGGGCGGCCCGGTCCGCGTCGCCGATCAGGGCGAAGGGCGCGACGGGGCCGTCGGCCCGTGCGGCGCAGCCGTCGCCGGCCTGGTCGCCGAGGGCGGCGCGCAGCTTGGCGACCGTACGGTGTTCGAAGACGTCGCGGACGCTGGTCTCCCAGCCGGCCTCGCGCAGCGCGCCGACGAGGGTGACGGCGCGGATGGAGTCCCCGCCGAGGTCGAAGTAGTTGTCGTGGACGCCGACCGTCTCCAGACCGAGGACCTCGGCCCAGACGGCGGCGATGGAGGCCTCGGCGGCGTCGCGCGCCGCCACGTGCTCGCCGACGGTGGTGGCGGCGCGGCCGGGGGCGGGCAGGGCGCGCCGGTCCAGCTTGCCGTTGGCGGTGAGCGGGAGGGCGGCGAGGCGCAGGTAGGCGGAGGGCACCATGTAGCCGGGCAGGGCCTCGCCGAGGGCGTCGCGCAGGGCGGCGGGGGCGAGGTCCGCGTCGGCGGCGCCGGGCGCGGGGACCACGTAGGCGACGAGCTGCTTGTCGCCCGGGGTGTCCTCGCGGACCAGGGCGACGGCCTCGGCGACGGCGGGCAGCGCGGTGAGGGCGGTCTCGACCTCGCCGAGTTCGATGCGGTAGCCGCGGAGTTTGACCTGGTGGTCGAGGCGGGCGAGGAAGTCGAGGCTGCCGTCGGACAGGACCCGGGCGAGGTCGCCGGTGCGGTAGAGGCGGGCGCCGGGGGCTCCGTAGGGGTCGGGCAGGAAGCGTTCGGCGGTCAGGTCGGGCCGGCCGGCGTAGCCCCGGGCCAGGCCGGCGCCGCCGATCCACACCTCGCCGGGGACGCCCAGCGGCAGCGGGCGCAGGCCCTCGTCCAGCACGTACATGGTGGTGTGCGGGATGGCCCGGCCGATGGAGACGAGTTCGGTGGTGACCGGGCCGTGGGCGGCGCCGTCGGCGGGCAGGAAGTGGGCCGAGTTGCCGACGGTGATCTCGGTGGGCCCGTACTCGGCGGCGAGGCGGGTGCCGCCGGGGCCCGCGGCGGCGGCCCAGCGCTCGGCGAGGCGGTGGGTGAAGGAGTCGCCCGCGGCGATGACGAGGCCGGCGAGGTCGCGGATCTGGACGTCGGTGAGCTGCTGGGAGAGCAGGTCGAGGTGGCCGGGGGTGAGCTTGATGAAGGCGTACGGTCCTCCCTCGGCCAGCAGCGCGCCGAGGTCGGCGGTGTCGAAGTCCTGCGGCAGCAGGTGGACGGCCTGCCCGGTCATGAGGGGGGCGTACAGATCGGGCACGCCGAGGTCGAAGGCGACGGAGGAGAACAGCGGGGCGCCGCCGGTGCCGGCGGTGGCGTAGGCGCCGGCCGTCCAGGTGAGGTAGTTGGCCAGGCCCCGGTGGCCGATGAGGACGCCCTTGGGGCGGCCGGTGGAGCCGGAGGTGTAGATGACGTACGCGAGCTGGTCGAGGTCGTGCACGGCGGGCAGTTCGGCTTCGGCGGTGGCCAGGGCGGTCCGCTCGGCCGGGTCGTCGACGACGAGCAGCTCTACCGCGCCGTCGAAGCGGCCGGCGTGCCGGGACTGGGTGATCACGAGGCGGGTGGCGGTGTCGCCGAGCATGAAGGCGATGCGCTCGTCGGGGTAGCCCGGGTCGATCGGCACGTAGGCGGCCGCGGCGCGCCAGATGCCGAGGAGGGCGGCGACCAGGTCGGGCCCGCGGTCGAGCAGGACGCCGACGGTCTCGTCGGGGCGTACGCCGAGGCCGGCCAGGCGGCGGGCGAACCGGTCGGCGCGCGCGTCGAGTTCGGCGTACGTGAGGTCGCCGGAGGCGTGCCGGACGGCGACGGCGCCGGGGGTGGCGGCGATCTGCTCGCCGATGGTCTGGACGACCGGCTTCAGCGCGGCGGCGTCCACGGGGGCGCCGACCGGTTCGGCGGGGCCGTCGAGCAGCAGGGCCCGTTCGGCCGCGCCGAGGAAGCAGAGGGTGGACAGGGGGGCGCCGGGCCGTTCGGCGACGGCCGCGAGCAGCGCCGCGTAGTGGCCGGTGATCCGCTCGGCGGTGGCGTCCTCGAAGAGGTCGGTGGCGTACTCCAGGGCTCCGTGCAGGGAGCCGTCGGGGCGCTCGGCGAGGTGCAGGGTGAGGTCGAAGCGGGCGATGCGGCCGCTCGCGGCGACCGGGGTGACCTCCAGGCCCGGCAGGTCGGGGCGGTCGGAGCCGTGCCCGGAGGCCAGGTCGAACATCACCTGGAAGAGCGGGGTGGTGGACAGGTCCCGCTCGGGCTCCAGCTCGTCGGCGATCCGGTCGAAGGGGGTGTCCTGGTGGTCGAAGGCGTCCAGGACGGTGGTCCGGTTGGCCGCCAGCAGCTCCCGGAACGCCGGGTCGCCCTGCCAGCGGCCGCGCAGCACGAGGCTGTTGTAGGCGTAGCCGGCCATCTGCTGGAGCTCGGGGCGGGTGCGGCCGGAGACGGCGGTGCCGACGGCGACGTCCCGCTTGCCGGCGTAGCGGCCCAGCAGGGCCTGGTAGGCGCTGAGCAGCACCATGAACAGGGTGGCGCCCTCCTGTTCGGCGAGGGCGCGCAGCCGGGCGGCGACCCCGGCCGGTACGTCGAAGGCGGTGACGGCGCCGTCCCAGCCGCGCACGGAGGGGCGCGGCCGGTCGGTGGGCAGGCCGAGGGGCTCGCTGCCGGCCAGCTGTCCGCGCCACCAGTCGAGGGCGGCCTCGGCGGCGGGGCCGGACTGGCGGGCGTTCAGCCAGGCCGCGTAGTCGGCGTACTGGACGGCCGGTTCGGGCAGTACGCCGTCCAGCGGGCCGGTGATCGCCCCGGCGGCGCGGTAGCAGGCGGCCAGGTCGGCGAGGATCAGCGGCCGGGTCAGGGCGTCGCAGGCGATGTGGTGCATGACGACGACCAGGACGTGGTCGTCGGCGGCCAGCCGCAGCAGGCGCACCCGCAGCGGGGCTTCGGCGGCGAGGTCGAAGACCTCGGTGGCGCGGGCCCGGGCGAAGGCGGCCGCGGCGGCGTCGCGGTCGGCGGCCTCGACGCCGGTGACCTCGCTGACGGCGTAGTCGACGGGGCCGGCCGGGTCGATGACCTGGCGGGGCTCGCCGCCGTCGAGGAGGTAGCGGGTGCGCAGGATCTCGTGGCGGGCGGCCAGCGCGTCGAAGGAGCGGCGCAGGGCGCTCTCGTCGAGGGTGCCGCGCAGCCGGTGGGCGAGCGGCAGCAGGTAGGCGGGGCTGTCGGGGTCGAGCTGGTGGAGGAACCACAGCTGGCGCTGCCCGGCGGAGAGGGCCAGCGGGGCGTCCCGGTCGGCGCGCGGGATCCCGGAGCGGGCCGGGCCGCGGCCCGTGGCGCGGCCCGCGCGTCCGGTGAGCCGCCTGCGCAGCAGTTCCGCCCGCAGCTCTTCCTGCGTGGGTGCGGTGGGTGCGGTCACGGCTGGTACTCCCTGTGGGCGATGGCGAGTTCGGCGTGGTCGAGGGTCTCGATCTCGGCGCGCACGGCCTCTTCGACGGCGGCGGCGAGCCCTGCGACGGTGGGGTGTTCGAAGACGGCGCGCAGCGGCATCTCGACGTCGAACTCCTCGTGGAGGCGGGCGATGACGCGGGCGGCGAGGACGGAGTTGCCGCCGATCCGGAAGAAGCCCTGGCGGGCGCCGATCCGGCGGGTGGTGCCGTCCTCCCCGGCGAGGACCTCGGCCCAGATCCCGGCGACGATCTCCTCGACCGGGCCCTCGGGCGCGGTGTACGGCTCGTCGGCGAGGGCGGCGGCCAGGTCGGGGGCGGGCAGCGCCTTGACGTCGACCTTGTTGTGGCGGGTGAGCGGGATCTCCGGGACCGGCACCAGCAGGGCGGGGACCATGTAGTCCGGCAGCCGGCGGGCGCAGTGGTCGAGGAGTTCCGCGTCGCCGGGCGGGGTGGCGCCGGCGGCGGTGGCCGGGACCCAGTAGCCGACGAGCGCGGCGGTGGGGCCGGCGCCGTGGACGACGACCGCGCACTGGGCGACCCCGGGGTGCTCGGCGAGGACGCCCTGCACCTCTCCGGTCTCCACGCGGCGGCCGCGTATCTTGGCCTGGCCGTCGGCGCGTCCGGCGAACTCCAGGGTGCCGTCGGGCAGCATCCGGGCGCGGTCGCCGGTGCGGTAGAGGCGGGCGCCGGGGGCGCCGTACGGGTCGGGGACGAAGGCGGCGGCGGTCAGGCCGGCGCGGCCGTGGTAGCCGCGGGCCAGTCCCGCGCCGCCGACGCACAGTTCACCGGTGGTGCCGTACGGGACGGGTTCCAGGTAGGCGTCCAGGACCCGGGCGGTGACGTGCGGGTAGGCGCGGCCGACGGGGACGGAGGCGGCGGTGTCGTGGGCGTCCCAGCGGGTGGCGGCGATGGTGGTCTCGGTGAGCCCGTACTCGTTGACGAAGCGCAGCAGGCGCCGGGACAGTTCCCGGGCCAGGGCGGGCGGGCAGGGTTCGCCGCCGGTCTGGCCGACGAGGGGGCGCCGCCCGAGGCCCGCGTCGATGAGCATCTGCCAGTGCGGCGGGGCGACCTGGAGGTGGCTGACGCCGTGCTCCTCGATGAGCCGCAGCTGCGCGGCGTGGTCGGCGAGGTCCTGCTCCTGGGCCAGGACGACCCGGCCGCCGGCGGTGAGCGGCATCAGCAGCTCGGTGCAGGAGATGTCGAAGGTGGGCTGGGCCAGGGCCAGCCAGGCGTCGTCGGGGCCCTGGCCGAAGTCCAGGTGGGCCCGGGAGGCGCGGAGCATGGCCAGCAGGGTGCGGTGCTCGATGGCGACGCCCTTGGGGCGGCCGGTGGAGCCCGAGGTGTACATGACGTACGCGAGCCGGGCCGGATCGTCGGCGGTGGCGGCGTCGGTACGGGACCACGCGCCGAGCCCGTCGTGGGCCGTGCCGGGGTCGCCGCAGGCGGCGAGAGCGGCGGCGCCCGGCCCGGTCTCACCGCCCAGCCCGGTGTCCTCGGCGGCGCCGTCGAAGGCGGTGAGGCGTTCGTCGGTGTCGACGGCCAGCCAGGGCCCGTCGTGGTGGCCGCGCAGCCGGACGGCGCCGGACAGCTCGGAGACGAGGATCCGGACCCCGGCGTCCTGGAGGACGTAGCCGAGGCGTTCGACGGGCGCGGCCGCGTCGAGCGGTACGTAGGCGGCGCCGGTCTTCCACACGCCGAGGTAGGCGGCGATCAGGTCGGGGGTGCGGCCGAGCATGACCGCGACCGGGGTCTCGGGCCCGGCGCCCAGCTCGCGCAGCCGGCGCGCGAAGGCCTCGGCGCGCCGTTCGAGGCGGGCGTAGCTCCAGCTCTCCGCGCCGCAGACGACGGCGGTCTCCCGGGGGCCGGTGCGGGCGACGGCGGAGATCACGGTGTGCACGCAGGCGTCGGCGGCGCGGTCCGCGCCGCCCGGTTCGGCGGCGCCGGGGCCGAGGGCGAGGATCTCCTCCCGCAGGGCGGCGGGGAGCAGGGCGGCCCGGTCCAGGCGGCCCCGGGGGTCCTCGACCAGGGACTCCAGCAGCCGTACCCAGCCGGCCGCGAACCGTTCGACGGTGGCCGGGTCGAAGAGGGAGGTGGCGTACTCGGCCAGACCGAGCAGGGAGCCGTCGCCCTGGCGCTGGAGCACGAAGGTGAGGTCGGTGCGGGCGCTGCGCCAGGCGCCCCGGAAGGCTTCGATGTCGTCGTCGGCGGTGGCGGTGCCGGTCCGGCCCTCCTCGTGGAGGTCGAACATGACCTGGTAGAGCGGGGTGCGGCCGGGGTCACGGGCGTCGTCCAGCTCGGCGACGAGCCGGTCGAAGGGCAGGTCCTGGTGGGCGAAGGCGGCGCGGGCGGTGTCGCGGACCCGGATCAGCGCCTCCTCGAAGGTGGCGTCGGCCGGGGCGTCGCAGCGCAGGACGAGGGTGTTGAGGAAGAAGCCGACGACGTCGGCGACCTCCGGCCGCTCCCGCCCGGCGACGGGCACGCCGACGGGCACGTCCCAGTGGCCGGTGAGGCGGGCGACGAACGCGCCGAACGCGGTCAGCAGCGTCTGCTGGAGGGTCGCCCCGTGACCGCGCCCGTAGGCGGCGGCCCGCTCGGCGAGCGGGGCGGGGACGGTGAAGACGTGCGCGGCGCCGACGCCGTCGCGGACGGCCGGACGGGGCCGGTCGGCGGGCAGGTCGACGGGGACGATGCCCTCCAGGGCCCGCTTCCAGTAGGCCCGTTCACCGCCCGCGCCCCCGGCGGCCAGCCGGCGGCGCTGGTGCGCGGCGTGGTCGGCGTACTGGACCGGCAGGGCGGGCAGTACGGCCTCGCGGCCGTGGTGTACGGCCTCGGCGAGGGCCAGGACGTCGCGTTCAAGGACGACCGAGGACCAGCCGTCGCAGGCGATGTGGTGGAGGGACAGGACGAGGTGGAGGGAGTCGGCGCCCCGGACGGTCAGGGCGCGCCAGACCGGCCCGTGCTCCAGGTCGAAGGGGCGGGCGAACTCGTCCTCGATCAGGGCGTGCCGGGCCGCGGCGCTCTCCGCGCGGGTGGCGCGCAGTTCGACGCGCGGTTCGGCGTCGGTGATCTGGACGGGCTCGGTGGCGCGCAGGACATAGCGGGTGCGCAGGATCTCGTGCCGTGCGGCGAGCGCGGTCAGGGCGGCGGCCACCGTCGCGTCGGTGTAGTGGTGGGGCAGGGTGAGGAAGACGGGGGCGTTCCACTCGGCGCTGCCGGGGCGCATCCGGTCCATCAGCCACAGGCCCTGCTGGCCGGGCGAGAGCGGCAGTCCGGCGTCGGTGCGCGGCACGGGCCGGACACGGTCGTCGTCATCGGCCCGGGCCTGGGCCTGGGCCTCGGCGAAGGCGCCGGTGAGGCCGGGGGCGCCGGCCAGCAGCGCGGCCTGGGCCTCGACGGTGGTGGCGGTGAACAGCGCGCGCAGCGGGACGGCGGTCCCGGAGGCGGCGGTCAGCGCCTGCGCGAGCCGGCTCAGCAGCAGGGAGGCCCCGCCGAGCTGGAAGAAGTCGTTGGTGGCGCCGATCCGGGCGGCGGGGATGCCGAGGAGACCGGCCCACTGCTCGGCGACGACCCGCTCGGCGGGGGTGCGTACGGGGACGTGCGCGGCCTCCGCCTCGGCCGCGGCGGCGGCCGGCTCGGGCAGGGCGGAACGGTCGATCTTGCCGTTGGCGGTGAGCGGGAAGTCGGCGACCGGCACGTACAGCGAGGGGATCAGCGGGTCGGGCAGGGAGCGGCGCAGGAACGTGCGCAGTTCCTCGGGACGCAGCCGCTCGCCCCGGGACTGCACCCAGGCCACCAGGCGCCGGCCGCCGGCGCCGTCGGGCACGGCGGCGGCCACGGCGGCGCGCACCCACGGGTGGGCGGCCAGCGCGGCCTCGACCTCGCCGGTCTCGATGCGGACGCCGTTGACCTTGACCTGGTGGTCGAGGCGGCCGAGGTACTCCAGGGTGCCGTCGGCCTGCCAGCGGACCCGGTCGCCGGTGCGGTAGAGCCGCTCGCCGGGCTCGCCGTACGGGTCGGGCACGAAGCGTTCGGCGCTCTGGCCGGGGCGGCCCAGGTAGCCGAGGGCGAGTCCGACGCCGCCCGCGTGCAGCTCGCCGGGGACGCCGACGGGGACGGGACGGCCCGCCGGGTCGAGGACGAGGACCCGCATGTTCGCGATGGGGCGGCCGATGGGGACGGCGCCGGTGCGCTGCGCCGGGTCCCAGCGGTGCTCGGTGATGTCGACGGAGGCCTCGGTGGGTCCGTAGGTGTTCCAGATCTCGGCGCGCGGGGCCAGTTCGGCCAGGGCGCGGCAGAGTTCGGCGTGCAGCGGCTCGCCCGCGCTGAAGAGCAGGCGCAGGGCGGTGGCCCGCTCCCAGCCGGGCTGTTCGGCCAGCCGCCGGTAGACGGAGGGGACGCCCTGCAGGACGGTGACGCCGTGCTCGGCCACGGCGCGCAGCAGCGCGGCCGGGTCGCGTTCGGCGTCCTCGGGGGCCACGGCCACCGCTCCCCCGCTGACGAGCGGCGAGAACAGTTCCAGCCCCGCGGCGTCGAAGCCGACGGTGGTCTTGAGCAGGAACCGGTCCGCCGGGCCGAGCTTGTGCCGGTGGGCCAGCCAGCGGACCCGGTTGGCGATGCCGCCGTGCGGGACGAGGACGCCCTTGGGGCGGCCGGTGGAGCCGGAGGTGTGCAGGACGTACGCGGGCCGGTCCGGGTCGGGCGCCACCGGGAAAGCGGCGGCCTCGGCGGCGGACACGGTGTCGGGGGCGTCGGCGATGTCCAGGACGCGCGGGCCGCCGCCGGGCAGCCGGGCGGCGGTGCCGTGACCGGCGAGCACGACGCGGGCGCCGGCGTCCTGGAGGACCAGGGCGAGCCGGGCCTCGGGATAGGAGGGGTCGAGCGGGACGTAAGCGCCGCCCGCGAACCAGACACCGAGCAGCGCGGCGACCAGTTCGGGGCCGCGCGGCAGGCAGACGCCGACGAAGTCGCCGGGGGCCACCCCGGCCGCGCGCAGGGCGGCGGCGTACCGGACGGCGTGACCCTCCAGTTCGGCGTACGTCCACACGCCCGCGCCCGCGCTCAGCACGGCGGGGGCCTCGGGGGTGCGGGCGGCCTGGGCCCTGAACAGGCCGGGCAGCAGCGGACGGCCGGGGGCGGATCCCGACTGCGTACGGTCGTTCACGTTCTCTCCTTCATCGGGATCGGGTGGCGCCGGCCTCTTCCCGGGGCCCGGGGGCCCGCCGGGTGGCTCGGCCGTCCGGGTGGTCAGGCGGCGGATCCGGCGGCCATCCGGCGGCGCAGGCTCGCCGGGCGCAGGTCGGTCCACACCTCGGTGATCCGGGCGAGGCACTCCTCGCGGCTGCCCTCGGTGCCTTCGGCGTGCCAGCCGGCGGGCAGGTCGCGGTCGGCCCACCAGATCGAGTACTGCTCCTCGTCGTTGTGGACGACGCGGTAGACGGTGTCCTCGTGCTGCTGTTCGCTCATCGCTGTTCCCTTCGCGTGGTCAGGTGCGGCCATCCTTGAAGAGGGCGCTATCGATGCCCTATCGAGCCCATATACGTCCGGGAACGCGACGGGCCCCCGACGCCGGTCGGCGTCGGGGGCCCTGGGGTCGGGGGCGTGCGTCAGGGGTCAGGCGGCGGTGGGCTCGGGGGCCTCGAAGGCGGCGGGGGCTTCGAAGGCGGCCTCGACGTCGTGGCCGAGGATCCAGCCCACGTCCTCGGCGGCCTCCTTGACGCCACCGGGGCGGCCGTTCGCCGCCGGGGCGGGGCGGCCCGTGCGCGATCCGAGCTGGACCCGGGTGGTGTGCGGGCGGCGCACCGCTTCGTAGCGCTCCAGCGCGGCGGCGACGCCGGGCGCGTCCTCGCCCGCGCGGGCCAGGCACAGGGCGAGCGCCACCGCGTCCTCGACGGCCTGGTTGGCGCCCTGCCCGTGGTGGGGCAGCATCGGGTGGGCCGCGTCGCCGAGCAGGGTGACGCGCCGGGTGCTCCAGCGCTCCAGGGGCGCCCGGTCGTACAGGGCCCAGCGGCGCACCTCGCCCGCCGCGGCCACCAGTTCGCGCACCTCGGGTGCCCAGCCGGCCAGCACGGCGTCGAGGTCGGCCCGGTCGGTGGCGCTGGTCCAGGACTCCGCGTCGCCCTCGGGCGCGGGGGTGACGACCACGTACGTGAACTGCCGCCCGCCGCTGACCGGGTAGCACAGCACGCGGGAGCCGGGGCCCGCGAACATGTACATCCGGCGCGGGTCCAGGGAGGGCACGTCCGCCGCGTCGACCAGGCCGCGCAGCGCGCTGTTCCCGGAGTACACGGGGGCGTCCGGGCCGGCCACCGCGCGGCGCACCGCGGAGCGCACCCCGTCCGCGCCTACCAGCACGTCGGCCGTGGCCGTGGTGCCGTCCGCGAACTCCAGGAGCACCCCGCCGGGGCCCTCCTCGTACCGCAGGAGCTCCTTGCCGGTGTGCATCCGCCCGTCCGGCACCAGGGAGGCCAGCATCCGGTGCAGGTCTCCGCGGTGGACGGTGAGGTAGGGGGCGCCGAACCGGCGCTCCCAGTCCTCACCCATCTCCTGCTCGGCGACCCGGGCGCCGTTGTGGAAGGCCCGCACCTCCAGGGCGTCCGGGCGCACGGCGAGCTCGGCGAGGCGCGGGCCGAGGCCGAGGCGTTCCAGCAGCCGGGTCCCGTTCGGGCCCAGGTGCATGCCGACGCCCTGTTCGCGCAGGGCGGTGCCCCGCTCGTAGACGGCCACGTCCAGGCCCCGGGCGTACAGGGCCGCGGCGGCGGTCAGTCCGCCCAGTCCCGCGCCGATCACGGCCACTTTGAGGCTCACCGGTACTCCCAGGCGTTCTCGAAGGAATCGAACTCGTCGGTGGCGTCGAACGACGCGAAGTCCGCGCCGCCGCCGGAGCCCAGTGCCAGCAGCGCCGCCAGCTCCCCCTCCGCCGCCAGCTCCACGTCGGCGACCGGGGTATCCGGCCCGGCGACGGCGGCCGCGAGCATCCGCTCGTACCCGTCGGCGAACCGCTCGACCGTCTCCCGGTCGAGCACGTCCGTGTCGTACGAGAAGACCGCGGTGACCCCCTCGGGGGTCTGCTCGATCCGCAGCAGCAGGTCGAGCTGTCCCTCCTGCTGCGGGACGTCGATCAGGGCGATGTCCAGCCCGGCGTACGGGACGCAGGGGCCTTCGGCCGCGCCCGGCGGGACGTTGGGCACCGGCGGCTCCATGCGGTCCATCTGGACGAGGAACAGCGCGGTACGGAAGACCGTGGCGCGGGGGAAGGCCAGCGCGCAGGGGTAGCGCACGCCCATCATGCCGCCCATGACCCGCTGCCCGGCCTGCTCGGCGGCGCTGCGGAAGGTGGAGCCGGCGGTGAAGTCGGCCCGGACCGGCATGGTGTTGAGGAAGCAGCCGATGACGTCGCGCTGTGCCCGCCCCATCCGGCTGGTGGCCGGGACCCCGAGCACGAAGGCGTCCTGGCCGGTCCAGCGGTGGGTGAGCGCCTGGAAGACCCCGAGGAGGTAGGCGAAGGGGGTCACCCCGGCGACGGCGGCGGCCGGGGCCAGGCCGGCCGCGCTGTCGGCGGCGAGCCGGCGGACGACGGTCCCGCCCCGGTAGGAGCGCAGGGCCGGGCGGGGCCGGTCCAGCGGCAGTTCGGCGGCGGGGGCCTGCCCCACCGACTCCGTCCACAGCTCGGCGGCCCGCGCTCCGGAGGGGGAGGCGGTGTAGCGCAGCTCCTCGGCGGCGTGGTCGGCGTAGGAGCCGGGGAGGGGCCGCCAGCGCGGTGCGGTGCCGGTCGCGAACCCCTCGTAGGCGTCGAGGACGTCGCGGACCAGCAGCCAGCGCGAGGTGAAGTCGCTGACGATGTGGTGGGCGGAGGTGACCAGCGCCCAGTCCTCGTCGGTGTGGCGCAGCAGCACCACGCGGAAGGCGCCCGACTCCAGCCGGAAGGGGCGGGCCCCGGCCTCCTCGGCGGCCCGGTGCAGGGCGCTCTCACCGGCGCCGTCCAGGTCGCGGAACTCCAGCCGTACCAGGGGCGTTTCACTGACGGTGCGGCGCACCCCGGTGGCGCTCTCGGTGAAGACGGAGCGCAGCAGTTCCTGACGGGCGCCGACGGCGGTGACGGCGGCGTCCATGGCGGCGGGGTCGACGCGGCCGCGCAGCCGCAGCGGCATGACGATGTTGTAGGCGCAGGCCTCGGGCGAGACCCTGTAGGCCGTCCACATGGACTGCTGGATCGCGGTCAGCGGCAGCGCCCGCGCCCCCTCCGGCGCCACCCCGCCGACAGCGGTCGCGGCAGCTCCGGTCGCGGCGGGCTCGATCACGGCGGCCCCGGTCTCGGCAGCCCCGGTCGCGGCGTTCATCCGCAGCCTCCCGCGTGGCTCATGTCCGTGGTCCGCCCGGCGCCGACCACCGCGAGCTCCGCCTCGGCGGGCGGCGCGGCGGGGGCGGCGGGGATCGCGGGGTCGGCGTCCGCGAAGGTGGCGGCGAAGGCGGGGACCCGGTCGAGGCCCCAGTAGGGCTCGCTGCCGTGCACGAAGTACGGGACCCCGAACACCCCGTCGCGGTGCACGTCCAGCAGGGCGGCGGTGGCCCGCTCGCGCAGCGCGGCGCTGTCGGTGGCGGCGGCCACCGCGTCGGCGTCCAGACCGATCTCGACCGCCAGTTCGAGGACGGTCGCCGGGTCGCAGATGTCGCGGCCCTCCAGCCAGCGCGCCCGGCCCGCCCGGGCCACCCACTCCCGGCCCAGGCCCGCGTCGACGGCGAGGAACCAGGTCAGGTGGGCCGGCTCCCACCACGGCGCGCGGTCGGCCGGCCAGGTCAGCGCCAGGCCCCGCTCGGCGGCGAGCCGGCGTACGTCGCGCAGGATGTAGAACTGCTTCGCGCGCGTCATGGGCGTGTACGGGAACTGCCCCCCGGCCGCGGCCAGCAGCGCGGCGCTGGTCTCGTCGGGCTCCCAGAAGGGACGCCACTCCAGGCGCTCAAGCAGCCCGGGGTGCTCGCGCTCCAGGTCGTGCAGGGCGAAGAAGTTGTAGGGGCTGCGCAGGTTGAAGTAGAACCGGGGCGGTTGGGCGGCACGGCCGGCCATGTCGGGCTCCTCTGGGGATCGGGCTGGTCTCGCGGTCTCGCGCGACGGGCGGCTCGGGCCGGTCAGACGACCAGGCCGCCGTCGATGTGGAAGACCTGTCCGGTGATGTACGCGGCACGGTCGGAGGCCAGGAAGGACACCAGCTCGGCGACCTCCCGCGCCTCGCCGAAGCGGCCCAGCGGGATCCGCGCCGTCATCTCCTGGGCGTGCTTCTCGGACAGGCCGCCGACCATGTCGGTGGCGATGAAGCCGGGGGCGACGGCGTTGGCCCGCAGGCCGCTGCGGCCGGACTCCTTGGCCAGGGCCTTGGTGAAGCCGATGATCCCGGCCTTGGTCGCGGAGTAGTTGCTCTGCGTGGCGTTGCCGGCGGCGGCGACCGACGACAGGGTGATGATGGTGCCGCGGCGGCGCTTCATCATCGGGAAGGCCAGCGCCTTGGCGAAGTTGAAGGTGCCGTCGAGGTTGGTGCGGACCACCGCGTCCCAGTCCTCGTCCTTCATCATGGCCAGGTGGCTGTCGCGGACGATGCCGGCGGCCGTGACCAGGACCTCCACCGGCCCCAGTGCCGCCTCGGCCTCCGCCGTGAAGGCGCGGACCTGCGCGCGGTCCGTGACGTCCACGCGGCGGGCGAGCACCCGCGCCCCCAGCTCCCGGGCGGACTTCTCGGTGAGCGTGGCGGCCTCTTCGTTGGACTGGTAGCAGAACGCCACGTCGTGGCCGTCCCGCGCCAGGGTCTCCACCACGGCCCGGCCGATGCCGCGGGAGCCGCCGGTGACGAGGGCTACCGGCCTCGGTGTCTCGGACATGGATAGATGCCTCTCTCTTCGGGACGCGGGTACGCGTGTACGTGCTGTACGTGTACGAGGGGGCGGCGGTGCGGTGGTGCGGGCGGGGCCGGGGGCGCGGCGGTCCGCGCCCCCGCCGGTGTCAGCCGAGCCGCAGCAGGGTGGCTCCGACGGTGCCGTCCCGGTCCAGGGCGGTGACCAGCGCGAGCCGGTCGACGAGGGCGGGTTCGGCTCCGGCGTGCGCCAGCACGGCGGCGAGCTGGAAGGCGGCCGAGGCGGCGGTGGCGTCGCCGACGAGCGGGCGTACGGCGATCCGCTCGCCCGCGATCCCCTCCAGCGCGGACTCCTCCTGCTTGCCGAGCTGCCCCGGCGGGGTGCCGGGTGCCACCAGGGCGACGTCGTCCGGGCCCACGCCGGCGCCGCCCAGCACCTCGGCGACGCAGCGGGCCAGCGCGGCCCCGGCCCGGCCGCTCTCGGGAAAGGCCCGGAAGCGGGAGCCGAGCACGGTGGCGAGCACCCGCCGGCCCCCCTCGCGGGCGGCCTCCCCGCTCTCCAGCAGGAACAGCGCGGCGCCCTCGCCGAGCGGGTCGGCCTCGGCCCCGCCGTGGTCGGCGACCCGCTCCAGGCGGGCGCGCTGCACGGAGAACTCCTCGGCGGCGCCGGCCAGCAGCGCGTTGGCGTGGCCGCCGCGCAGCAGCCGGGAGGCGTAGTTCAGGGCGAGCAGGCCGGTGGCCGAGCCGCCGGACACGGTGACGTTGGGCCCCTTGAGGGTGTGCCGGATGGCGCTCTGGCCCGTCGGGCAGTTCATCACGGTGTTCGGGAAGCGGGCCGGGTCGACCAGGTAGGGCTTCTCGCCGGTCAGCGCGTCCTTGGTGAAGTCCATGATGGACTGGACGCTGCCCGAGGTGCCGAGGACGAGCCCGGTCTTCTCCGGGTCGGCGGCCAGGCCCTGGCCGAAGTCCGCCAGCAGCTCCCCGACGGTGACGACGGCGATCCCGGTGGCCCGGTCCATGGAGCGGGTGCCCTTGCGGCCGAGGACGGCCTTGATGTCGAAGTCCGGGATCAGGCCCGCTTCCCCGTACGGGACGGGCCACTGCGCGCCGTCGACGGCCGAGGTGGCCGTCGTCCGCGCGAGGAGCCCCTCGGCGAAGGACCGTCGGCCCAGCCCGTAAGGGGAGGTGACGGCCCAGCCCGAGATGACGAGCCGGCGCTCGGGGGATTCCGCCGGTGCTGTTGCTGTCATGCGACTGCGCTCCTGCCTTCCCAGTGGCCGAGGACCAGTACGGCGTTGTTGCCGCCGAAGGCGAGTCCGTTGTTCTGCACGACCTTGAGGTCGGCCTCCACCGCCTCGTTCGGTACGCAGTCGACGCCGCACTCGGGGTCGGTGGTGCGGTGGTTGATGGTCGGCGGGATGAACCCCTCGCGCAGGGCGAGGGCGCAGGCCGCCGAGGCCAGGGCGCTGGCGGCGCCCATGGTGTGGCCGATCATCGACTTGATGGAGACGGTGCGCGGCAGGTCTTCGCCGAACACCTGGCGGATCGCGCCGACCTCGGTGACGTCGTTGGCCCGGGTGCCGGTGCCGTGCGCGGAGATGAAGTCCACGTCGGCGGGGGTGATCCCGGCGTTGGCGTGCGCCGCGGTGATGCAGCGGGCGATGGAGTCCCGGTCGGGGGCGACGGGATGGCTGGCGTCGCAGGACAGCCCGTAGCCGAGGACCTCGGCGTAGATGCGGGCGCCGCGGGCCAGCGCGGATTCCAGCGACTCCATGAGCAGGATGCCGGCCCCCTCGCCGGTGAGGATGCCCTGCCGGTCGGCGTCGAAGGGCCGGCAGACGTCGGGGGCGATGGTGCCGAGCCGGTAGAAACCGGTGAAGGTCTTGCGGCACAGGGCGTCGGCCCCGCCGCACAGCGCCATCTCGACGTCTCCGGAGCTGATCGCGTCGTAGCCGTAGCCGACGGCGTAGTTCCCGGCGGCGCAGGCGGTGGGGACGGTGACCGTCTCCACGTCCTCCAGGCCCAGTTCGCGGACGATGCCCGCGGAGAGCCGGCCGGGCCAGACGCGGCGGGCGACCACCGGGTCGAGGGTGTCCTCGTCCCCGGCGACCTGGAGGCCGGTGAGGTGGTCGAGGTCGCGGGACTCGCCGTCGGTGGTGCCGACCGAGACCAGGGAGCGCCTGGCCCGGACGTCCGCCTCGGTGAGTCCCCCGTCGATCACCGCCATACGGGCTCCGGCGACCGCGAACTGGGCGGCCCGGCCGAGCTCGTCGGCGGGCAGCTCGCGCAGCCAGGCCTCCGGCTCGAAGTCGGTGATCTCGCAGGCGTTGGAGTGGGCGAAGCCGGTGGTGTCGAAGGCGCTGATGGGCTTCGCCCCGCTGCGTCCGGCGCGCAGGCCCTCGGCGAAGGCGTCCACGCCCGTGCCGATGCTGGTCACGACACCGAGACCGGTGATCACCACCCGGTGCCGGGCGGCGGGCCGCCGCCCCGTCGCGGCCGTCTGGGGAGTCACTTGCCCTCGGCCTCCGCGATCACGGCGTACACGCCGACCAGGTTGACCATGCGGCTGAGCTCGGACTGCTCCAGCGTGATGCCGAAGACGCGCTCCAGCGAGGCCAGGATCTCGATGGTGCGCAGGGAGTCCGCGTCGTGCTCCTCCTTGAAGAGGCTCGTCTCGGTCACCTCGTCGAGGTCGAGTTCGAGGATGTCGCAGACGATGTCCTTGATCTGCTCCTTGCGTCCGGCGTCGAGGGCGGGGATCTGGGTGGTCATCTGAAGTGCCTCCAATGAGCGGCGGTCCGCGGCGGACCTGCCGGTGCCGTGCCGGGTGGTCGCCCGGTGGGGGTGGGGGTGGGGGTCTTGCGTGGTTACCGATGGATCGATGGTGGGAGGGGCCGCTATCAGTGGCCTATATCCACCAGGTGCGGGGTGAGGCCCACGGGACGGGGCTCCTTCCACAGGTGCGAGACCTCGCCGAACTGGCGGTACACCCAGGCGTCGTCGTAGATCGTCTCCAGGTAGCGGTCGCCGCCGTCGGGCAGGACGAGCACCACGTTGGAGCCGGGGACGATGTCCGGGGCGATCCGTTCCAGGGCGGCGACGACGGCCCCGGAGGAGCCGCCGGCGAGTACGGCCTCGTCGCGGACGAGGCGCCGGCAGCCCACGACGCAGTCGAGGTCGCCGACGTGGATGACCCGGTCGGCGTCCGAGGGACGCAGCAGGCGGGGCACCACCGAGGCGCCGTGGCCGGGGATGAGCCGGGCGCGGCGCTCCTGCGGGCCGAAGAGCACGCTGCCGATGGCGTCCACCGCGTTGATCGTGGTGGCCATGCCGTGCCGGCGGACGTATTCGGCGCAGCCGCCCAGGGTTCCGCTGGTGCCGGCGGCCACGACGAGCTGGTCGACGCGGCCGTCGAGGGCCTCGGCGATCTCTCGCATCGTGGTCTGGTGGGCGATCGGGTTGAGCGGGTTGGAGTACTGGTCGGGCCAGTACGCGTCGGGCGTCTCGGCGACGAGGTCGGCCACCCGGCGCAGCCGGGCCGGCAGGAGTTCGCCGGTGGCCGGATCGGGGTCGACGACGATCTCGACCTCGGCCCCGTAGGCCCGCAGGATCGCGACGTTCTGCCGGGTCGTGCGGGCGTCCACCACGCAGATGAAGCGGAGTCCGAAATACCCGCAGATCTGGGCGAGCCCGATCGCGAGATTGCCCGAGCTCGATTCGATGACGGTCGATGTGCCGGGGACGAGTTCCCCGGTTCTGATGCGCGCCAGCACCATGGAGAGTGCCGAGCGGTCCTTGATACTTCCTCCGGGATTGAACCGCTCCACCTTGGCGAACACCCGCGAGCCGAGGCCCGGCAGCAAACGCTCCAGTTCAATGAGCGGAGTTCCTCCCACGGTAGAGAGGATTCCCTTCGTCCCTTCGTCGTACGGCATCTGATGCAGCCATCCTCTGCTGGGAGTTGCGGGGTGCGGATACAGCGTGCCGAGATTCGGCCAATCCGCTATATCGATGCCATACGGCTGGTTATAGGTGGCGCATAGTCGATGGTCTGAATCTCTTCCACATCGCACCACGGATCTCCCCCACGCTGACGGAAGAGAGAGTCCCTCACATGACCGGCACCGACTCGCGCATTCAGAAAGTCGTCATCCTCGGCGGCGGCACCGCCGGCTGGATGACCGCCGCCTATCTCGGAAAGGCGCTCCAGGGCACCGTGGACATCACGGTGCTGGAGGCGCCGGCGATCCCGCGGATCGGTGTCGGCGAGGCCACCGTCCCGAACCTCCACAAGGTCCTCTTCGAGTACCTGGGCATCGCCGAGGAGGAGTGGATGCGGGAGTGCAACGCCAGCTTCAAGATGGCCGTGCGCTTCGTGAACTGGAGAACCGGCGGCCAGGGCGAGCCAGAGGCCCGTGAGCTGGAAAACGGCGCCCCGGACCACTTCTACCACCCGTTCGGCATCCTCCCGGACAGCGACAACGTCCCGATGTCGCACTACTGGGCCAAGCGCAAGCTGGAGGGCCAGACCGAGGAGCCGTTCGACTACGCGTGCTTCCGCGAGCCCCCGGTCATGGACGCGAAGAAGTCCCCGAAGTGGCTCGACGGCACCCCCTCCACCCGCTACGCCTGGCACTTCGACGCGGCGCTGGTCGCCGACTTCCTGCGCCGCTTCGCCACCGGGAAGCAGGGCGTGCGCCACGTCCAGGGCGAGATGACCCACGCGGAGAAGAACGAGCGCGGCTTCATCAAGGCGCTGCACACCAAGGACGGCCGGGTGCTGGACGCCGACCTGTTCGTGGACTGCTCGGGCTTCCGCGGCCTGCTCATCAACCAGGCCCTGGAAGAGCCGTTCATCGACATGAGCGACCACCTGCTGTGCGACAGCGCCGTCGCCACCGCCGTACCGCACGACGACGAGGCGAACGGCATCGAGCCGTACACCTCCGCCATCGCGATGACCTCCGGCTGGACCTGGAAGATCCCGATGCTGGGCCGTTTCGGCTCCGGGTACGTCTACTCCAGCAAGTTCACGACGAAGGAGGAGGCGACCAGGGAATTCAGCGCGCTCTGGGGCCTGGACCCGCAGACCACGAAGTTCAACCACGTGAAGTTCCGGGTCGGCCGCAACCGCCGCGCCTGGGTGAACAACGTGGTGAGCATCGGTCTCTCCTCGGCGTTCCTGGAGCCGCTGGAATCGACCGGCATCTACTTCATCACCGCGGCCGTCTACCAGCTCGCCAAGCACTTCCCGGACCGCGATTTCCACCCGGAGCTGGCCAACAGCTTCAACCGCGAGATCGAGATGATGTTCGACGACACCCGCGACTTCATCCAGGCGCACTTCTACTACGCGCCGCGCGACGACACCCCGTTCTGGCGCGCGAACAAGGAGCTGACGCTCCCGAAGAACATCCAGGAGAAGATCTCCGCGTACAAGGCCGGTCTCGCGATCAACTCGCCGATCGCCGACGAGTCCACGTACTACGGGAACTTCGAGGCGGAATTCCGCAACTTCTGGACGAACGGCAGTTATTACTGCGTCTTCGCGGGTCTCGGCCTGGAACCGGACGCCCCGCTGCCGGTCCTCGCGCACAAGCCCGACTCCGTGGCGGGCGCGGAGGCGATGTTCGGCAAGGTCAAGCAGGAGCAGGAGCACCTCCTCGACACGCTGCCGAGCGCGCACGACTACCTGCGCCGGCTGCACGGCAAGTAGAGCGGCCGCAGTCCCTCCGGTGCGCCGGCCGGAGCCGGGTCCTCCCCCCGGCTCCGGGCCGACGCCGGCACCCCACCTTCAGGAGAGCACCCGCATGTCCCAGACCTCCCAGCCGTCCCAGACCTCCCAGGCCTCCCAGCCGTCCCCGTCCGTCCGCGCCGGCCAGTGCGCCGACCGGGCCGAAGCCGACATCAGGCCGCTGATGTCGGCCTTCCCGTCCGGCGTCTCGGTGATCACCACGATCGGTACGGATTCCGAGCCGCGCGGCATGACCTGCAGCTCCCTGGCCAGCGTCGCCCTGTCGCCGCCCACCCTCGTACTGTGCCTGCGCACCGAGAGCCCGACCGTACGGGCCGTCCTGGAGACGGGCCACGTCGCGGTCAACCTGCTGCACGAGAACGCCCGGCCGGTCTCCGACCTGTTCGCCTCGGGCGCCGCCGACCGCTTCGAGCGCGCCGAGTGGCGGCTGCCGCTGGGGGCCGGCGGGCCGCACCTGGCGCAGGCCTCGCACGCCGTGGCCGACGGCGAAGTGGTCCACTCCGTGGCGTTCGGCGACCACACCGCCGTGTTCGTCCGGGTCCACCGGGTCTCGCTGCGCGACGACGAGGAACCCCTGCTGTACGGCAAGCGCAGGTACGCCCGCTGGACCGACGCCACCGCCGTCCCGGGGCCGCCCGCCGCGGCCCCGCCGCCGCCCGCGAGACCCGGCCCGCTCACGGCCGCGGCCCCCGCGGCGGCGAAGGAGGCGGCCCGTGTCCGCCCGTGACCCGCTGCCGGACCTGCTGATCGCGATCTCCGCCGTCATCCTCGCGTGCAAGGCCGGCGCGATGCTCTTCCGCCGCATCGGCCAGCCGCCGGTGGTCGGCGAGATCGCCGTCGGCATCCTGCTGGGGCCCTCGCTGCTGGGCTGGCTGTGGCCCCAGGCCCAGGCATGGCTGTTCCCCGGGACGGTCCTGCCGTTCACCGGGGCGTTCGGGAACATCGGCCTGCTGGCGTTCATGTTCCTGGTCGGGCTGGAGCTGAACCTCTCCCACCTGCGCGGCCACAGCCGTACCGCCATCGCCGTCAGCCAGGCGAGCATCGCGCTCCCGCTGGTCCTCGGCTCGGGGCTGGCCCTGCTGATGTACGACTCGCTGGCCCCCGACGGGGTCTCCAAGCTCGCCTTCGTGCTCTTCATCGCGGTGTCCATGAGCATCACGGCGTTCCCGGTGCTCGCCCGGATCCTGACCGACCGGGGGCTCTACCACACCCGGATCGGCGCCCTGGCCATGGCCTGCGCGGCCGTGGACGACGTGACCGCCTGGTGCCTGCTGGCCGCGGTGGTCGCCGTCAGCACCAGCAGTTCCCCGCTGGACGCCGCCACCACCGCCGCACTCGCCGCCGCGTTCCTGGCGTTCATGGTCTACGCGGTCCGGCCGCTGCTGGCCCGGTGGGCCGCGCGGGCCGCCCGGACCGTGGACTCCGCGGTCCTGGTGGTGCTGTTCAGCGGGCTGAGCCTGTCGGCCTTCGCGACCGACAAGATCGGCGTGCACGCGCTGTTCGGCGCCTTCGTCTTCGGTGTGATCACCCCGCGCGGATCTCGGGTGATCGAGCTGTGCGCGGCCCGGCTGCGGGCCTTCACCATTCCGGTCCTGCTGCCGCTGTTCTTCGTCAACACCGGTCTGCGCACCGACGTGGGGCTGGTCGTCGCCGAGCCGATGATGTGGGTGTGGGCCGTGGCGGTCATGGTCGTCGCCTTCCTCGGCAAGTGGGGCGGCAGTACGGGCGCGGCGCGGGCGAGCGGGCAGTCCTGGCGGGACGCCATGTCGATCGGCGCGCTGATGAACTGCCGCGGTCTGACCGAGCTGGTGGTGCTGAACCTGGGCCTGGAACTGGGGGTGATCGGGCCGGACCTGTTCACGCTGCTGGTCCTGATGGCCCTGCTCACCACCGCGATCACCTCCCCCGCCCTCTCCTGGATCCGACGGGGGGTGTCCCCCGCCGAGGAGGCCGTCGACGTGGCCGACGGGCCGCCGGTCCACGAACCGGTCGCGCTCCCGGCCAAGGCCGCGGTCGCCTGAACCGCCGACCGGGTCCCCGACCCGCCCCCGGCTCCCGTCCGGCTCCCGTACGCGATCGCCGGTGCGGCCGTGGCCGTCCCCCTCCCGGGGACGGCCGCGGCCGCACCGCCGCGTCACGCCACGGTCGCGCGGCCGGGCACCGCTCGCCGCGGCACGCCGTTCACCGGCCCGCCGTGGCGAGCGGCGTCGCGGGGTGACCGGCCTCGGGGTGACCGGCCGCGGGGTGTCCGGCTGCCGGTTGTCCCGCCGCCGCCCGCACCCAGCGCTCCAGTACGTCCCGCGCCGCGCCCGAGTCCAGGGACCGGGCCGCGACCGCGACCGACGCGCGCAGCCGTTCGGTGACCGTACGTCCCCCGGCCGGCTCGGCGGCGGCCAGCGCGGCGCCCGCCGAGAGCAGCACCGCGTCCCGTACCGCTCCGCGCTCTCCGCCGGCGAACAGCCGCCGCGCCACCGCCGCGTTGTGCCCGGCGTCGGCGCCCCGCAGCGCGTCGAAGGGGGCGAACGGGATGCCGATGTCCCTCGGGTCGAAGGACTCCTCCCGCACCCGGCCCGCCTCCACGCTGAGCACCGTCGAGGTGGTCGAGACGCTGAGCTCGTCGAGCCCGTCGTCCCCGCGGAACACCAGGGCGCTGCCGCCGCGGCGGGCCAGCACCCCCGCGATCAGCGGGAGCAGCCGGGCGTCGGCCACGCCGACCGCCTGGGCGGTCGGCCGGGCCGGGTTGGTGAGCGGTCCCAGCGCGTTGAAGACCGTGGGGATCCCCAGCTGCCTGCGGACCGGCGCCGCGTGCCGCATCGACGGGTGGAAGTCGGGGGCGAAGCAGAAGGTGATGCCCGCCTCCTCCACCAGTTCCGCGACCCGGGCCGGCGGCAGGCGCAGGGTGACCCCGAGCGCCTCCAGCACGTCCGCGGATCCCGAGGCCGAGGAGGACGCCCGGTTGCCGTGCTTGACGACCCGGGCCCCGGCGCCGGCCGCCACGATCGCCGACATCGTCGAGATGTTCACCGTACGGGCGCCGTCGCCGCCCGTGCCGACCACGTCGACCGTGGCGCCGGGCACGTCGAGCGAGACCGCGTGGTGCAGCATCGCCCGTACCAGGCCCTCCAGCTCCGCGACCGTCTCCCCCTTGCCGCGCAGGGCGACCAGGAAGCCGGCGAGCTGCGCCTCGGTGGCCTCGCCGCGCATCACCTGGTCCATGGCCCAGGCGGTGTCGACGGCGGCGAGGTCACGTCCGGCGAGCAGGGTCTCCAGCAGGGCCGGCCAGCTGCGCTGCCCCTGGCCCGTTTCCGGTCTGACGGTGGTCACTTGGTTCTCCCTGGGTGAGTCGTGGGGTGGGGCCCCGACGCTCAGCCCCACTCCTCGCCGTTCTTGGTGGAGGACGGCGTGGGGGTCGGGGCCGCGGCCGGGGCCTCCGGGGTGGTGACGCTCGCGGTGACACCGGTCGAGGTGGCCGCCGGGCTCTCGTGGGCGATCTGCACGCCCCCCGCGATGGCGGTGGCGGCGACGATCGCGACGGTGATCAGCTTGATCTGGGTGCGCAAAGTGTTCTGCATCTCGGTTCTTCTCCCCCGTTGAGTCCTGCTTGAGTTCCGGTCTGTTCCGGTGAGAAGAACACTAGGAAGGAGCGGCTTCGAGCCGATATCGCCGCGTCCTCGCGACCCGCGCCATTTCGAATAAGGACGATATAACTGCTGGTCAGGGTCGGCCCCGAGGACGATGAATTCCCTCGGGACCGCCCTTGACGGCCATGCCGGGACCGCTTGAGGGGCACTGGAGGGATGGAAGGGCGTCCCTCGGATATCGTTCGCCGATCAGGACGGAAAGCGGAAGCTCAGCGTTCCCGGTACATTTCGGCCACCAGGAAGGCCAGATCCAGTGACTGGGTCCGGTTGAGCCGGGGGTCACAAGTGGATTCATAGCGTTCGCTCAGCCCGTCCAGGCTCACTTCCTCACCGCCTCCCACGCATTCGGTGACATCGCCCCCGGTGAACTCCAGGTGCACGCCCCCGGGATGCGTCCCGAGCTCGCGGTGGACCTCGAAGAAGCCCTTCACCTCGTCGACGATGTCGTCGAAGCGGCGCGTCTTGAGGCCCGACGGGGCCTCGAAGGTGTTGCCGTGCATGGGATCGCTCACCCACGCCACCGGCGCCCCCTCCGCGGCGGCCTTCTCCACCAGCACCGGCAGCCGGTCGCGGACCCGGCCGGCGCCCATGCGGGCGATGAAGGTGAGCCGGCCCGGCTCGCGTTCGGGGTCGAGCCGGTCGATCAGCCGCAGCACCGTGTCGGAGTCGGTGGCCGGCCCGAGCTTGACCGCGATCGGGTTGGTGATCTTCGAGAAGAACTCCACGTGAGCCCCGTCGAGGTCCCGGGTGCGCTCCCCGATCCACAGCATGTGGCCGCTGGTCGCGTACCGCCGGCCGGTCGCCGGATCCTCGCGGACCAGCGGTTCCTCGTACTCCAGCAGCAGGCCCTCGTGGCTGACGAAGAACTCCACGGCGTGCTGGATGCGTTCGTCGGCCCCGCAGGCCCGCATGAAGTTGAGGGCCTGGTCGATCTGGGTGGCCAGCGCCGCGTAGCGCTCGCCGACCGGTGAGCGGGCCACGAAGTCCTGGTTCCAGGCGTGCGCCTGGCGCAGGTCCGCGTATCCCCCGGTGGTGAAGGCGCGTACGAGGTTCAGCGTGCCGGAGGCCGCCTGGTGCATCCGCAGCAGCCGGCCCGGATCGGGCTCCCGCGCGGCCGGCTCGAAGGGGAAGCCGTTGACCGCGTCGCCCCGGTAGGCGGGCAGGGTGACCCCGTCGCGCGTCTCGGTGGGCCGGGAGCGGGGTTTGGCGTACTGGCCCGCCATCCGGCCGATCTTCACGACCGGTACGGAGGCGGCGTACTGGAGGACGAGCGCCATCTGCAGCAGCGTGCGCACCTTGCGGCGTACGGAGTCCTCCCGGACGTCGGCGAAGGTCTCGGCGCAGTCGCCGCCCTGGAGGACGAAGGCCTCGCCCCGGGCGACGGCGCCGAGCCGCTGCTTGAGCTGCTCGCACTCGGCGGCGACCACGAGCGGGACGCCGTCGCGCAGTTGCGTCCGTACCGCCGCCAGGGCCGCGGGGTCGGGCCATTCGGGCTGTTGTGCCGCGGGCAGGGCCCGCCAGGAATCCACGTGGTCCACGAAATGCTCCTTCGTCACCCGGCGAGGGCGTCTGCGGGCTGCTGGGTCCGTGCGGTGGTGAGGAAGTTCCGCAGGAGCCGCATGCCGCCGACCGTGGTGATCGACTCCGGGTGGAACTGCACCCCCTCGACGGCGAGGGTCCGGTGGCGCAGCCCCATCACGTAGCCGTCGTCGACGGCGTGCGCGGTGGCGGTCAGCTCCGGCGGCAGCGGTTCGGCCACGATGAGCGAGTGGTAGCGGGTGGCGGTCATGGGGGCGTCGAGCCCCGCGAAGACCCCGGCGCCGTCGTGGGCGACCTCGCTGGTCTTGCCGTGTTTGAGCCGGTCGGCGACGCGCACGGCGCCCCCGTGGGCCAGGGCGATGGCCTGGTGGCCCAGGCAGATGCCGAGCAGCGGCACCCGTCCGGCGAAGCGGTGCACGAGCTCGACGTGGCCGGAGTCGGCGGGGTGCCCCGGGCCGGGGCCCAGGACCACGGCGTCCGGCAGCCGGGCGGCGAGCTCGCCCGGGCTCTCGGTGCGGGACCGTACGACCTCGGTGGTGGCGCCGAGGGAGCGCAGGTACTGGTCGATGATGTGGGTGAAACTGTCGTAGGCGTCGACGAGCAGGACCTTCACGGCAGCAGCTCCTCACCGGTGAGCGCCCAGAAGGCGGCCCCCATCTTGTGCAGGGTCTCGCGCCACTCGGCGGCGGGCGAGGAGTCCGCGACGATGCCGGCGCAACTCTGGGTGGAGTACATGGACCCGTCGTGGGTGACGGTGCGGATGCACAGCGCCAGCCGGGACCAGCCGCGGACGTCGACCAGGCCGACGGCTCCCGCGTACATGCCCCTGGAATCGCTCTCCAGTTCGGAGATGAGCTCCATGGCACGGATCTTGGGGGCGCCGGTGACCGTCCCGGCGGGGAAGGTGGCGGCCAGCGCGGACCAGGTGTCCTCGCCCGGGGCGAGCACGCCCTCCACGGTGGAGACCAGGTGGAAGACGTGCGAGAAGGTCTCGACCGTCATCACCTCGCGGGCGTCGAGGGTGCCGGGCAGGCTGACGCGGCCGATGTCGTTGCGGCACAGGTCGACCAGCATCACGTGCTCGGCCCGCTCCTTCTCGCTGGCGAGCAGGGCCTCGATGCGCGGCCCGTCGACGGCCGGATCCCCGCTGCGCGGGGTGGTGCCGGCGATGGGGCGCATGACGATCCGGTCGCCCTCGGTGCGGAAGAGCACCTCGGGACTGGCCCCGATCAGCGTCGCACCGCACCGGGGGACGAGGTACATGTACGGGGAGGGGTTGCGCGCGCGGAGCCTGCGGTAGACGTCGGCCGGGGTCAGCGTGCTGTCGACCTCGATGCGGTGGCCGATCTGGATCTGGTAGATGTCGCCGACGCCGATGTGGCCGAGGCAGCGCTCGACGCGGGCCAGGAAGGCGGCCTCGTCGGTGCTGTCGCGGACGGCGAGCGGGGCGGGGGCCGCGGGCGTCCGCCCGGCCGGCTCGGTCATCCCGGCCGTCAGCCGCTCCACGATCCCGGCGAGGTCGGTACGGGCCGCGGGGCCGCCGTCGGGACCGAACGCCTCGGAGCGCGCGGCCAGCCGGACGGCCGTGCCGGCGTCCAGGTCGTACCAGACGGTGTCCTGGAACAGGGTCAGCACCAGGTCGGGGGCCTGGTCGCCCAAGCCGCCGCGGTCGGGCAGCTCCTCCATGTACCAAGCGGCTCCGTAACCGATGGTGGCGAGGAAGCCGAAGGCGTAGTCGGGGCGGGCGCTGTCGACGTCGAAGGAGGCCTCGACGGCCCGCAGGACGTCCCAGACCTGCCCGGGCCGCTCGAACAGCCGGTCCCCGCCGGGGCCGGTGGCCAGACCCAGCCGGTCGGCGGCCTCCGTGAGTCCGGCCAGTACGGGCGCCACGCCGACGGCGGAGATCCGCCCGGGGTGGACGCGCAGCTCGGCGAGCCGGCCGAAGCCGACGACCGCCGAGTTCCCGTCGAACTCGGGGCTCTCCAGGGACTCCAGGAGGAACACGTCCTCCCCGAACCGGGCGCGCAGGGCCTCGTACAGCTCCATGGGCGGGTGCGGGTCCAGGAGGGTCTCCTCGACCCGGACGGGCAGGGGGCGCCGGCCGGGAGCGGCCGGCGCCCGCGTGGTGGTGTCGAGCAGTGTGGTCACTGAATCACTTTCCTCGGAGGGCTCGGGGCCGTGCGGGGCGGCCGTGGTGCGTGCGCCGGGCGGACGGCGCGGGGTGGGGGCGAGGGCGGTGGGCTGGAGGTGTGGTCCGGGGCGCCTCAGCCGTAGCGGCGCATCTCGTGGAAGAAGTCCTCGACGACCGTGAGGCCGCCCTGGTCGCGGAGGGTGTCGTAGATGTGCCGGCCGACCGCGAGGTCGAGGACGCCGAGGCCGAAGGGGGAGAAGAAGACGGGCCGGTCGCGCGGTACCTCCAGCTGCCCGCTGAGCACGTCGTAGAGGGTTCCGTCGACGAAGTCCCGGTTCCCGGTGAGCTGTTCGGCCAGGTGGGGGGAGGTGTCGGCCTTCAGGCAGTGCTCGATGTCGTCGACGACGTTGAAGCCGGAGAGGATCACCTCGGGCGCCAGGTCGCGCAGCGAGACGTGCAGCACGAGCGGGTGGTGGGCGAACCAGCCCGGGTCGGTGACGTGGGGGGCGCCCGCCACCGTCGCGAAGACGACCAGGTCGCTCTCGCGGATCAGCTTCTCGGCGCTGTCGTGGACGGTGACCGGGCCCTGCTCGCCGGCCCGGGTCAGGTAGTCGGCGAAGCCCTCGGCGTGCTCGGTGGACAGGTCGTGCACGCCGATCGCGTCGAACTCCCACCCGGTGCCCGCCAGGTACTGGTGGATGAAGCGGGCGATCAGCCCGACGCCGAAGAAGCCGATCCGGCGCGGCCGGCCGCCCGCCGGGCTGAGCCGGTCGGCGGCGAGCGCGGCGGAGGCGGCGGTGCGCGCCGCGCTGATGATCGAGGATTCCAGGCAGGCGAGCGGGTATCCCGTCTCGGGGTCGTTCAGGATCAGTACGGCGGAGGCGCGCGGAATTCCGGCCGCCACATTCTCGGGGAAGCTGGAAATCCACTTCAGTCCGTCGACCGGCGCCGCTCCCCCGAGGGAAGCCGGGAGCGCGATGATGCGCGAGGTCGGCCGGTCGGGAAAGCGCAGGAAATAGGACGGCGGATTGACCGTTCCGCCCTCTCCGTGCACCCGATAAGCGGATTCGATCAATCCGACCACCTCGGGCGCACGGCCGTCGAGGACTTCGTGCACCTGTGCGCCGGGAATCACGGCAAAAGAGGGCGCACCGACCGTACGTGACATCGCAGACTCCACAGCTCGGCAGTTTTCTCGTCTGCGATGACGCTAGGGAGCCGCTTTATCGGCGGGTTATTGCACGCTTACGCGCACTCCCCCTCGTCCCGGGCGGCGCGGACGCCGCCGACGGCCACCCGGTCCAGCGCCCGGGCCGCCTTCTCCTCCCACGGCGGGGCGCCGATGCCCTGGAAGATGCCGAGCGCCGCCGTCACATGGGCCCGCCCCTCCGCCTCGCGCCCGCACCCCCGGTACGCCTCGCCCAGCGCCAGCCGGATCTGGCCCTCGATCATCGGGCTCTTGGTCCGCCGCGCCACCTCCAGCGCCTCCAGGAAGGTCCGCTCGGCCGCCTCCACGGCGCCCGCCCGGAACCGGGTCTCCGCGAGTCCCAGCAGGGCGTGGGCGAGGCCGAGCAGATCGGAGATCTCGGTGACGAGCACCACGACCCGGCTGAATCCCCGTTCGGCCTCGGCCAGCCGCCCCAGCGCCAGATGGGCGCCCGCCAGCCGGTGCGTGGCCAGCGCCATGCTGCGCCGTTTGCCGCCGATGCCCTCGCAGACGCGCACGGCGTCGCGGCCGAGTTCCAGCGCGGCCTCCGGCTGCCCCTGATCGAGGGCGAACTGGGCCATGTTCTGGAGGGCGTACGCCTCGGAGGAGCGGTTGCCCGCCGCCCGGAACACCGGCAGGGCCTCCCGCAGCCGTTCCATTCCCCGGTCGTACTCGCCCCGGATGCGGTCGATGAACGCGAGGTCGCTGAGGACCAGCGCCCGCCCGAGCGCGTCCCCCGCCCGCGTGTAGAGGGCGAGGGCGGCTTCCTGCCGGGCCGTCGACTCGGCCAGCCTGCGCAGCCGCATCTCGATCACGCCGAGCTGCTGTTCCATCGCCGCCTGGCCGCGCAGGTTGCCCGCGCCGCGCGCCGCCTCCAGGGCGTACTCGCAGCACCGGCGCCAGTCCTCCGGATAGTTGCGCGTCTCGAACAGCACCTCCATGGACATGACCAGCCCCCAGGCCAGCTCGTCCCGGCCCGTGCGGGCCGCCTGCTCCACGACGGCGACGAGCGAGAGCCGTTCGGCCTCGAACCACTCCAGCGGGGCCGACAGCAGTTCCTCCAGCAGCACCGGGTCGATCTCCCGGCGGGGCGCGTCACCGCGCACGACGACGTGGTCCCCGCCGTTCTCCCGCCGGCAGCCCTGCTCCGCGATGGTCAGACACGTCCGGAACACCCGGTCGCACGCCGCGAGCCGGTCCTCCTCGCTCTCCTCCTCCCGCGCCAGCTCCTCCGCGTACAGCCGCATCAGGTTCTGGAAGCGGTAGCGCAGCTGTCCGGTGGCGTCGACCCCGACGACCTCCAGGAACTGCGCGTCCACGAGGTGCTCGATGAGCCGCTCCGCGTCCAGGACGTCCTGGTCCATCAGCGCGGCCCCGACCCAGGCGGTGAAATCGGGTACGCCGAGCAGCCCGAGGTAGCGGTAGAGCCGGGCCGCGTCCTTGTGGAGGTAGCGGTAGCTCAGCTCGAAGCTCGCCCGAATCTGCGACTCGCCCTGGCTCAGCTCGTCCAGCCGGCGCCGCCCGTCGCTGAGCCGGGTGACCAGGTGCCGTACCGACCAGTGCGGTTTGGACGCCAGCCGGGCCGCCGCGATGCGCAGCGCCAGGGGCAGCCGGTCGCACAGCTCGGCGAGCCGGGCCGAGTCCTCGGGCGCGGCGAGGATCCGCGCCTCGCCGACGATCCGGCCGAGCAGCTCCACCGACTCGTCCTCGGGTAGCACCCCGAGGTGGACCCGGGCCCGGTGCGGCCAGGTCACCAGCTGCTCCAGCTGCTCCCGGCTGGTGACCAGGACGGTGCAGCCGCCGCTGCCCGGCAGCAACGGCCGGATCTGCGCGAACGTACGTACGTTGTCCAGCACCAGCAGCACCCGGCGCTCGGCGAGCACGCTGCGGTAGAGCGCGACCCGGTCCTCCAGACCACCCGGCACGTCGTCGCTGTCGACGCCGAGCGAGCGCAGGAAGCGGCTGAGGATGTCTCCGGCGGCGGTCGGGGCGTGGTGCTCGTCATACCCGCGCAGGTCCGCGAACAGCCGTCCGTCCGGGTACTGTTCGGCCACCTGGTGCGCCCAGCGCACGGCGAGACCGGTCTTGCCCACGCCCGCGACGCCCGTGATCAGTCCGACGGTGGGCGTGCGCCCGTCCTCGCCCTGCCCGCCGGCCAGGGCGTCGAGCGCGGCGAGTTCCTCGCCGCGTCCCGCGAAGCCCGGTACGTCGGGCGGCAGTTCGGAGGGCACGACATGGCGCGTCGCACCCAGGGCGTCCGCGACCGCCTCGGCCGCGGCGGCGGGTGGCGGCTCGAAGGCCAGTGAGGGGTCGTCGCGCAGGATCGCGTCGTGCAGTTCCTGAAGTTCGGGGCCGGGATCCATGCCCAGTTCGTCGATGAACTGCCGTCTCGCCTCCCGGAAGCTCTCCATCGCCTCGGCCCGCCGCCCGGAGCGGTACTGGGCGAGGATGAAGTGGTAGCGGGTGCGTTCGCGCAGCGGGTGTTCCCGTACGGTCGCGGCCAGTTCCGGCAGCAGCAGCTGGTGGCGGCCGAGCTCCAGCTGGACGGCCGTCATCGCCTCGTACGCGTTGATCCGCACCTCTTCCCAGCGGGCTGCCTCGTCCTCGACGAGCTGCCCGGCCACCCCGGCGAGGGCCGGGCCGCGCCACAGGGCGAGGGCGTCGGCGTAGCAGCGGGCGGCATCGACCGGACGGCCCTCGCGGACGGCGGTCTCGGCCTCGGCGACGAGCGCGGTGAAGGTGACGGTGTCCAGCGCGTGCCCTTCCGCACGCAGCAGGTACCCGGGGTGGGCGGTGACGATGACTTCCTCGGTCACGCCCTCGCTCTTGAAGGCCTTGCGCAGGGCGGCGATGACGATGGCCACCTGGGTCCGCGCGGTGGCAGGGGGCCTACCGTTCCACACTACATCCACAAGTGTGTCAACTGGCACAATCCGCCCCGGACTCAGGAGCAGAAGGGCCAGAATCGTACGTTGCCGGGCACCTCCCACCTGAACCGGCCGCGCCCCCGCGGTGGCCATAAGTGGACCAAGAATTCTGAAACTGAGCCGCTCACCCAATGGATCTCCCCCCGTCACCAGCCGGGCCCGGCCAGCCTGAGCAGCCTACCCGTCCGCTGCTGACAGCGAAGGGGCGTGACGTAAGCCGAGTGACGGGTGGGACACCCTGACCGAAAGCTGATCCATCACTTAAAGATTGGCTGGAACCAATCGCTCCCGGCCACTCCACCGCTCCTGCCAGAGCGACGAATTCAAGCCATCCCGGCCATCCGGCACGAAACCGGAAGCTTTACTCGAAGCACGAAACACGCGGGCCCCCGCGAGCACGCGGGCACGCGTGCGCGGGGGCCGGAGCGTATGCCGGATACCGTCAGCCGGCGGCCGGGGCGAAGCGGAGGGGATGGCGCAGCGATTCCGGGCCGCGCAGCCGGGTCCCGTGGACGACCAGCTCACAGCCGGGCGCGACGCGGCAGTCGACGGTGCGGCCGTCGTTGGCCGCGAAGGACGCCGAGACGGTCAGCGTCTCGTCGAGCCGCCCCTCGTCCGTGGTGGCCGGCGGACGCCCCCGGGACCGGCAGCCGGCGTACTCCACGGAGCCCACCGCGCACTCCACGACCACCGAGTGGTAGCGCGGCTCGTAGCCGCGGCCCGTGACCCGGACGGACTGCCCGTCCACCAGGTCCTGGTCGGGGGCCACCCGGAACGTGGGCGCCGCTTCGAGCTCCCCGTGCGGCCGGAACCGCAACGGGACGCCGGCCAGTACGGCCCCGCTGTTGTCGGTCAGCACCAGCCGGCACGGGTGCGCGGCGGTCGCGGTACGGCAGTCGAAGACCCCCGCCCCGGTGGCGAGCTGCGCGTAGAGCTTCTTCGGGGAGACCGGCAGCGTCCCGTCCGGCAGCACCCGGAACTGCCGCCCGGTGTCCTCGTCACAGGCCCCCGCCACGGTATCGGGCGCACACACCTCCACCCACACATACGCCTTGGCCGGCCCACCCACGACCGAAAACCCCACGACGTCCCCGTCAAGCAGCCCCCCGCCCCGCTCGACGACAATCTCCGCCCCCACCGACGCGGCCCCCGCCACCTGCCCACCCCCCAGCAACCCGACCAGCCCACCCACCACCGCAACCCGCCCGAACACCCTCCACACAACTCCCCCTCCCGACAGCCCGTCCCTGACAGGGCATCCTCCCGCCCCCCGCCTCCCGCGACAAGGACGCCTGTCCGGGGTGCGGGCAGTCAGGCCATCGCTTTCCCGGTCCCGGTTTCACGCCATTGACCAGCGGTTTCCGGCTAATGCGAGGCCCCTCGCACAAGAGCCCCGATAGCCTCGTCGGTCCGTGTGTCCGCCGCACGGAGGACCAAAGGGGACAGTGAACGTGAGCGCCATCCACGCGGGCCCGGCCGGCTACCGCATCTCCATCGTCGACGAAGACCCGCTGCGCGCCCGCCGCGAGGCACGCGAGCTGCTCGCCGCGATCTCCGACACCGACCCCCGGGCCGCTCTCGACGTCCCCCGCTCACAGACGGACGACGACAGCCTCAAGGGCGGGCCCGTCACCGACCTGATCGGGCTGGTGTTCGGCGGCGGTTCCATGGTCGCCGCCGCCGTCCAGATCTGGCTGGCCCGCATCCCGCAGCGGACCATCGTCGTCACCCGGCCCGACGGTGCGACGCTGAGCATCTCCGGCCGGCAGGCACGGGCCGACGACGAGCAGATCCAGCGGTTCCTCGCCGGTGGCACCGAGGGCGGCAGCCACGAGGACGGACCGGGCGCGGCGTGAGCGACAACGACCGGTACGCCGTGCTCATCGGCGTATCCACGTACAACAGCGAGCGCTACCACGATCTCCCGGCCGTCCGGGCCGACCTGCACTACATGCAGGCGGTGCTCCAGAACACCGAGATCGGCATGTACAACGACTGCGAGATGGTGCCCGAGCCGACCCGCGCCGAGATGCTGCACGCCATCGAGTCCTTCCTGGATGAGCGGCAGCCCAGCGAGACCGCCCTCCTCTACTTCAGCGGCCACGGCGAGTTCTGCGAGGCCGACGGCCAGTTGTACTTCCTCACCCGAGACACCGACCCGGACGACCTGCCGGGCACCGCCGTACCCGCCGAGTTCCTGGAGCGGATGCTCCAGTCCTGCCGGGCCTCCTCGAAGGTCGTGCTGCTGGACTGCTGCTCCAGCGGTTCGGTCGTCCAGGGCTGGACTGCCAAGGGCACCGGCGACGACACCAACGCCCGGCCCGCGCCCAGCACACTGCTGCGCCCGACCGGCGTCTACTTCATCACCGCCTCCGATGCCCTCCAGGCCGCCTCGGCGATGGCACCCGCCGGGTCCCTTCTGGGCACTTCCCGGTTCACCGGCGAGATCGTCGAGGGGCTGCGCAGCGGCCGGATCAAGGACAGCGGCTGGATCACCCCGGACGACCTCTTCGAGTACCTGACCGCACAGATGGTACGGAGCGGCGTGCCCGAGGAGCAGCGACCGACCAAGTCCACGTTCCGGGCGACGCACTCCCTCCCCCTGGCGCGCTCCGTGGCCCGGTCCGTCAACCTCCCCGCCCCGCTCCGCGACGCTGCCCGGGCGGCCCAGGCCTCCCCGGCCCTGCTGAAGGCGCGGGCGCTGGCCGGCCTCGATGCCCACGACGGCATCGACTGGCAGCGGCTGCTGCGCTACTACGTGCACTGCCTGAGCGCCCAGGCGGCTTCGGGCATGCTGCCCGACCGGGACGGCAACCGGGGCTCCGCGTACTTCCTGCTGGGTCAGGGGTCCGAAACGATCCAGTCCGGGCTGGGGCCCACTCTCCCCGCTCCCTCCCAGCTGCCGAAACCGAAGAGTCGGGGCGCCCAGGTCGACGGCGCCGGGCTGCACGAGTACTGGTACGGCTATCCGGCCATCACCCTCCCCGAGGGAGGGGGTGACGGCCGACACCGGGGCGCCGTGCGGATCGCACCGCTGCTGATCCAGCCGATGGAGCTGACTCCCGACGAGGACGGCCGCGACAGGCTCCGCCCGAACGGGATTCCCTCACTGCACACCGGACTGATCACGGAACTGCTGGCGGACGACGACGCCGCCGACCTCCTCGCGCGCTGGCAGCCGACCTGGCAGGAGGGCAACGGCACGCAGATGGTACGGGCCGTACGGGAACTCCTCACGGAGCTCGGCATTCCGGAACTGGAGCCGCTCGACCTGTCCGCCCTGAGCGAGCGGTCCGTGATGGACTCGCTGCGGCCCGGCGCGCACAACGCCGCCGTCCTCCTCGCTCCCTCGGGTGTGGAGCGGATCGCGACCGAAGCCCTTGTGGACAACCTGCTCCAGATGTCCACCCGAACCGGACAGATCCCCGGCACCGCGCTGGACACGCTCCTGACGGGCGGCGGCGGTGCGGACGCGAGCACCGACACGCCGACCGTCGTCGCTCCGGGGCCGTGCAACGAAAGCCAGGAGCTGGTGATCCGGTCGGCGATGACCCGTCCGCTGACCGTCGCCACCGGGCCGCCCGGTACCGGGAAGAGCGAGGTGGTGACGGCCGTGGTCGCGACTGCGGTGGCCGCCGGCCAGAGCGTACTCGTCGCTTCCACGAACAACGAGGCCGTGGACGTCGTGGCCGAGCGCTGTGACACGATCTCGCCCGGGCTGCTCATGCGGACGGGTAACGCCGACGCGCTGGAACGCGAGGCCGCCAAGCTCGAAGGGCTGCTCGCCCAGCCTGTCGAGGCGCCGGCTCGGGGTGCGGCGACCGTGGCCGGCGATCTGCGCAACCGGTATGCCCAGTCGGCCGCACACCGCGCACAGGCGGCGCGGTTGGTGGGTGACGAAACGCGGCTGCTGGAGCTGCTGCGGGAACGGGCCCGGAGGGCGGGCGGACTCGAACTGCCGGTGGAGCTGCTGGAAGGAGCCTGGGCGAGCAGCGGCGCGGCCCCGCTCTCCCGCTGGGAGGGGCGGGCCCGGAAGGCCGCCGGCGCCGGCTGGTTCGCCCTCGGCCGGTGGCGCAGGGGGCGGGCGTTGTCCGCTTTCATCGCGGCGTCCGTTACGGATCCGGCTGACCCGTGGCCATCCTGGACCTCTGCGCGGCCAGCTCAGCCCGAGCTGCTCCTCGCGCTGGCCGACGCCGTGGCGGTGGAGAGCCACCTGCGCGAGCTCGTACCGGAACTCCTCGGCCGGGACGAGGAGGAACTGAAACGCGTACGGCTGGAGAGCGCCGCCGGTCTGTCGGAGGCGTCGGGCGAGCTCGCCCGGGCCGTGGCGGCCGAGGCCATGGCTCGCGGCCGCTCGCTGATGGGACAGCGGCTCCAGGCATTGCGCCAGCGCTCGGGCTTCCAGAAGAGCCAGCGCAATCTGATGACACACCTCAAGGGGTGGGCCATCAGCACACACTCGGTGCGCCAGCTGGAACTCGTTCCGAAGCTCTTCGACCTGGTGGTGATCGACGAGGCGAGCCAATGCTCGATCCCGTCGGTCCTGCCCCTGCTCTTCCGCGCCAAGAGGGCGCTGATCATCGGCGATCCCATGCAGCTTGGCCACATCCCCGGCATCACCGCCCAACAGGAACGGCAGGCACGGGTACGGACCGGGCTGAGCGCAGCCCTGCTGGAGGATCACCGGCTCGCCTATCACGTATACGCCTCGTACCACGCGGCCGCACAACACGGTGAGGCAGCGCTTCTGCTCGACGAGCACTACCGTTGCCACCCGGCGATCGCGGACGTCGTCAACGGCTACTGCTATGCCGGCCAGTTGCAGGTCCTCACCGACGTCCGGAGCCGGGTGTCGGCGGCCGATCCGTTCGGTGCGGCCGATCCGGCGCCGGTGCTGGGCTGGGTGGACGTGCCGCACGGCGAGTCTGCGCGGGGCAGGGGCGGCCGGTCCTGGTGCAACGCGGCGGAGGCCGAGCGAGTGCGCGAGGCGGTGAACGAGCTGCTGTTGCGCCTGCCCGAGCACGCGACGGTCGGGGTGGTGACTCCGTTCCGGGCCCAGAAGGAAGTACTGGCCCGCGCCTGGGCAGACGACGACCGCGTCCGGGTGGGCACCGTGCACGCCTTCCAGGGAGGCGAGCGCGACGTCATGGTCCTGAGCCCGGTGGCGACCGGCAACACCCCGCCGCGTACGACGCACTGGGTGGCGAGCCAGGTCAACCTGTGGAACGTCGCCGTCACCCGGGCCAAGTCGCAGCTGATCACCGTGGGCAGTCATGCGTTCTGGGCGGAGCGGGCGGGACTCCCCTCGTTGCTCGCGGAGCGGTCGACGGCGCTGCGCGGCGGGACGTACGCGGACCAGGGCGCGTCTGCTACCGCGGCAACCGCTTCCGAGTTCCGTGAAGAGCTGGCCGACCGTCTCCAGGAGTACCTGGGCGCGTCCGGCATCACCGACCTGGAGCGCGCGGCGGTGGTCGGCGGCCACACGGTGGACATGCTCTTCACGGTGGCTGGGGCGAACACGGCGGTGGTGATCGATCCGGGCCCCGAGCAGGGCCAGGATCCAGCCCGGCACCTGCGACTGACCCACGCGCGCGGCGACTTGCTGAAGGAACTCCCGTCCGGCGGCGCCGGGGCGAAGGCGGGACCGGTGGCGCGGGTGATCAGGGTGCCGGCATGGCGCATCCTGGCCGGTGGGCCGGCACTGAAAGCACTGTTCGCCTGAACTCGAACAGCCGAGGTCACGCCCACAGGCTCCGGACGACGCACAACACGTGCCGGACGTTACCGACGCGGAGCCACAAACCACTGGAGGAGCGGGACCAGTAACCGGCCCAGCGCCCGACGGCGCTCACGGCGCACCGGCGACGAACCCCGCACCTCCGGCCCCAACCGCTTCCCCCTACGGCGCCAGCAGGGCCGCCAAACGAGCGGAAGGTGGCCACGAGGCCCCCGGGAAACCCCGGATCAGGCGCCCTTCGCGACCGGCTCCAGGATCGCCACGCACTCCACGTGGTGCGTCATCGCAAACATGTAGAGCCAAAACAGGTTAAGGAAAACCGCAGGTCAGCAGCCTGACGGGCACAAAACGGACTCAAGCTCAATGCGCATTACGTGCATCGTGGGCGCTACGTGCGACCCCTGACGCACGCGCGGAGGGCACCGGGGCGCTCTGCGCCCGCATGCCGACATCCGACGTCGCCTCTGATCGGCGGTGTCAGCGCGTCGCCCTCGCCGTCGATCGCAGACGTTCCGGAAGGAATGCCACTGGCGAAGACAGGCTGCCTGGGCACCGTCCGGGCGCCCGCGCGGTCCTGTCCACCCTTCCCCGTCTCGCCCTTCCGGGCTCTTCCCAGGGCAAGGAAGCTCGAACACCGCGGCTGCGTGGTGTGAGTTCAGCTCGGAGCGATCGTCACGATGTCAGGCGCGATGTCCAGCACCAGGAGCGCCGCCGCCACATGGGTCGGGTTGTCCTCCACCTTGACGGCCGAGAGCTCGTTGGCGCGTGAGACCCGCCGTTCGACGGTGTTGCGGTGCGCGTAGAGGTTGGCGGCCGCCCGGGTCGCACTGAAACCGCACTGCACATAGGTGAGCAGTGCCTGCCGCAGCGCTGTGTCGGCTTCGGCCAACGGCCCGAGGGTGTTGATGACGAACCGGCGTGCGCCGGGCCGGTCCTTCGTGAGCGCGTCGATCAGCTCGACGTCGGCGTATGCGGTGAATCGCCGGTCGGACCCCAGCCGGATCACCAGCGCCTGCGCCGCGAGGGCGTCCTGGTGGCTGGAGCGGAATCCATCGAGACCGCGTCCCGGCCTTCCCACTGCCGCGCGGACCTCGTCGACTGCCGCGAGGTCCTTCTCCACGTGGTGAGGGTCCGGGACGGCTTCCCCCGAGAGCCAGATCCACCGCGACGTGGCGCTGGCGCGCGCCACCAGCGTGCTCCGGCCGCCGGCGGAGGAGCGCACGGCGGCGATCGCCTCGTCCAGGGCGTCGGCCTCCTGGGGATCATCGACCCAGAGGACGAGACCCACGTGCCACCGCGCCATCCGATAGCGCAGGCGCCCTTCGGCGAGGTCCTCCGCCATCGGTGCCCCACTGGCGATCAGCTGAATCAGTGCGATCCCCTCGGCATCCGTGTTCCCCATCGCCGCGGCGAGGCCGGCTTGCCGCAGGGCCGCGACGGAGTCGAGGGCGTACTGCACCAGCGACTGCGCCGTCACGTCCAGGATCCCCACGAGAAGATCGGGGTCCGCGCAATCCGCCACGCATTCCTCCAGCCATCGCCGCCAGCCGATCCCCAGGGCCACACGCCAGGCAACGGCGAAGTCGGGCGCGATGCCCCGAGAGACGAGATCATTGATGTACGCCGTGGTCCTCGGACTGACGTAGGGCTCTACCCTTCGCCCCGGTTGCTGAACGTTTGCGGTCAACCATTGGACCAGCTCAGAGCGATTGAGCGCGCGATCCTCCTCGACCAGGGATGCGTCCGCGAGGAGAGCGGGATCGTTCTGGGCGACGAGAGAGGGCCTCGCGAAGGCGTCGACCAGGGCGTCCGTTTCCGTCAGCAGGCGCTGGCACAGTGACCTGATCGCGTCAGCGACCTCACGCGAGGGCGGGGGCCACAGCTCTTCCATGTTCTCAGTGTCCCTCTGCTCTCGGGGAGCCGAGGCTCCCGACATGCCGTGTCACAGACAGATGAAGGGCTATCAGGCCCGACCGCGGGGTGTCGTTGACGGAGGTCGCGTACCGGACAGAGGTCACAAAGGGCTTTCTGAGCCAGTTGGAGCGTGGGCTCACCAGCGTGTCCGTCCCGACGTTGCCGCGCGTCTGCGAGGTGCTGCGCCCCTATCGACTCGACACCGCCACGATCTTCGCGATGAGGCTGAGCAGCTCGACCTGTCTGATCGTCGGGGGTGAGACCCGGATGCTCTCGGCAGGGGCGTCCACCTCGTACTCCGGACAGACGCTTCACCAGTTCGACAATCCGGGTGCGACGTTGGGCGAGGCCCTCTGGGTCCTGTCGCCTCCCCTGCTGCGCGCCGTGCGAGGACCCGCCTAGGTTCTGTCGTCACATGTCGGGCCCACATCAGGAGGGGTGCGAGGGCGACGGACGGCTGCTTCGTGAGACCGGCGCGGTCTTGTCCTAGCGAGTGGCGATCTCACATCACGTCGTCACAGAGCAGACACCACCCGAACCTTCAGAAGTCCCCGCGCCTGGCACGACGGAGCGCCCGCCGGGCCAGCGTCCTGCTGCCGTTGAAGAAGTCGTTGAACCGGTCCAGCCCCCAGATGGCTCGGAGGACGAACGGCTGCATCAGCAGCGACATCGACGGCGAGTACTTCGAGGCGTCCGACCAGATGCCGGCGAGGTCCTCCGGCATCTCACCGTCGACGATGTAGTCGGCGAGCTGATGGGTCACGTACGGCACCTGACAGAGGCCGTGGCCGTTGCAGGCCATCGCGTAGAAGACGTTGTCACCCACCTGCCCGGCGACCGACAGCCAGTCCGGGCTGATGCCGATCCACCCGCCCCAGGCCCGCTCGATGGCCACGTCGGACAGCGACGGGAACCGGTTGGCCAGATCCTTCCCCATGTCCCGCACGACACCGGGGTCCGGAACCCGGTCCGGGAGCGGGTAGGTCTGGCCGCGCTGCGCTTTGCGGACCCCGCAGACGATGGTGTTGCGCTCGGTGAGCCGGTAGTGGGTCATCAACTGGTGCTGGGTGATGATGCCGGACCGACTGGTCCAGTCCAGCGCGGCGAGCCGCTCCGGCGCGATGGGTTCCGACTCGATCTCGATGACGTACAGCGGCGTCGCGAGGTTCTTGGGCGTGATGTCCCACTCGCCGCCGTAGACGCTGGTTGCGAGCAGCACCTTGTTGGCCCGCACGGTGCCGTGCGGTGTCGTGATCTCGACGGTGCTGCCGGTCCGCCGGACATCGCTCACCCGCGACTGCTCGAAGACCTTGGCCGAGGACGCGAGCAGTGCGCGCCGCACACCACGAGCGAGCTTGCCCGGGTTCAGCATCCCGCCGATGGATTCCCGCATTCCGCCCACGAAGCCTGCGGGGAGGCCGAGTTCCTCTCTGCTGCCGACGGTCCCCTCCCCACCGAAGGCGCGCAGGATCGCCGCCTGGGTACGCACCCTGAGCATCATGAGGGGTGAGACCGCGCCCCACACCAGGCCGTTCGCCACGTAGTCGCAGTCGATGTCGTGCGTCTTGATGAGGTTTTCCACATAATGGCCCGCGTGCTCCGCCAGTTTGGCCATGACCGGCATCTTCTTCGGGGACTGGAGGCTGAGCATCCGCAGGTCGCCACCCGGGGCCCCGGCGATCTGACCGCCGTTGCGCGAGGCCGAGCCGTAGCCGCAGAACTCGGCCTCCAGCAGGACCACGTCCTGGTCGCGCTCCCCGAGGCGCAGGGCAGCCGCCATGCCACCCATGCCGCCGCCGATGACGGCGATGTCACAGGTGAGGTCGCCGTCCAGCGCGGGTTGCACGTCGTCCGGCGGGTCGATCCAGCCGGTGAAGTTGCTGTATTTCGTGCCGTCGGTCCTCATGCTGCGCTGGTCTCCTTTTGGCTGGGGGTCTGTCCTGCTTCATGCTCCGCGTCAAGGCATGCTTGGCAGCACGCCCCAAGCCCTCGTTCCCCTCCAGCGGATCAACCGTGGCAGGCGCCTCTTCGGCGAGACGTGTGAAGACGCCGAGCAGGAGGTTTTCCTTGTCTGGAAGCAGTGGAGGCGAGAGGCGCGTGTCTCCGTGTCAGTCCTGAGAGGTGGTGGCCCCGAGCGAGGCTCGGGCTGCTCGTCGCTCTTCCTTGGCCGCGACCGAGCGGGCCGGGAGGTCTCCCATCGACAGGAGACCGGGACCCGCCTCGACGACCGCGGTGGAGGCATTGACCGCCGCTGCGATGGTGCTGAGGAAGGAATCACATGTTCGTCCGTCGGCGGATCCGCACGCTCTCCACACGCTGAGTCAATGCGGTCAGCAGGAGAGGAAGGGTGTCCATCAGGATGCCCGGGTTCGCCCCCGCTGCCCAGGACCGTCACCCCATGCGCCTTCGCCGTGTCGTCGAGCCGTCGGGCCAGGTCGGGATGGCTCTGCCATGGATAGGCCAGCTCTTCGCAGATGCTCAGGACGTTGTACGAACGCTCCAGCAGCGGCAGCAGGGCGTCGGCCACCCTGTGCAGATCCGAAACGGTCGCCACGATCGCGAGGTCGGCGGTGGGCAGGTCGGCCGGGTCGCTCACGATGACGACGCCGTTCGCGGCGCCGCCAAGTAGCGCTCCGAGGTCTTGACCAACCACGCGGGGGTCCCGGTCCGCTGCTCCGACGATCTCCACGTCCACGCGTTGCAGCAAGGAAGAAGCGATGACCCGGCCGGTGGCGCCGAGACCCACGATGACAGTCTGATTACTCAATGCACACCCCTAGACGCCCCGGTCGGCACGCCCTCGACACGGTGTTTGGCAAAACTGGACTTCGCCTGTGGCGATTGCCTCGCATCTCACTGTCGTCAGCCACGACCTCGGTGAGAACGACACCGGGCACCTAGTTCCCCTGGGGATGGTGCATGGCGCACAGGCCGATCGCGCCCCTGCGCTCGTACGCCGACCGAGCCAACGCCATGCCGACTGCGATGTTGGACGCCGTGGAGGAGTTCGACGTGGTGACCATCGGAGCGGGAATCACCGGGACCGGCGCGGCCACCCATCTCAGCCGAGAGCTCCCCGACAGGTCACCACGCCCTGTCGCTGAATGTCAGGCCGTCAGCAGGTCGTCCAGCCGCTTCCGCCCCCGCACCGGCTCGGGCAGCAACGGCCGGACGAACTCCCGCTCGACATCAGAAAGTTCATGGCGACATATCACCCCACTGTGATCCACTAAGCAAGATCATTTGAAGACATCGCCTAGAGCCGCTCGTAGACGGCCGGGCGGCGCGCTCGCAGGACGAGGGCCTGCACCACGCCGACCACGGCCGAGAGGGCGACGAGACCGCCGATCACCCAGGCCCCCGTGACGGTACCGACGAGGAGCGGGAAGTTGACGACCATCAGGCAGACCACACAGGCCAGGCCGAGGAAGGCGACGCCCGGGGCCACGACCGTACGCCACAACGACTGCCGCCCATCGGCGCGCCGGAAAAAGCCGATGACGGCGAGGCTGGTGGCCGCCATCAGCAGGACGACGCCGAGGGTGGCGGCGCCGGAGAACCAGGCGTAGAGGTCCCCGATCGGGTCGAGGCCGAGCGCGGCGACGACGAGCGTGGTGACGAACGCGACCACCGAGGCGACGGCCGAGGACGCCGACGGCGCGCGGTGCCGTGAGTGGACGACGCCCAGCGACGCCGGAAGCACACCGGCCCGGGCCAGCGCGAACTGGTAGCGCGTCACGACGTTGTGGAAGGCCAGCACGCAGGCGAACTGGCTGCTGATCAGGAGGAGTTGCATGATGTCGGCCCAGACGGAGCTTACGTAGCTCCGCGTCAGCGTGAGGACCAGGCCCTCGGGGTCGGCCTGCGCGGCTCCGACCACCGCGTCGACGCCGACACCCACCACGATCGCCCACACGGTGAACGAGTAGAAGACCCCGATCACCAGGATCGCGACGTACGTCGCCCGCGGGACCGTGGCGTCGGGGTCCTTCGCCTCGTTGCGGAACACGGCCGTCGCCTCGAAGCCGATGAACCCGAAGATGGCGAACATGATGCCGAGGCCCAGGGAGCCGGTGCCCACGATCGAGGGCGTCACCGACTCGGCCGTCAGGCCGTGGGCGCCGCCGTGGCCCACGATGCCGAGGTCCAGGACCAGGAGCAGCAAGGATTCCAGCACCAACACGGCACCGAGCACCTTGGCGCTCAGCTCGATGTCGCGGTAGCCGAGGAAGGCGATGACGCCCAGCGAGACGAGTGCCCACGACCACCACGGGGAGCCGACGTCGGCGTACCGCTCGATGACGTTGCTCGTCGCGACGCCGACGTAGGCGTTCACCCCGACGAGAAGCAGCGTGTAGGAGAAGAGCGCGAGGGTCGCGGCCGAGAGACCGGGGATCCGGCCCAGCCCCGCCTGGACATAGGCGTAGAAGGCCCCCGCGTTGCGTACCTGTCCAGCCATCAGCGTGAAGCCGACCGCGAAGACCAGCAGCAGCACGGTGGACAGGGCGAAGTACAGCGGCATCCCCGGGCTGCCGCTCACGGCGAAGGCGAGCGGCACCCCGCCGGCCACCAGCCCGAGCGGTGCCGCCGCGGCGACGACCATGAACACGATCTGCGACACGCCGAGCCCACGGTTGAGCGGATTGCCCGATCCCGCTTCACCATCGGCTGCTTCGACGTGCCCTGTCTTGGAGAGGTCGGTCATCGCGACCACCTTTCGGCTCACGAGCCGGTACCGGCTCGTCATGGGTGGGTGAAGGGGTGCGTGAGGCGGTATGCCTGCGCAAACGAACGGGTGCGGCTCCCTCGCAGCGGGCTGGGCCGGAGCGGCAGGAGGCGGATCTTCCCGTCCGAGAAGGGGTGGCCCCGCACAGGTCCCGGGTCGTCGGCCACTTCCGCTCGGCCGCGATCGCGAGAGCGACGGCGGCGATCCCCCCGCGGCTCCATACACCCGGGGGCGCGACGCGCAGCGAGGTCGTGACGACAGCGGGTTCTGCCTCTGCGCACGACCGCGACGAGGCGTTCAGCACCACCACATACCGGGGGCAAACCTCTATCACGCCCGGTCTTGCTGCCGCAACGGTTGCGGCACGACCGGCCGCAGGACGGCTGTCTCCGGCTGCCCTGTTCCCAGAAGGGCCGGGCTGCGGGCTCGGCCGGGGCCTCCGCCCGAACGTCGGACACCGCCTGGGCGCAGCGGCCCGGCCCGCCTGTGCATCGTGCACCGAGCCCGGGCGAAGCAGGTGCCCCCTGTCGTTCTCGCAGGCGGTCGCGGCTCGCGACAGTGAGGTGACCGCCACAGGAACAGCGAGGAAACGCCATGACAGCTGAGATGTTGGACGCCGTCGAGGAATTCGACGTGGTGATCATCGGAGCCGGGATCTCCGGGATCGGCGCGGCCACCTATTTCAGCCGGGAGCTCCCCGAGAAGTCGCTCGCCGTGCTGGAAGCGCGCGACGACATCGGAGGCACTTGGGACCTGTTCCGCTATCCCGGCATCCGCTCGGACTCCGACCTCCACACGTTCGGATACGCGTTCAAGCCCTGGCGCCACGAAGCCGCGATCGCCGACGCTCCCCTGATCAAGGAGTACCTCCACGAGACCGTCGAGGAGAACGGCCTGGAGCGCGTCCTCAGGCTCGGCCACCGGGTCCTCCGCTCGGAATGGTCCACGGCGGACTCACGGTGGACTCTCACGGTCCAGACGTCGGACCCCGGCGCGGGAGCGACCCGGATCAAGACGATCCACGCGGGATGGGTCTTCGCCGCCACCGGCTACTACCGGTACGACGAGGGGTTCTCCCCGGAGTTCCCGGGGCGGGACGGCTTCGAGGGCCGGATCGTCCATCCGCAGCACTGGCCCGAGGACCTCGACTACAGCGGCAAGAAGGTCGTCGTCATCGGCAGCGGGGCGACCGCGATCACGCTGGTGCCGGCCATGACCACCGGAGCGGGCGCCGCCCGGCACGTGACGATGCTCCAGCGCACCCCCACCTACGTCATGGCGCTCCCCCGTGTGGACAAGGTCGCCCTGGCGCTCACGAAACTGCTCGGAGAAGAGCGCGGGTATGCCGTGACGCGGTTCAAGAACATCTGGACCGAACACGCCGTCGTGAAGGGCCTGCGGACCTTCCCCAAGGCCGGACGGGCATTCATCCGGCGCGAGAACGTCAAGCGCCTTCCCAAGGGATTCGACGTCGACAAACACTTCAACCCGCCGTACGACCCGTGGGACCAGCGGCTGTGCGTGGCACCGGACGGCGACTTCTTCGACGCGATCAAGGACGGAAAGGCCTCCGTCGTCACCGACGCCGTGGCGCGGTTCAGCAAGCGCGGAATCGTCCTGGCGTCGGGCGAGGAGCTGGAAGCCGACGTCATCGTCACCGCGACGGGGCTGAACCTGCGGCTCTTCGACGGCATGCCCCTCGTGGTCGACGGGCGCCAGGTCGACGTCGCGGACGCGCTCTGTTACCGCGGCATGCTGCTGAGCGGGATCCCGAACTGGGCGATGGCGATCGGCTACACCACCTCGTCCTGGACGCTCAAGGTGAGCCTGATGTGTCGCTACTTCATCGACCTGGTCAGGCACATGGACGCCCGCGGATACGACACGGTGGTTCCGGTCGCACCGGCGGGAACGAAGCGCAGGCCGGTCATGGACCTCAAGGCCGGGTACGCCAAGCGCGGCGAGAGGCTCCTGCCCAAGCAGGGCCCCGAGAAGCCCTGGCGGATGGCGATGTCCTACCCCGAGGACTCCAAGGCCCTGCGCGGCCCGGTGGCGGACGAGCACCTGAAGTTCGGCGCCGCCCGGGCGGCCGCGCGGCCCGACGGAAGGCGTTCGGCCCGTGCCTGAGACGAGCGCCGTCGAAAGCGTCGACCGGTACGCGACCCTGCCGTCCGGGATGACGATCTGCTTCCGGGACCACGGCGACAAGGACGACCCCGCGATACTGCTCATCGCGGGACTGGGCGAAGACCTCACCTTCTGGTCCGACTCGTTCGTCGGCGCCCTCGTCACCAGCGGCTTCCGGGTCGTCGCGATCGACAACCGCGACGCCGGCCAGTCGACGTTCGTCGCCGCGCCCCCTCCCGCGCTCTGGCGGCAGATCGCCGCGCGCCCGCGCGGCGACGCGTACGCACTGGCCGACATGGCACAGGACGCCGTCGGCGTACTCGACCATCTCGGGATCCCGCGGGTGCACCTGGTCGGGCGGTCGATGGGCGGAATGATCGCGCAGACGATCGCGGCCACAGCACCCGAGCGGGTCCTGTCGCTGGCCTCCCTCTACTCCACCACCGGGGCGCGCAAGGTCGGGCAGCCGGCTCTGTCGACGATCCGGCTCCTCGCCGCCCCGCCCGCGAGGAACAGAACCGCGGCGGTCCGTGCCCACCTGCGGCTCACCCGGCACGTCGCGGGGACAGGGCATCCCATCGACGACGCGGCCGAGGCGGCCATCGCGGCTCGCGGCTGGGACCGCAGCGCAGGTGACCCGGCGGCCGGCACGGCGCGACAGATCCAGGCCATCCAGCGTTCCGGAGACCGGACGGCCCAGCTGAGCAGGATCACCGCCCCGACGCTTGTCATCCACGGCGACCGGGACCCGCTGGTGCACCCGAGCGGCGGCGCCGCGACCGTCCGGGCGATCCGCTCGGCGCAGCACGTGGTCATCCCCGGCATGGGCCATCACATCCCCGAAGCCCTCGTCGACCCCATCACGACGTACATCTCGCAACACGCGAACCGCGTGGGTGAAGGAGGAAACCATGTCCGGATCTCGTGAGCCCCGGTCCAGGAACGCCACGGTCGACGTCGTGGTCGTGGGTGCCGGCTTCGCCGGCCTGAGCGCCGCGGAGAGACTGGTGACCACCGGGCGGTCCGTAGTGGTCGTGGAAGGCCGCGACCGGGTCGGAGGCCGCTCGCTCTCCGGCGAGGTGGCCGGCGTGAAGGTCGACCTCGGAGCAACATGGGTGGCACGGCGGCACACTGCCATCCGGGACCTTGCGAGCCGGGTGAGCTGTACGACGACCGATCAATACAACCAGGGCCGCAATGTGCTGTGGATGGCAGGCCGGCGCCGCACCTACAACGGCACCATTCCCAAGGTCTCCCCCGCAGCCCTGGTGGACATGGCCCGTATGCAGATGGCCGTGAACAAGCTGGTCGCGACCATCGACGTGAACGCCGCGTGGGAGACGCCGGGGGCCGATCGGCTCGACGCCATCTCGTTCGGCGAATGGCTCGACCGGAAGAAGGCACTGCCCAGCACGCGTGCGCTGATGACCGTCATCAGCAAGGTGCAGTGGGGCTGCACACCGGGAGACGTCTCCCTGCTGCACGCGATGCGCTACATCCGTTCGGCGGGCGGACTCGATCACATGCTGGACGTCGACGGCGGTCAGCAGCAGGACCGGTTCGTCGAAACCACCCAGGAGATCGCCGAACGGGTGGCGGAGCGGCTCGGCGACCGCGTGCGTCTGGCGACACCGGTGCGCCGCATCACGCAGGACGACGAAGGCGTCACCGTCCATGCCGACTTCGGCGAGATCCGCGCCCGGTACGCGATCGTCACGGCCTCGCCGGCGCACCGCGCCGCCATCGACTTCGATCCCGCTCTGCCCGAGCAGGCCGAAGGGCTGATCCGCACTTGGCGCATGGGCGTGCTGAGCAAGGCCTTCGTAGCCTACGAGAAGCCGTTCTGGCGGGCCGACGGATTCGCCGGTGAGGCGGTGACCGACACCGGAACGGTGTTCATCACCTTCGACGTGTCACCCGCTCACAGCGGACCGGGCGTCCTGATGGCCTTCTGCGATCCGCGCGTCTTCGACGGCTTCAGCCCCGAGACCCGACGCGACCGGGTCGTCCAGCAGCTCGTCGACCTCTACGGTACGCAGGCCCGCACCCCGATCGACTACGTGGACCACTGCTGGGGAGCGGAGCCCTTCGCCCCGGGTGGCCCCAATCCCGCTGTCGCTCCCTACGCGACCGTGAGCTACGGCAAGGCGCTGAGTGAGCCCCACGGGCGCGTCCACTGGGCAGGCTCGGAAACCGCCGGCGAATGGGCCGGCACCATGAACGGCGCGGTTCTGACGGGCCAGCGCACCGCCGAGCACGTCGTCACCCTCCTGTCCCGTGACGTCCGCGAAGGGGTGTCGCGATGAAGGAAGCGCTGTTCCTGCTCGCCGACCTGTGGATGATCTTCGCCGGCTACTTCTACGGATGGAAGTTCATCCGCCGGTACGGCAACCACCTCCTGGGCCTGGAGTGGATGGTCGTCGCCACATCGGGCAGCAACTTCCTGCTCTGGTCGCTGTTCGGAGCCAACGGCGACAGCGTCCTGTACGACGTGGCGTACTTCTTCGACGCGTTCTCCAGATCGGTCGGGATCACGCTCATTCTGGTCATGGGCCTGGTGAAGGTCACCCATCGCTACAAGCCGAGCCGCGGCGTCGACGTCGCCGTGTTCGGATTCGCGATCGTGGCCGGCCTGTTCCTCCGGCAGTACCACGGCGCGGATCTCCACACCGGCGGCATCCCGTTCTGGGTCGCCGTCTTCTACGTCGTCGCCAATCTCCTCACGGCGGTCTTCCTCGGGTACTTCGCCAAGCGGCTGTGGAAGGCGGGCGCGAAGTGGTCGGCGGTCTGGACGGGACTGGTCACGGCCGCCGGGACCACCATCGCGATCACGTACGACTTCTTCCCGCTGCCGTTCGACGACGCGAACCACACGATCTTCTACACCGCCGCGCTGGCGACGTGGGGCACCCAGGGATTCGTCTACTTCCGCGCCTACCGCGCACTGCACGACCACAACGCGGCCTCGGACGCGAACCCGGCCCGCGCGACCGGAACCCTCGCGTGAACCCGGAACACGAACAAGGAGTCAGTATGGCGAAGAAGCACGTGTACGCGGTGGTGGACCCCGCCAGCGGCAAGCTGGTCAAGGAGTACCCGACCGCGACGGACGAGACCGTCGACTCGGCACTCGACGCGGCGGCGGAGGCCTACGCGCAGTGGTCGAGGCAGACCTCCGTGGAGCGGCGCGCCGAGTTGCTGAACACCGTCGCACCCTGCACAGCGAGCGCAGCGGGCATCTTGCCGAGATCATCCACCGGGAGATGGGCAAGCCGGTGGACGAGGCCGTCGCGGAGGTCGAGTTCAGCGCCTCGATCTACCGGTACTACGCCGAGAACGCGGAGAAGTTCCTCGCCGACGAACCGATCGAGCTTTTGGAGGGAGAGGGCGCCGCTTTCGTCCGTCGCCAGCCGGTCGGCGTGCTGCTGGGGATCATGCCCTGGAACTACCCGTACTACCAGGTGGCCCGATTCGCCGCACCCAACCTCGCGCTGGGCAACACCATCGTGCTCAAGCACGCGTCGCAGTGTCCGGAGTCGTCCGCGGCTCTCCAGCAGCTGTTCACGGACGCGGGCTTCCCCCAGGGCTGTTACGTCAACGTCCACGCCACCGGCGAACAGATCGGTCGCGCCATCGCGGACCCCCGCGTGCAGGGCGTCTCCTTCACCGGTTCGGAGCGGGCCGGCGCGGAGGTCGCCGAGAAGGCCGGGCGCAGCCTCAAGAAGGTGGTACTCGAACTGGGCGGCTCGGACCCCTTCATCGTGCTGTCCACCGACGACCTCGACGCCACCGTCCAGGCTGCGGTCGAGACCCGCTTCGAGAACGCCGGTCAGGCGTGCAACGCCGGGAAGCGCTTCATCGTTGCCGAGGACCTCTACGACGCCTTCCTCGACAGGTTCACCGAGAAGGTGCTCGCCCTGACCGACGGGGTGGCGCCCCTGTCCTCGGTCGCCGCCGCCGAGTACATCGAGGACCAGGTCAGGCGAGCCATCGATGAGGGGGCGACCTTCGCCTCCGCACGAGAGCGCGAGGGGGCGTACTTCCCGCCCGGCGTGCTGACGGGCGTCTCGCCGACATCGCCGTCGGCCGCCGAGGAGCTCTTCGGTCCCGTCGCGACCGTCTACCGGGTCGGTTCCGAGGACGAGGCCGTCGAACTGGCGAACGGCACGCCGTACGGGCTGGGCTCGTACGTGTTCACGACGGACACCGAGCAGGCGCTGCGCGTCGCCGACCAGATCGACGCAGGCATGGTCTTCATCAACGGCGTCGGCCTCGAAGGCGCCGAACTGCCTTTCGGCGGAGTCAAGTTGTCCGGTTTCGGACGCGAGCTGGGCCGGGCGGGAATCGACGAGTTCGCGAACAAGAAGCTCATCCGCATCGCTCGGACGTGATCGCCCCAGAGCAAGGAGGGAAGCCTTTCATGACCATCGAATTCGACGCCGCTGTCTTCAGGACGCCGAACGAACCACTGACCATCGAGCGAGTGACGATCCCCTCGACGCCTCCGCCCGGCGAGGTGCTCGTGCGGCTCCGGGCGAGCGGGGTGTGCCACAGCGACCTCCACGTCCTCCTGGGCGAATGGGAGGTTCCTTCGCCGATGATCCTCGGCCATGAGGGGGCCGGGATCATCGAGAGTGTCGGCGAAGGTGTCACGACGCTGAAGAAGGGCGACCACGTCGTATTGTCCTGGACGCCTTCCTGTCGCCGCTGCCGCTACTGCATCAGTGGCAGGCCCGTCCTCTGCGACATGGTCAGCCGGCACTCGGCGAATCACCTGTCGTTCGACGGCCGGTCCCGGATCACGTCCACAGACGGGGAAGACGTCCTCAGTTTCGCGGGCCTCGGAACGTTCGGCCAGTACACCCTCGTGCCCGAATCGGGTGCGATCGCCATCCGGGACGACGCCCCGTTCCCGCAGTCGGCTCTGGTCGGATGTGCCGTCACGACCGGTGTCGGGGCGGCCGTCAACACCGCCGGCGTGCGGCCGAGCGACACCGTGCTGGTCCTCGGCTGCGGAGGTGTCGGCCTGAACGCGATCCAGGGGGCCCGGCTCGCCGGCGCGCGGAAGATCATCGCCGCGGACATCTCCGACGAGAAGCTCGAACAGGCACGCGTCTTCGGTGCGACCGACCTGATCAACAACGCCCGCGAGGATTTCGCCGACAGGGTGCACCAGCTCACCGACGGACGTGGTGTGGAGATCGCCATCGAGGCCATCGGGCTGCCCCGCACCATCGAGTCGGCCTACGAGGTCCTGGCCCGGGGCGGCACGGCGGTGGTCGCCGGGCAGGTGGCGGACGGCCTGAAGGTCTCCATCGATCCCTTCGTCATGTCCGATCAGGAGCTCTCGCTCATCGGTTCGAACTACGGCTCCAGCAAGCCGGCTTCCGACTTCCCGCTGCTGATCGACCACTACATGAACGACCGCATCGATCTGGACTCCCTGGTGACGAGCGTGATCGGTCTTCAGGACATCAACGAGGCGTTCGACCAGATGAAGCGCGGTATCGGTATCCGCTCGGTGATCACGTACTGAAAGGCAGGGGCGATCTCATGGCCCTGGAATCATCACGCTCGGCCTTCGAGCGAGCCCGCCGCAGCCTCGGCGGGGGTGTGGGGTCGGGCCTGCGCGCCGCGATGCCTCCCCATCCGCTCTTCGTGCGCGAAGCGCGGGGCGCGCACGTCTGGGACCTGGACGGCGACCGGTACATCGACTACGTGATGGCCTGGGGCCCGCTCGTCCTCGGTCACAGCGACCCGCGCGTCGTGTCCGCGGTGTCCGAGGTCGCGACGAAGATGCAGGTCGTCGGCACCGGCCACCCGCTCGAGTACCTCGCGGCGGAAGCGGTCCTCGAAGCCGTGCCACACGGCGAGCGACTGCTGTGGAGCAACACCGGGACCGAAGCGGTGCAGGTGGCGCTGCGCCTCGCGCGCGCTGCCACCGGCCGGCGCCGCGTCCTGAAGTTCGCCAAGAGCTACCACGGCTGGCACGACACCGTGTACGCCGGGATGTCCGAGGACGACTGCGATCGCCCCGCCACCCCCGGCGGGCCGGGGCAGTCGGCCAGCGTGCTGGACGACCTGGTCGTGGCGCGCTTCAACGACGTACAGCTGGTCGAGCGCCTGCTGGGCGAGGCCGTCGAGCGCGACATCGCGGCCGTGCTCGTCGACCCCGTGATGAGCAACGCCGGCGTCGAAGCCCCCTCACCGCAGTTCCTGTCGACGCTGCGGACCCTCTGCGACCGGCACGGCGTCGTCCTCGTCTTCGACGAGGTGATCGCCGGGTTCCGGATCGCCCGGGGCGGGGCGGCGGAGAAGTACGGCGTGCTGCCCGACCTGTCCGTCTTCGGAAAGGCGATGGCCGGCGGCTTCACCCAGAGCGCCGTCGTCGGCCGGGCAGAGCTGGTCGACCAGGTGACGTCCGGCGTCGTGCACGCCGGAACCTTCAACGCCAACCCGATCGCACTGGCGGCCGTCGCGGCGACGATGCGCGTCCTGGCCGATCCCGCGGTCTACGACCAGCTCGAACGGACCTCGTCCGAGTTCGAAGCCCTCGTCGGCGCCGTTCTCGGTTCATCGCCCGACTTCGGCAGCTTCAACCGGGTCGGCTCGCTCCTCCAGTACGTACCCGCCGGTGGCGCCACGGGGCTTCACGGAACCAGCGGACTCTGGGCAGTGATCCTCGAAGGGATGCTGCGGCAGGGCTTCCTGTTCATGCCGTCCGGCAAGGTCTTCCTCAGCACGGCGCACACCAGCGCCGACATCGAGGCGACGGCCGAAGCCCTCGACCGGCTCCTGCGGAAGTTGTGACGCCCGCATCGATCCACGCGCAACCCCCACCCGCTCCGAGCCAGGCCGCGTGTTCTGTTCCCCCGCGGCCTGGCCCGGTCCACCTTCCCGGAAGACACCATGCTGAACCTCTCGGTCGTGCTCGAGGACTCCGCCCGGACGCACCCGAACCGGGACGCCGTCGTCCTCGGCAAGACGCGTCTCACCTACGCCCAGGTCGACGCCGCCGCCAACCGGGTCGCCAACCTCCTGGTCGACCGCGGCATCTGGCCCGGCGACAAGGTCGCGCTCAGTTGCCCGAACGTGCCCTGGTTCCCGATCGTCTACTACGGGATCCTCAAGGCCGGCGCGGTCGTCGTACCGCTCAACGTCCTGCTCAAGGGCCGGGAGGTCGCCTACCACCTCGCCGACTCGGAGGCCAAGGCGTACTTCTGCTTCGAGGGCGGCGAGGGCCTGCCGATGGGTGCGGAGGGCCACACAGGGTTCACCGGGACCCCGGGCTGCGAGCACTTCTTCCTCATTACCGCCGACCCCGCGGCGGAGAGCCCGATCGAAGGTGCCGAGACCATGGGCGCCGCGCTGCGGGGCACCGCGACGACGTTCGACAGCGTCGGGACGTCCGGTGACGACCCGGCCGTGCTGCTCTACACGAGCGGTACGACAGGGCAGGCGAAGGGCGCCGAACTCAGCCACGCCAACCTGGTGCTCAACGCCTTCGCGTGCAATCGGCTGTTGGACAACCAGCCGGCCTCGGACACCCATCTGCTGGTGCTGCCACTGTTCCACTCCTTCGGGGCGACCGTGCAGATGAACGCCGGCTTCTCGACGGCGAGCACACTGGTGCTGCTGCCACGGTTCGACGCCCGGCAGACGGCGTCCCTGATGCAGCAGGAGGACATCACCGTCTTCGCAGGCGTCCCCACCATGTGGTGGGGCCTGCTGCAGGCCCTCACCGACGACGTCGACGTCGAGCGCATCGCGAGGAACCTGCGCGTCGGCGTCTCCGGCGGCGCCGCGCTCCCCGCGGAACTCGTCAAGCAGGTCAGGGAGCGTCTGGGCGTCCAGGTCCTGGAGGGCTACGGCCTCTCCGAGACCTCGCCGGTGGTGACCTTCAGCGATCCGGCGCGGGAGCCCCGTCCCGGGTCGATCGGCGTGCCGATCTGGGGCGTCGAGGTCAAGCTCGGCAACGCGGACTGGTCGGAGGTCGAGGACGACGGCTCAGGCAGCGCCATCGGCGAGATCGCGGTCAAGGGCCACAACGTGATGAAGGGCTACCACGGCCGCCCCGAGGCCACCGCCGAAGCCGTCAGGGACGGCTGGTTCCGCACCGGCGACCTGGCCCGCAGGGACAAGGACGGCTTCTACTACATCGTCGACCGGGCGAAGGACCTGATCATCCGCGGTGGCTTCAACGTGTACCCGCGCGGGATCGAAGAGGTCCTGATGACGCACCCGGCGGTCGGCCTGGCCGCGGTCGTCGGCGTGCCGCACGAGAGCCACGGCGAGGAGATCAAGGCGTTCGTCATCCTCGACCAAGGCGCCGAGGCCCGTCCCGACGAGCTGATCGCCTGGGGCAAGGAGCAGATGGCCGCCTACAAGTACCCGCGCATCGTCGAGGTCGTCCAGACGCTGCCGATGACGTCCACCGGAAAGATCCTCAAGCGCGAACTCACGTGACCGGCGCGCCAAGCGCACGGACACGGATGGGAAGGACGACAGATGACAGTGGATGAAGGTCGGCGGCGGGACACGCCCCCCAACGGGTCCGTTACGGGGACGGACGCGGCACCCGGCTCGCTCGTGGCCGCCTGGAAGGCACGCGTGGCGAAGAACCCGGAGGGCACCGCGCTCCGCTTCTTCGACGGTGCCCTGACCGCGCGGGAGGTGGACGCGGCGTCGGACGCCCTGGCCGCCGCGTTCGAGTCCCGCGGGACCGGCCGGGGCGACCGCGTCGGGGTGTACCTGCAGAACGTCCCGCAGTACGCGCTGGTGCTACTGGCCCTGTGGAAGCTGGGGGCCACGGCACTGGGACTCAACCCGATGTACCGGCGCCAGGAGCTCCGCCGGATCATCGACGACTCCGGGGCGGTCGGCGTCGTCTGCGCGGACGCGGACGTCCACGAGACGCTGGGCACGCTGGCGGGGAGCACGGTGCGCTGGCTGATCAGCACGTCGGCGCTGGACTACCAGTCGAGGAACGATCCGCGGGTCTTCGCGTCGACGGAACGCCACGCTCCGGCGCCCGACGGCGATCTGGTGGCGCTGATAGGCGAGTTCGAGGGCCGCGGTCCCTCGCCGGTGGAGCCGACCCGTGACGACGTCGCGTTCCTGACGTACACCTCGGGAACGACGGGGCCGCCGAAGGGCGCGATGAACACCCACGGCAACGTGCTGAGCGTGGTGGTGACCTGCGCGTCGTGGATGGGCGTGGGCGACGGGGACGTCGTGTTCGCCATGGCCCCGCTGTTCCACATCACCGGGGCGGTGGTCAACGCGTCCATCTCCCTGCTCACCGACACCACGCTCGTCCTGGCGGGCCGGTTCCACCCCGAGGTCGCTCTGGAGGCCTTCGCCGAGCACGGGGTGACCTACACGATCGGCTCCATCACCGCGTACAACGCGATCTTCCAGCTGCCGCAGGCCGGACCGGAGCACTTCGCGTCGGTGAAGGCCCTGTACTCCGGGGGTGCACCGATCCCGCCGGCCACCGTCGTACGGTTCCAGGAGCGGTTCGGCGTCTACCTCCACAACGGCTACGGGATGACCGAGACGACGTCCGCCGTCATCGCGGTGCCGCCGGGGGCCAAGGCGCCGGTGCACCTGCCGAGCGGGACGCTGTCCATCGGCAAGCCCCTGCCGCACCTCACGGCACGCGTCGTGGGCATGAAAGGCGACCCGGTGCCGAGCGGGGAGCAGGGCGAGCTGGAGTTGAGCGGGCCGCAGGTAGCGCCCGGCTACTGGGGCAAGCCCGAGGCCACTCGTCACACGATGCCGGAGGGCCGGCTGCGTACCGGTGACGTCGCCGTCATCGACGAGGAGGGCTGGGTCTACCTGGTGGACCGGCTCAAGGACCAGATCAACGTGTCCGGGTACAAGGTCTGGCCGCGCGAGGTCGAGGACGCGCTGTACGAACACCCGTCGGTCCTCGAAGCCGCGGTCGTCGGCCGGCCGGACGACTACCGCGGCGAGACCGTCGTCGCCTACGTCTCGCTCAAGACGGGCCTGCACGCCACGGCCGAGGAGCTGATCGCCTTCTCCCGTGACCGGCTGGCCGCCTACAAGTGCCCCCGCACGATCCACTTCGTCGCCGACCTGCCCAAGACCCAGAGCGGCAAGATCCGCCGCGCCGAACTCCGCAGGACAGGCGCCACCGAGCCGTCCGCCCCTTCGAAGGACTGATCCGTTGAACCAGAACAGCAGCGGTCAGGGCCGGTTCGCGGGCCGCACCGCCGTCGTGACCGGAGCGAGCCGGGGCATCGGTCTCGCTGTCGCGGAACGGCTCGTCGCCGAAGGCGCACGGGTCTGCCTGACCGCGCGCAAGGCCGGACCGCTCGAAGAGGCCGCCGCCGCGCTTCCCCCGGGGAGCGTCATCACGGTCGCCGGCAGGGCGGACGACCCCGGGCACCGCCGCGAGGTCTTCGACACGGTCGCGCGGGAGTTCGGCGGGCTGGACGTCCTGGTGAACAACGCGGGCATCAATCCCGCCTACGGTCCCGTCGTCGGCCTGGACCTGGACGTCGCCCGCAAGGTCCTCGAGGTCAACGTCCTGGCGACCCTCGCCTGGGTGCAGGACGCGGTGGCCCACCCGAAGCTCGGATTCACCGAACGCCGCGGCACCGTCGTCAACCTCTCCTCGGTGACCGGCGACACTCCGTCACCCGGCATCGGGCTCTACGGGGTGAGCAAGGCGGCGGTGTCCCACCTGACCCGGACCCTGGCCGTCGAGCTCGGCCCGGAGATCCGCGTCAACGCGGTGGCCCCCGCCGTGGTGAAGACCCGGTTCGCCGAAGCCCTGTACGAGGGCAGGGAGACCGAGGTGGCCGCGGACTACCCCCTGCGGCGACTGGGCGAACCGTCCGACATCGCCTCCGCCGTGGCCTTTCTGGCCTCGGAGGACGCCTCCTGGGTCACCGGCCACGTCCTCACCGTCGACGGCGGCCTCACGGTCGCCGGCGGCACCGCGTAACGACCGAGCACACCCGACAAAGGACAGCCATGACTTACCCTCATCTTCCGCCGGAGATCGCGGAACTGCGGGAGCGCACCCGCCGGTTCATCCGCGAGGTCGTCATCGAGGCCGAGCCCGCACCGGGTGGACGTCTCGACCAGGCCACCCGCGACCGGCTGCAGACCGCGGCGAAGGAGGCCGACGTCTTCGCGCCGCTCGTCCCGAAGGAGTACGGCGGGCAGGGCCTGCCCCTCGCGTACTGGTCACCGATCCTCCAGGAGGCCGGCTACTCGCCGATCGGCCCCAGCGCGCTCAACTGCATGGCCCCCGACGAGGGCAACATGCACATGCTCAACCTCATCGCCACCGAGGAACAGAAGAAGCACTACCTCGCGCCCCTGGCCGCGGGCGAGATCCGGTCCTGCTTCGGCATGACCGAGCCCCACCCCGGAGCCGGTTCCGACCCGGCCGCGCTACGGACCACGGCCGTGCGTACCGACGGCGGCTGGATCATCGACGGCCACAAACGGTTCACCAGCGGCGCCGTCGGTGCCGGGTTCTGCATCGTCATGGCGCGCACCCCGGCCGTCGACGGTGCTCCCGAGGGCGCCACCATGTTCCTGGTCGACCTGACGCACCCCGGGATCCGCATCGGCGAGGCGATCCACACCGTCGACCGTTCCATCGACGGCGGCCACCCGCACGTGTACCTGGAGGACTGCTTCGTCCCCGACGAGGCGGTGCTCGGCGAGGTGGGGCTCGGCTTCCGCTATGCCCAGGTCCGGCTCGGGCCCGCGCGTCTCACGCACTGCATGAGGTGGCTGGGACTGGCGCGCCGGGCGCACGACATCGCGCTCGACCGGGCCGGGAAGAGGGAGCTGTTCGGCGGTCCGATCGACACGCTCGGCCTGGCGCAGCACCTGATCGCGGAGTCGGTCATCGACATCGAGACCTCCGACGCGATCATCGCCAAGACCGCGGCCCTGCTGCACACCGACCCCAAGGCGGGCTCGGCGCTGTCGTCGGTCGCGAAGGTGCACTGCTCGGAGGCGATCTTCCGGGTGATCGACCGCGCCGTCCAGATCTGTGGTGGCGACGGCGTCTCCGACGGGCTCCCGCTGGCGCAGTACCTGAACGAGGTCCGCCCGTTCCGCATCTACGACGGCTCCAACGAGACCCACCGGTGGGCCATCGCCCGCCGGGCCTCCGCCGCCCGCGGCGCCGCCGTCCGGGCCGGCGAGCCGTACCGGGGCGACGCCGTCGTCGGCCGGGACGGGGGAGCGTGATGCACACCGTCCCCGACGGCATCGAGGTCGTCGCGAGTCGGGAGGGGGTCCGCCCCCTCGACAGCCCTCCGCTGCTGGTCCTCGACGCGGTCACCGGCTTCCTCGACGGACATGGCATCGGCAGCGGCCCGCTCGCCTGGCAGCGCATCGGCGACGGCCAGTCCAACGTCACCTATCTGATCGAGCGCGGCGGCGAGTCCGTCGTCCTGCGCCGCGGCCCGCGCCCGCCGCTGCCGAAGTCGACCCACGACATGGTGCGCGAGGCCCGCATCCAGAAGGTCCTCCACGGACGCGGGGTTCCGGTGCCCGAGATCATCGCCGTCTGCGAGGATGAAGCCGTCCTGGGCGTACCGTTCTACCTCATGTCCCGGGTCGACGGGATGGTCATCACCGACACGGTCCCGGCCCACCTCTCCCCCGTTGCAGAGCGCCGCGCCACCAGCGAGGCGGTCGTCGACACCCTCGTCGCCCTGCACGACATCGACGTGAGCCGGGGGGAACTCGCCTCCCTGGGCCTTCCCGAGGGGTATCTCCGCCGCCAAGTGGAGCGATTCCGCGGGCTGTGGGAGGTCAACACCACCCGCAGCATGCCGGCGGTGGACCGCATCGCCGACTGGCTCGCGCGCAACCTGCCGACGAGCCAGTCGGCCTCGGTGGTGCACGGCGACTACCGCATGGGCAACCTCATGTTCGCCCCTCAGGCCCCGGCCAGGGTCCTCGCGATCTTGGACTGGGAGATGGCCACGCTCGGCGACCCGCTCGCGGACCTGGGGTACCTCACCGCCACCTGGTCCGAGGCAGGCAGCCCTCCCACACCCCTCGAACTCACCAAGGTGACCCGGTCGCCCGGCTACTTCACCCAGCGCCAGCTGGCAGAGCGCTACCAACGCCGTACGGGCCTCGATCTGACCCCGCTCCCCTGGTACCAGACCCTCGCCCTGTGGAAGGCAGCGATCTTCTGCGAGGCCATCCACACCCGCTGGCAGCGGGGTGAGCGCCCGAACGACACGGCCTTCGGACCGTCGCTCGAAACGGGTGTCCCACGGCTCCTGGAGCAGGCCGGGCGATACGCCGGCCTGACGGCGACCAGCCGCCTCTGACACCCAACGCCGCGCGGTACGAGGCCCTTCATCGGCCTCACCGCCCCCGGCCCCCCTCGCGCCGTGTCTGCTTCCTTTTCTTCAGAGAGAGGTCTCGTGCCCTCCGCTTCCTCCCGGCATCCTTCCCGTGACACCCGGGTGCTGGTCACCGTCAACGCGCTGCCGCTCGCCGTCGGCGTCCTGCTGTCCTGTTCCACGGCCCTCGGAGAGATCTCCGTGCACGGACGTCTCACCCTCGGCATCGCGTGGGCGCTCACGCAGCTCGCCGTCCTCATCGGCGGGACCTGGTGGTACGAGAACCGGGCCGCGTCCTCCTTCGAACCGGCCTCGGGGACGGCCGCCGCCGCTCGTTCGGCCGGGGGCGCGTGGTGACGGCGTACCTCCTGAGCGTCGGCTCGCCCGACCTCATCGGCACCGACGCGAGGGGAGCGGTCATCAGCTCCTTCCTCGTCTTCATCGGCCTCTGCCTCCTGTGGGTCTTCACGCTCGCCACGCAGGACGACGACCCGGAACTCCTTTACGTCGCCGGCCGATCTCTCCCACCCGTCTTCAACGGCGTCGCGATGGCGGGGGAACAGATCACGGTCGTCCTTCTGGTCTCGCTGCCGGGAGCGATCGCCCTCTTCGGCTACGACGGAGTCTCGACCGCCGTCGACAGTGCCCTCGCACTCGGCGTCTTCCTGCTCCTCGCCTCCAGGATCCGCGCGACCCGCCGCTACACCCTGGGTGAGCTGTTCTCCCTGCGTGCCGAGGGGCCGGGAACACGGATCGCCGGTGCGGTGGTGACACTGTGCATCGCCGTACCCCTGCTCATGGTCCAACTGCGGGCCGGCGGCATCACCGCCGCTCTTCTGATCGGCATGCCGACCGAGCGGGCCCAAGTGGTGTGCACGGTGCTGATGGGGTTCCTGGTCACGTGCTTCGCAGGAGTGGCCGATCTGCGCGGCACCAGTTTCGTCCAGGCCGTCAAGGTGCCCGTAGTCCTGGCGACGCTCGCCGCGATGTCCCTGCTGGCGCTCCGCCTGTTCGACTGGAGTCCTGGATCTCTCCTGTCGGCCGCCATGGACAAGAGCATGTCGCCGGACGAGTACCTCAGTCCCGGCCTGTGGACGCACACCGCCGGCTTCGGAACGCTCGGCACGCTCAGTGACCACATCGTCGTCATCCTGGGCACCGCGATGATGCCCCACCTGCTCCTGCGCGTCAGCGCCAGCCGGGACGTACCCGCCGCTCGGCGCTCACTGAGCGTCGCCGTAGGGCTGACCGGCCTCTTCTACCTGCTCCTGATCACGACCGGCTTCGCCGCGGCCGCAGTGGTGGGCGGCGGACGGATCGGGGCGGTCGACGCGAAGGGGCAGGGAGCCCCGATCTTCCTGGCATCGGCGGTCCTCCCCCAGCCCTCCACCGGCCGGGTCGTGCTCATCACCCTCGTGGCCTGTGTCGCCTTCCTCGCCGTCCTCACGGCCGTGGCGAGCGTGACCTTCGCCGCCGCCGTCTCCGTGACCCGCGACCTGGTGGGGCAGAAGGGCCGTACCAGGATCGGGATCGGAGAGCCGACGGTCCTACGGCTGTCCGTCGTCGTGCTCTGCGCCGTGAGCCTTCTCCTCACCGCCGCCGTGCACCGCTACCCCATCGAGTTCCTCCTCGCCTTCTCGCTGAGCCTCGCGGCCACCTGCGTGTTCCCTGCACTCGTCTACTCCTTCTTCTGGACCGGCTTCGACCGCCGAGGGCTGCTGTGGCTCGTCCACGGAGGGCTGTCCCTCTGCGTGCTCCTGACCCTCGCCTCCCCCGCCGTGTCCGGAACGAGATACGCACTGCTGCCGGAGCAGGACTTCAACCTGTTCCCGCTCCACACCCCCGGGCTGGTCTCCGTCCCTGCGGCCTTCCTCCTCGGATGGCTCGGCAGCGCGCGTCCCTGGGAGCGGACCGCACGGCACCGGCACACGGCGTCGGGGCCGGCTCCTGACCGGGGCGCCCCGGGGCGCGCACCGGCTCCGACGAGAACGTCGTGAGCGGATGGCTCCGCCGTGCCCGCGACCGGCCGGTGCATGGTGCACCGGGCCCGGGCGGAGCAGGTGCCCGCTGTCGTTCTCGCCGGCGGCCCCGACTGGCGACAGTGAGGCCAACACCACAGGACCAACAGAGAAACGCGCGGTCGATCAACCGCGATGCGCATCGAGGGAGAGGACACGCATGACCACACAGAAGAAGGCCCAGGCCCTGACATCCGTGGCGAACGACACGCCGGCGGAGGAGATCCTCAAGATCGTGACCCGTGACGGTGGCGTCATCGTCACGGGCTTCCTGACGCAGGAGCAGATCGCCCGCTTCAACACCGAGATCGAGCAGCCGCTGCAGGCGCTCGATCCGGGGTCCACCCACGAGAACGAAATCGTGGCCGCGTTCCACGGCAAGAACACCAAGCGCCTCACGAACCTGGTGAAGCACAGCGCCACGTTCCGCGGCGAGGTCATCGATCATCCTCTGGTCCACGAGGTCAGCGACCTGGTCTTCCTGCAGGAGTCGGGCACGTACTGGATGACCACCGCGCAGGTGATCGAGATCGGTCCCGGCAACCAGGCGCAGATGCTGCACCGTGACCTGGAGAACTGGTTCCCGTTCATCGGCATGGGGCCCGGCGGCCCGGAGGTCACCATCAACTTCCTGGTCGCCCTGACCGACTTCACGGAGGAGAACGGGGCCACCCGCGTCATCCCCGGAAGCAATCACTGGAGCGACTTCGAGGACCGAGGGACTCCCGAGCAGGCGATTCCCGCGATCATGGACGCCGGAGACGTCCTTCTCATCAGCGGCAAGACCGCGCACGGCGGTGGGGCGAACCGGACCGGCGACGAGTACCGGCGAGGCCTCGCCTTCACGTTCAACGCGGGCTTCCTCACCGGCGAGGAGGCGTACCCCTTCCTAGTCGACAGGGAGCTCGCCAAGACGCTCTCGCCGCGTGTCCAGCGCATGCTTGGCTTCCGCTCCCAGTACCCCACGGGCTCTCCCGGCCTGTGGCAGGTCGACTACGCCGATCTGGGCGACCACCTCGGCCTCTGAGGCCCGGACCGGCCCGGGGCTGCCGCAGCTGTCCGAGGAGCGCACGCCGTGCCTTTCCCGTACATTCGCACTATGGGAACCGATGTCGATGCGTTCCTTGGTCAGCTGGCCCGCCACCTCAGACCGCAGGTGGAAAAACTGTCCGGACTCCTGCTCCAGCGCCTGAACGGCGAGTTCCCCGAGCTGTGGGAGAACGCGGACATCGAGGCCCTGACCCTGGAGGAGACGGCCCAGCACGTCACCGCCCTAATGGATCTCCTGGAGGCCCACCCCGGCGCGAGCGCGTCGCAGGCCCCTCCGGCCGCCCTGGACATCGCCCGCCTCTATGCCCGGCGGGGGATCCCGGTGAGCCGGCTCCTCCGTGCCTACCGGCTCGACCATCTCAGCCTGCTCGAACAGCTGACGGCCGAAGCTCCCCGCCTCACCAGCGACTGGCACATGATCAACCTGGCCACGATGAGGCTGGTCGCGATCGGTTTCGACTACGTGGACCGTTCCTCGGAGGGGGTCGTCGCCGCCTACCAGGAGGAACGCGACCATCTCCTGCGGCGTCGGCTCGCCCTCACAGACAGGGCGAGCAAGCTCGTCGGGACCACGCTCGACATCACCCGCACCGCAGAGGAGTTGACGGAGGTCTGTACCGAGGACTTCGCCGACCTCGTCACCGTCGACCTTTTCGACGCCGTCCTCGACGAGACGGGTACTGGTTCGCCAGAGGCTCTGACGCAGCGCCGCGTGGCCCAGCGCTCCGTCCTCGACGGCTGTCCGGAGTCCCCGCTCCGCGTCGGTGAGAGCCACGCCTACCCCGACGACTCGGAACCGGTTCACGCGCTGGCCACCGGACGATCCGTCCTGAACCACATCGCGGGGACCGAGATGCCCACGTGGGTGGCGCCCTCCGAATCCCACGGCCGAGTACTGCGCGACCTCGGCCTCCACTCCGTACTCCTCGTCCCCCTGCACGCCCGTGGGGACACCCTGGGCCTGGTGCAGTTCGTACGCCATCGCACCTCGGTCCCCTTCGACGATGACGACCTCCTGCTGGCCCAGGAGATCGTCTCCAGGGCGGCGGTGTCCATCGACAACGCCCGCCGGTTCACCCATGAGCGTTCCACCGCGCTCGCCCTCCAGCGGACCCTGCTGCCGCGGCACACGGTGAAACAGGCGGCCGTCGACACGGCTTCGCGTTACCTGCCCGCCGGGTCCCGCGCGGGTGTGGGCGGCGACTGGTACGACGTCATTCCCTTGTCCGGGGCCCGCGTCGCGCTGGTCGTCGGTGACGTGGTCGGTCGTGGGCTGCACGCCGCCGCCACCATGGGCCGACTCCGCACGGCCGTCCGCGCCTTCGCCGACATCGACCTCATGCCCGATGAACTCCTCACCCATCTGGACGACGTCGTCATCCGGATGCAGCGCGAGGAGACGCCGGCCGAGGGCGAGACCAGCGCCACCTGTCTGTACGCAATCTATGACCCCGTCTCCCGCCTGTGCTCCCTCGCCAGTGCCGGCCATGTCCCACCGACCGTGGTGACCTACCCGGCCACCGGCGAGACCACCCGGACCTCCAGGGTGGTCGAGTCGCCCGAGGTGCCGATCGGACCGCCCCTCGGCCTGGGCGGACTCCCTTTCGAGACGATCGAGTTCGAGCTGCCGGAGGACAGCCTGCTGGTGCTGCACACCGATGGGCTGATCGCGGGCCGCACGCGTGACGTGGACCTCGGACTCACCACGCTGCGCGATGTCCTCACCTCGGCGCCGGACTCGCTGGAGGAGACCTGCGACCAGCTGCTGGCCGCATTGTTGCCCAGCCGCCCCGCCGATGACGTCGCTCTGCTCGTCGCCCGGACCCGTGCCCTCGACCCGGACCACGTCGCCACGATGGACCTCCCGTCCGATCCGGCAGCCGTGTCCGGGGCCCGCCGCTTCGCCTCCGATGTCCTGACGGCCTGGGGGCTGGAGGATATGTCCTTCACCACGGAGCTGGTCGTCAGCGAACTGGTGACGAACGCCATCCGCTACGGCAAGAGCCCCATCCAGCTGCGCTTGATCCTGCAGTCGACGCTCACCTGCGAAGTCTCCGACGCCAGCAGCACCTCCCCGCATCTGCGCCGGGCCCGGATCTTCGACGAAGGCGGCCGCGGCCTGCTCTTGGTGGCCCAGTTCACCGAACGCTGGGGCACACGACACGGTCGCGAGGGAAAGGTCATCTGGGCCGAGCAGTCTCTCCCCGCGGACAGCGCACCGACCATCAAAGCAACGTAATGTCTGGTCCGAGCCGACTTGATCGATCGACTCAGTCGATACACTGAACGCATGGCTCATGTTTCCGCGGCGGAGCGCCGCCCCCAGTTGATCAAGGCGGCCATCGACCTCATGACCCGGGAGGGCGTCGCCGCGGGCAGTACCCGTGCCATCGCCGCGGAGCTGGGCGTCGCGCAGGCCACCGTCCACTACACCTTCGGGACGAAGGAGGACCTGTATCGCGCTGTCATGGACCAGATCACCGACGAGCTGGTCGCGCAGGTGCAACGGGCGGCCCCGGAGGACGAGGGCTTCGAGGAGACCTTCGGCGCCCTGGCAGGAGCCCTGTGGGGCACCGTGCGCGAACCGACCTCGCACCACCAGCTGCTCAGCGAGTTGACCATGTTCGCCCTGCGCGTGCCCAGCCTCAACGACGCCCGGCAGAACCACTACCGGCGGGTCATAGAAGTGACCGCACAGGTGATCACGGAGACGGCCGAGAGGACGGGGCACGAACTGGCCGAGTCCCCGGAGACTGTGGCCCGGTTCTTCCTCTCCGGCTTCGACGGACTCACCATGCAGGTCGCCCTGTGCCTGCCGGACGAGACCACCGAGCGGACCAGCCTCAGGGCGCTCGTGGCCGCGACCGTAGCGCTGGCGAACGGGAGCCTCGGCCTCGCGGACGCACCGATGGCCTGACACGCCGTGAAAACGCTCGTGGGCGCACCTTTCCAGGCGCGCCCACAACCGTTTTTTCCTCTGTGCGAGAATCAGCCGGCCCAGACGTCCTCGACGTAGCGTCCGGACGTGACGAGCTCGGCGAGCCATGCCACGGCCCGCTCGTCGCTCGCACCGGTCCGCTCGCGGTAGATCGCCATGAACGCCTCCCGTACGGCGGGTGCCATACGGCGGCCGTCACCGCAGATGTAGACGCGTCCGCCGGCCTCCAGGACCGACCACACCTCCTCGCTCTCGCGGGCGATGCGCTCCTGGACGAAGCGGGCTCCGTTCTGGGGCGCGTGCATGAAGGTGGGGCGCACGCTGACCGCGCCGGCCGCCTCGGCCGCCTCGAACTCCTCCCGGTGCAGGAAGTCCACGTCGGGGTGGTCGCAGCCGAAGTAGCAGAGCAAGGTGCCGGTCGAGCCGGTGTGGTGGCGGTCGAGGACCGCGCCGCGGAAGGGTGCGAGGCCGGTGCCCGCGCTGACCAGGATCACCGGTACGGAGGTGTCCTCGGGGAGGCGGAAGGACTCGCTGCACGGCAGGACCCGGGCCTGGATCACGTCACCCGCGTTCACGGTCTGCAGGAAGTGCGAGGCGATCCCCCGGAAGGTGCCCTCCCCCGACCGGTGGGGCGCGGCGAGCAGCGACACCATCAGGTCGGCTTCACTGGGCCGGGCCGTGGCGGACGACGAGATCGAGTAGTGCCGGGGACGCAGGACCGGTAGCAGCTCCAGGAAGCGCTCGAAGGGCAGCTCGCACGCACGGTAGCGCTCCAGGAAGTCCAGGACGCTGAGGCCCGCGACGGTCACCTGCTCCCGGAAGGTCTCGGGATCGGCGGTGGCGAAGGCGGTGAGCGGCTGCTTCTCGGGCGGGCAGGCGGTGTGCTCGGCGAGCACGACGACCTGCTCCTGGGTGGCCGCGTCCTGGAGCTCGACGAAGTCGGTGAGCAGGCGGCACAGGGTCAGCGGCCGGTCGACGGGCAGGGCGCCCCGGCTCCGGCGGCGGGCGCGCAGCCGGACGGTGCGGTCCAGGTCGAGGCCGAAGCGGTCGGCGACGCGCTGGACGAGGGCCTCGGGGTTGCCGGGCAGGACGGCCAGGTGGTCGGCGGTCCGATAGGTGACGCCCTCTGGCAGCCCGAGCCGCAGGAACCGCTTGGAGCGGCCCAGTTCGTGGTCGGTGTCGACGAGTTCGTACGCTTCGAGGACCTCCATCGGCTGGACGCCGTGGCGCTCGGCGAGACCGCCGAGGACCGATTCCGAGGTGTCCTCCAGCTCGTACAGCCCGCCCCCTTCCGCCTCAAATGCCGGGCCGGCCGCTTCACCGGCGATCGCCTCGCCGTACTCGTCCAGGAGCGCCTTCCACAGGTCTTCCGTCCAGTGGTCGACCACTCCGCCGAAGTCACCGGAGGCGTCGGCGCTGCCGCGCTCCAGGAGCGGGACGGCGCCGGCGGCGGTCAGACGCTCGTCGATCAGGGTGGGGATCCGCTGGTAGGTGGCCGCCCAGTTGCGGTCGCCGACACCGAGGACGGCGTATCGCAGCCCGGTGAGCGAGCCGGGGGCGAGGTTCTCCAGCGAGGCGACGAATTCGGCGGCGTCGTCGGTGGGGCGGCCGTTGTAGGAAGCGGCGACGATGACGACGGGGCCCTTGGAGCCGGCCAGCCTCTCCGTGTACTGGTCGAGGGAGGCGACGGACGGGATGAAGCCGTGCTCCTCGCCGTCCGTGCCGAGGTCGCGGGCGATGCCGGCGCAGGTGCCGAGGTTGGAGCCGTGCAGCAGCGTCAGCGCGGTGCCGCTCGCCCGGCGCGTCACGGCCGTGGTCCGGCCCGCGACGGGGTCCGCCGCCGCTGGGGTGGGCAGGCGCCGTTCGTCGCCGGTGCGGCGGGCGAGCCCCAGGCTGAACCCGTCGGGCTTGATCGTCAGTGTCGACTTGATCTTCATCTGGTAGTCGGTGTGGTCGATCAGGCGGTAGCGGTGCACCAGCAGGCCGAGCAGCAGGGTGGCCTCGTGCAGAGCGAACTGGCGCCCGATGCAGGCCCGTTCGCCGCTGCCGAACGGTTTGAAGGCGTGGACCGAGCGGGCCGCCTCCCGTTCGGGGGTGAAGCGCTCGGGGTCGAACAGCTCGACGTTCCCCCCAGGCTGCGTCGCGGTGAAGGGCCGAGGCGATCACCATGAGCGACTCGCCCTTGCGTACGGGGTACTTGCCGCCGATGACGGTGTCCTCGATCGGTTCGACGGCGTACGCCGGCGCCGTCGGCCACAGTCGCAGGCTCTCGTTGAGTATCTGGCGGATGTAGGTGAGCTTGCCGATGTCGCCGTACTGGGGGTCCGGGGATTCGGTGTCGCCCCACAGGGCGTCCACCTCGGCCTGGGCCCGGGCGAGGACCTCCGGATGCTTGGTCAGGTAGTACAGGGCGAAGGAGAGCGCGCTGCTGGTGGTCTCGTGGCCGGCGATCAGGAAGGTGATCACCTGGTGCCGGATGTTGACGTCGTCCAGCGGCTCGCCGGTGACGGGGTCCTTGGTGTGCAGCATCAACCCCATCAGGTCGTCCGTGCTGGTGTCGCCGGAGGCGCGGCGCTCCCTGATCACGTCGTCGACGAGGTCCGTCATCAGGTCGATGTCCGCGCGGAACTGCTCGACCTTCTTCCTCTTGAACAGCTCGGAGCCCGGGATGGACTCGCCCTTCTCCTGGGCGAAGACGAGAGCCCGGGCCATCGCCTCGACGAACGGGTGCAGGTCGTCGCGACGGAAGGACTGGAAGTCGTAGCCGAAGCCGCACAGGCCGATCGTGTCGAAGGTCAGCCGGGTCATCTCGTCGGGCACGTCCACCGTCTGCACCCCGGCCAGCCGGTCCCACTTACCGATCAGCGAGCGGGCGACCTGGAGCATGGGGGCGTGGTAGCTGCGCATCGAGCCGAGCGAGAACGCGGGCATCAGGATGTCGTGGGCCTTGCGCCAGTTCGGCTCGTGGTTGTAAGCGGTGAACAGACCGTCCCCGGCCAGGGCCCGGACCTCGACCAGGTCGGTGTGAACGTGCTTGCGGAACCGACTCTCGTCCGACAGTTCGGTCACGAGGTCCAGACCGCCGACCATGACGGTGTCCCTCCCGAAGATGCGCAGGCGGTACACGGGCCCGAATTCCCTGAACTCCTTCAGCAGGTAGGCCAGGAAGTCCGCCCCCGCGGGAACGTTGAACGCGTGGCCTACGAGGGGCAGCGGGGGGCGCTCGGGGATCGCCCGCGCCGCGCCTACGGACACCTGAGTCATGAGCGTGCCTTTCGTTGCACTCCAGCAGTCGCCAACCAACTTACATATGACTTTGTCGAGTGAACATGTCGGTTGACTGTATCAAAGGACACAGTCACCTGGAGGAACTCGATACGCCTCGCGAACGTCCGGCGGAAGCGGCTTGACAGACGACCTCGTCACTAGACACGGTTAAGCGACATGGTCAGCCGACCATGTCGAGCGCATGAGTTGCGTACGCGCTATTCACCGAGCACATCGAGGTTTCCGCATGAACACCATGCTGGCCGGACGGCTGCGCCTGGACACCCGCACCTTCGCCGTCGAAGAGGTCTCCATCCCCGTCCCCGGCCCGGGCGAGGTCCTCGTCGAGGTGCGGGCCGCGGGCGTCTGCCTGTCGGATGTCCACCTGATCGACGGCAGCCTGAGCCCCTTCTTCCCCACTGACGCGGTCACCGAGGCGGGCGCCGTCACCCTCGGCCACGAGGTCGCCGGCGTCGTCCACACCCTCGGCCCGGACACGAAGGGCGACTGGACGCCCGGGCAGCGGGTGGTCCTCCAGGCCGGCGAGGCGTGCGGCGACTGCGCCGGCTGCCTGCGCCGCATGCTGTGCCACCGCCCCCTCACCCGCGGCCTGGACTACGACGGCGGCTGGGCGCAGTACACCGTCGCCCGCGAGGGCACCCTGCTCCCCATCCCGGACGACCTGCCCTTCGACCAGGCGGCGATCATCCCCGACGCGGTCTCCACCCCGTACGCCGCGATCGTGGGCACCGGCGCCGTCCACCCCGCCCAGGCGGTCGGCATCTGGGGCGCGGGCGGCCTCGGCGCCCACGCCGTACGGCTCGCCCGGATGGTCGGCGCGGCCCCGATCATCGCGATCGATCCGCTGCCGTCGGCCCGCGAGCGAGCCCTCGTCTTCGGCGCGGACGTCGCCCTCGACCCGCTCGCCCCGGGCTTCGCGGAGGCGGTGCGGGAGGCGACGGCCGGGCGCGGCCTCGACGTCGCCTTCGACTTCGCCGGCGTGGGCGCCGCCCGTGCCCAGGCCGCGTCGGTCCTCGGCCCGTTCGGTTCGCTCGTCCTCGCCGGACTCACCCCGGAGCCGGTCACGATCGCCGACAGCATCGGATTCTGCTTCAACGTCAACCAGGTCCGCGGCCACTACGGCTCCGAGCCCGAGCACGTCGAGCAGCTCGTCGGCCTGGCCTCGGCCGGACGCATCGACCTGGCCCCCTCCATCACGGCCCACGTCCCGCTGGCCGAGGCCGCGGACGCCGTCGCCCGCCTGGAGAACAAGACCGGCGACCCGATCCGCCTCGTGCTCACCCCCTGAGCGGGAGGGGCGGTGGCCGGCTCGCCGCGCCCGGCGCGGGCGGTTCCGGCCACCGACCCCGCCGTCAGACCCCCTGCCCACCGTCCAGCGCCGCGACCATGCCGGCCACGATCACCGTGTTGAAGGCGAACGCGATCGTCGCGTTGGCCGCCACCGTCCGGCGCATCTCCCGCGACATCGCCGTGACGTCCGCGAAAGCGACCAGAATGCAGATCCAGGCGACGACGACAAGACCGAGCGCCATCAGGACCCGCACAGTCGCCGGGAAAACGGAACCCAGATACCCGGGACGCCAGACCGCCGACACCACGAGCGCCGCCGACGCGATGAGGACCGACACACCGGGCCCTGGCGCGGTCCCCAGAAGGTAGCGCTGCAGTACGGTGCCCCGCGCCTCCCGCCGGGCCCACACCCGGATCCGCTCCGGCGGCGCGGACGAGAAGGCCCTCAACGTGACCACCAGGTAGCAGAACAGGTAGGCGAACAGTGCCACCACGCCCAGGTCGGCGCTGGAGGCGGACACCGCCCCTGGCACAAGAACTTCCAGCAGGACAGGGAGCACAGCGACACAGGCCGCGACGACCGTGCTCACAACGGACCGGCGGCGCTGAGAGAGCCACGAATGCACCGGCAGTGTCTCCTTTCGAAGACAACCTGGGCGGGTGTCAGGTCGTTCAACGCTCCCTGAAGGGTCACGGAACGTCACTATCGAGAGGCGGATGAGACAGGGGCAGCCAACGGCTCGGCAGCCGGTGCCTCAGCCACTTCAATATGCTCACCGCCACACAGCTGAGGGTTCCGGCCGTCGGCCACCCGCCGCGCATGACGACCCATCAGAAACCGCGCCGTTCATGCGTCAAACGTGCGTCACGTGCGTCGAACATGCGTCAAGATATCGCACCTAACGCACGTAACGCCCGTCACGCACACTCGAAGAAACGGCAGCTCAGAGGCCCTTCGCGACCGGCTCCAGGATCGCCACGCACTCCACGTGGTGCGTCATCGGGAACAGGTCGAAGACGCGCAGGGTGCGGATCTTGTAGCCGTTCTCCGCGAAGTAGGCCAGGTCGCGGGCCAGGGCCGCCGGGTCGCAGGCCACGTAGGCGATGCGGCGGGCGGAGAGGCTCGCGATGTGGCGGACCGTCTGCTTGCCGGCGCCCGCGCGCGGGGGGTCGAGGACGACGAGGTCGCACTCGGTGATGCCGGTCTTCGGGAGGATCTGCTCGACCTTGCCCTGCTCGATGCGGACCCGGGGGAAGTCCGCCAGGTTGTGGCGGGCGTCCTCCACCGCGCGCTTCGTCGTCTCGATGCCGAGCACCGCGCCCGTCTCGCCGAGGCGCTCCGCCAGCGCGCCCGCGAAGATGCCGACGCCGCAGTAGAGGTCGAGGGCCATCTCGCCCTTGCGCGGCATCAGGCCCTGCATGACGGCCTTGATCAGGGTATCGGCGGCCTGCGGGTGGACCTGCCAGAAGCCGCCCATGCCGACGCGGTACGTCCGGCCGTCCGCGCGCTCCCGTACGAAGGGGCGGCCGTGGACCCGGTGGACCCCGCCGTCCTTCTCCTCGACGCGGAGCACCGAGACCGGCTTGTCGAGCTCCACCAGCGGGAGGCGGCCGCCCGGGCGGGGGGTGAGGACCACCTGGCGGTCGCCCGAGCCCGAAGCGGCGATCGCCTCGACCGACGCCATCTGCGGCCAGTCCTGCTTCTCGATGCCGAGTTCCGAGACGCCCTCGGCGGCGATCATGCAGTGGTCGATCGGCTCCACGTCGTGCGAGCGGTGCTTGCGCAGGCCCACCCGCCCGTCCTCGTCGATCGCGAACTGGACCCGGGTGCGCCACTGCGGGACCTGCCCGGCCGGCAGCTTGTCGCCCTCCGCCGGCATCACGGTGCCGTCCCAGCCGGCCTCCTCCGGGGTGAGCCCGGCGAGCCGCTTCAGCTGCTCGGCGACGACCTCGCCCTTGAGCCGGCGCTGGGCGCCCGGCTTGGCGTGCTGCCAGTCGCAGCCGCCGCACTTGCCGGGGCCGGCGTACGGGCAGGGTGCCTCGACCCGGTCCTTGGAGGCGTCGAGGACCGTGATCGCGTCGGCGCGCAGGAAGCGGGCGTCGCTCTCGCCCTCCGTGACCCGCGCGATGACCTTCTCGCCGGGCAGGGTGTGGCGTACGAACAGAACGCGGCCGTCCGACGTACGGGCGATGCAGTGGCCGCCGTGCGCGACGGGACCGACCTCGACCTCGTACTCCTCCCCGACCAGTGACTGCTTCTCGTTCTGCTCGGTCATGGTGGGGAGGCTCCAGGGGGCTCAGGGGGTAAAGGCGGGTCAAAAGGAAAACGGCCGGACGACCGACCCACCAGTTTACGTGGGTCTCGTCCGGCCGTTCACCACCCGTGCCCGGGCGGGGCTACTTCCCCGCCGGGTCCTTCGGCCGCGCCCGCGGGGTGTCGACCGGGCCGCGGCGCACGGCGCCGGGGGCGTTCCACTCCTGGCGCTTCTTCGCCCGCCGCTTGGCGAGCTCCGAGGACTCCAGCTGGTAGGGCACCGAGGTCACCATCACGCCGGGCGTGAACAGCAGCCGGCCCTTGAGGCGCAGCGCGCTCTGGTTGTGCAGCAGGTGCTCGTACCAGCGGCCCACGACGTACTCGGGGATGTACACGCTGACCGCGTCGCGCGGGTTCTCGCTGCGCAGCCCCTTCACGTACTCCACCACGGGCCGGGTGATCTCGCGGTAGGGCGAGTCGAGGATCTTCAGCGGGACGTTGATACCGCGCCGCTCCCAGTCGGCCTTGAGCGCCTTCGTCTCGTCCGGGTCGACGCTGATGCTGAGCGCCTCCAGCGTGTCCGAGCGGGTGAGCTTGGCGAAGGCCAGGGCCCGCAGGGTCGGCTTGTGGACCTTGGAGACCAGGACGATGGAGTGGACCCGCGACGGGCGCACGCTGTCGTCACTGGGGCCCTCGGCCGCCGCGATCTCGTCGGCCACCCGGTCGTAGTGCTTCCGGATCGCCGTCATCGTCCCGTAGAAGATCAGCATGCCCAGCAGCGCGACCCAGGCGCCGTGGGTGAACTTCGTGGCGAGGACGACGACCAGCACCATGCCGGTGAAGAAGGCGCCGAAGGTGTTGATCGCCCGCGAGCGCTGCATCCGGCGCCGCGCGGCCTGGTCCCGCTCGGAGCGCAGGTGGCGGTTCCAGTGCCGGACCATGCCGATCTGGCTCAGCGTGAAGGAGACGAACACGCCGACGATGTAGAGCTGGATCAGCTTGGTGGAGTCGGCGTCGTAGATCCACACCAGCAGCATGGCGGCGCCCGCGAGGAGCACGATGCCGTTGGAGAAGGCGAGCCGGTCACCGCGGGTGTGCAGCTGGCGCGGCAGGTAGCGGTCCTGCGCGAGGATCGAGCCGAGCAGCGGGAAGCCGTTGTACGCGGTGTTGGCGGCCAGGAACAGGACGAGCGCGGTGGCGGTCGCCAGCACGATGAACAGGAAGCTGCCGTTGCCGAAGACGGCCTCGGCCACCTGGGAGATCACCGGGTGCTGGACGTAGTCGGCGCCGACCGGCTGGCCGTCCTTGAGCAGGTTGGTGGCGGGCGACTCGGCCATCTTCACGTCGGTGGCCATCGCCAGGGCGATGATCCCGCAGAACATGGTGACGGCCAGCGCGCCCATGAGGGCCAGGGTGGTGGCGGCGTTCTTGCTCTTGGGCTTGCGGAAGGCGGGTACGCCGTTGCTGATCGCCTCGACACCCGTCAGGGCCGCACAGCCCGAGGAGAAGGCCCGTAGCAGCAGGAAGACGAGGGCGAAGCCCGCGAGCCCCTGGTGCTCGGCCTTGATCTCCAGGTCGGCGGTCGGCGCCTGCATCGTGTGGCCCAGCACAAGGCCGCGCCACGCGCCCCACGCGATCATCACGAACACGGCGCCGACGAACACGTACGTCGGAATGGCGAAGAGTTTCCCGGATTCCTTCACTCCGCGCAGATTCATCAGCGTGAGCAGCAAAATCATGATCATCGCCGAGAGCACCTTGTGCTCGATGACGAAATCGACGGCGGAGCCGAGATTCTCTACTCCGGAGGAGATCGATACGGCGACGGTGAGGACGTAGTCGACGAGCAGGGCGCTCGCCACGGTGAGGCCGGCCTTGGGCCCGAGGTTGGTGTTGGCGACCTCGTAGTCACCGCCGCCGCTCGGGTACGCGTGGACGTTCTGCCGGTATGAGGCGACCACCGTGAACATCAGCACGACGACCGCGAGCGCGATCCAGGGGCTGAAGTGGTACGCCGACACACCCGCGATCGAAAGGACCAGCAGCACCTCGCCCGGGGCGTACGCCACCGAGGAGAGCGGGTCGGATGCGAACACAGGCAGGGCGATCCGCTTGGGGAGAAGCGTTTCCCCGAGGCGGTCGCTTCGCAGCGCCCGGCCGATCAGGATCCGTTTGGGCACGTCGGTCAGTTTGGACACGCAGAGGATCGTAAGCGTTCGAAATCCGGCTGACGAACCCCCGCCCCATTGTCGGCGGCGATGGACCCCCAATGGGAGACCCCGTGAGCCCCAAAGGGTCACACTGGTGACCGCCCGTGTGTAGCTTGGGCCATGGTCTGAGACCCTGTTTAGCCAGAGCATGCAATGAGGCTGGAAACCAGCGAGCCGCTGTCAGCCGGAAGGACGGCCGTGCACATCGTCATTATGGGCTGCGGAAGAGTGGGCTCCGCCCTCGCGCAGACCCTGGAACAGCAGGGGCACACGGTCGCGGTCGTCGACCAGGACCCCACCGCATTCCGCCGGCTGGGGGCGTCCTTCGGCGGCCGTCGCGTCACCGGGGTCGGCTTCGACCAGGACACCCTGCGGGAGGCCGGCATCGAGGAGGCGGGTGCCTTCGCGGCCGTCAGCAGTGGTGACAATTCCAACATCATCGCCGCCCGCGTGGCCCGCGAGATGTTCGGCGTCGAGAACGTCGCCGCCCGCATCTACGACCCCAAGCGCGCCGAGGTCTACCAGCGTCTCGGCATCCCCACCGTGGCGACCGTACGGTGGACCGCCGACCAGATGCTGCGCCGGCTGCTGCCCTCGGGCGCGGAGCCGCTGTGGCGCGACCCGAGCGGCGGCGTACAGCTCGCGGAGGTGCACACCTCCGCCGCCTGGATCGGTCACAAGGTGAGCCGGCTCCAGGACGAGACCGGGGTCCGTGTCGCGTTCCTCACCCGTCTGGGTGAGGCCACGCTGCCGACTTCGCAGACCGTCCTCCAGGAGGGCGACCTGGTCCACGTGATGATGCGGACGGACGAGATCGACAAGGTCGAGGCGGCCTTCGCCCAGGGGCCCGAGGAGGCACACGCATGAGGGTCGCGATCGCCGGAGCCGGCGCCGTGGGCCGCTCCATCGCGGGCGAGCTGCTGGAGAACGGCCACGAGGTGCTCCTCGTGGACAAGGCGCCGACCGCCATCTCGGTGGAGCGGGTCCCGCAGGCCGAATGGCTGCTGGCCGACGCCTGTGAGATCACCTCGCTCGACGAGGCCGCGCTGCAGCGCTGCAACGTGGTCATCGCCGCCACCGGTGACGACAAGGTCAACCTGGTCGTCTCCCTCCTCGCCAAGACCGAGTACGGGGTCCCCCGGGTCGTGGCGCGGGTCAACAACCCGAAGAACGAGTGGCTCTTCAACGAGTCCTGGGGCGTCGACGTGGCCGTGTCCACGCCGCGCCTGATGTCGGCCCTGGTCGAGGAGGCCGTCAGCGTCGGCGACCTGGTGCGGCTGCTGCGCTTCAGCCACGGCGACGCCAACCTCGTCGAGCTGACCCTGCCCGCCGACTCCCCGGTCGCCGGCACCCAGATCAGCGAGATCACCTGGCCCGAGGACACCTCGCTCGTCACGATCATCCGCGGCAACCGGGTGCTCACCCCGCACGGCGAGGAGACCCTGGAGCCGGGCGACGAGCTCCTCTTCGTGGCCGCGCAGGCCCGTGAGGAGCAGCTGGAGGACCTCCTCCAGGCCGGTCACTGACCGCGACCGCACCGCGTACGGCGAAGGGGCGGGGCGACCATCCGGTCGCCCCGCCCCTTTCCCGTATGCGGAGCCTCCCGTCCTACGGAGCCGCCCCCGCTCAGAGCCCGCGTTCCCGCGCCGCCGCGGCGGCCGCGGCCTTGGCCGCCTTCTCGGCGGCCTCCTCGGCCTCGTACTCGGCGATGACGTCGATCGGCGGCGGCGCCTTCGCCAGGAAGACCCAGGTGAAGTACACGGCCAGCACCATCGGCGGCAGCTTCAGCGCGATCAGCACCCAGCCCAGCTGCGTCGCGTCGCCCCACCAGTACAGCGGGAAGAGGATCGCGTACTTGGCGAGGAAGATGAGGCCCCAGGCCAGGCTGGCCTTGGTGTACGCCTTCTTGCGCCCCGGGTTGCGGGTGCGCCAGGACAGGTTCTCCTTGAACACCGGCCCCAGGATCACGCCCAGCAGCGGGAAGCCCACGAGCGCCGACAGGGTGAAGGCGACGCCCAGTCCGGCGCCGTAGATCATGCCGGGCAGGTAGAAGCCCTTGGCGCTGCCCGTGAACAGGGCGAAGGCCACGCCCACGCCCACGCCGAAGACCCCGCTGAAGGCGTGCTTGACGGTGTCCTTGCGCAGCAGCCGGACGATCACCAGCAGGACGGCGAGCGCCCCCGCCGCGATCGCCGAGGACGTCACGTCCTTGTTGATCGTGTAGATCATCACGAAGAGCAGGCCGGGGAGCATCGTCTCCACGGTGCCCCGGATCCCGCCGAAGGCGTCGAAGAGCGCCGCCTGCGTGACGGCCTTCTGGTCGTCGGTGGGTGCGGCGCCGGGATCCGGGCCGGACGGTCGGTCGAATGACGTCACCGGTTAGTGCTCCTGTCCGAGCGGTCGGAGTTCGTACTTCGGGTTGAAGAGCACCCGGCGGCCATGACTCATCGAGATCCGCCCGGAGGCGATCATGCGGCGCCCGGGCTCGATTCCCACGATCGAGCGACGTCCGAGCCAGACCACGTCGAGTCCGGCCGATCCGTCGAAGAGCTCCGCCTCCAGGGCGGGGACGCCCGCCCGGGGGCGCAGGGTCACGGTGCGCAGGGTGCCGGTGACCTTGACTATCTGGCGGTCGTGGGAGTCGCAGATCCGCGTGCACCCCGCGGCTTCTGCGTCCTCCTGCAGCTCCGCCGAATGCAGGTCTTCCTGGGAGGTCGACAGCCGCTCTATCATCCGGCGGAACCGGCCCGCCGGCCTGGCCGGTTTCACGGGCTTCTCGGGACGCGGTTCAGCACTCATACGGGAAGCCTACCGGCGCCCGGGCTACCTCTCGAAGCGGTATCCCATGCCCGGTTCGGTGATGAAGTGGCGCGGGTGCGAGGGGTTTGCCTCCAGCTTGCGCCGCAGCTGCGCCATGTAGACCCGCAGGTAGTTGGTCTCCGTGCCGTACGAGGGCCCCCAGACCTCCTGGAGCAGCTGCCGCTGGCTGACGAGTTTGCCGCCGTTGCGCACCAGCACCTCCAGCAGGTGCCACTCCGTGGGCGTCAGCCGTACGTCGCGTCCCTCGCGCACCGCCTTCTTGGCCGCGAGGTCCACCGTGAACCCCTCGGTCTCCACCGTGACCTCCTCCCCGCCCGCCCCGCCGGCCGGCTCGGCGCGGCGCACGGCGGCCCGCAGCCGGGCCAGCAGCTCGTCCATGCCGAAGGGCTTGGTGACGTAGTCGTCGGCGCCCGCGTCGAGCGCCTCGACCTTCTCGTCGGAGCTGTGCCGGGCGGAGAGGACCAGGATCGGCACCCGGGTCCAGCCGCGCAGCCCCCTGATCACCTCGACGCCGTCCATGTCGGGCAGGCCGAGGTCGAGGACCACCACGTCGGGGTGGCGGGCCGCGGCGAGCTCCAGGGCCTGCGCGCCGTCGGCGGCGGCGTCGACCTCGTACCTGCGCGCCTTGAGGTTGATCACGAGGGCCCGGACGATCTGCGGTTCGTCGTCCACCACGAGCACCCGGGTCATCGGGGTCCTGCTTTCTGTCGTTCCAGGTGTTCCCCGGCTCCCGTCGGATCCGGGGCGGGCAGCGCGCGCGCCGCGCGCAGGGTGAGCACCATCGTCAGGCCGCCGCCGGGGGTGTCCTCGGCGGCCAGGGTGCCGTCCATGGCCTCGGCGAAGCCCCGGGCCACCGCGAGGCCGAGGCCGACCCCGGCGCCGCGCGGGGCGTCGCCGTGGCGCTGGAAGGGGGCGAAGATCCGGTCCTTGGCCGCGTCCGGCACCCCGGGACCGCGGTCGACGACCCGCACCTCGACCCGGTCGCCGAGGAAGCTGGCCGCGACGAGCACCGGCTCCCCGCGCGGGCTGTACTTGACGGCGTTCTCCACCACATTGGCCACGGCCCGCTCCAGCAGCCCCGGGTCGACCGCCACCATGGGCAGGCTCTCCGGGACGTCCAGCACCACGCTGTCCTCCGGTACGCCGCCCAGCGCCATCGGGACCACCTCGTCCAGGTCGATCTCCCGGATCAGCGGTGTCACGGTGCCGGTCTGCAGCCGGGACATGTCCAGCAGGTTCCCCACCAGGTGGTCCAGCCGGTCGGCGCCGTCCTCGATCCCCTCCAGCAGCTCCGCCCGGTCCTCCTCGGACCATTCCACGTCGGCGGAGCGCAGGGAGCTGACGGATGCCTTGATGGAGGCCAGCGGGGTGCGCAGGTCGTGGCTGACGGCGGCGAGCAGCGCGGTGCGGATCCGGTTGCCCTCGGCCAGCCGCCGGGCCCCCTCGGCCTCCCCGACCAGCCGCTGGCGGTCGAGTACGACGGCGGCCTGGGCGGCGAAGGCGCCGAGCACCCGGCGGTCCTCGGCCGGCAGCACCCGCCCGGACAGGGCCAGCGCCATGTGGTCGCCGATCGGCATGTCCACATCGGCGTCCTCGGGCCGGGCGGCCGGGTGCGGGCCGACGCTGCCGGCCGGGGTCCAGGGCTCCACGTCCCCGGCGCGCTCCAGCAGGGCCACCGACTCCATGGCGAAGGTCTCGCGCACCCGCTCCAGCAGCGCGTCCAGGGCGGTCTCGCCGCGCAGCACGCTCCCGGCCAGGAAGGAGAGGATCTCGGACTCCGCGCGCAGCCGGGCGGCCTGGTGGGTGCGCCGGGCCGCGAGGTCCACCACCGAGGCCACCGAGACCGCGACCCCGAAGAACACGGCGATCGCCATGATGTTCCTCGGGTCGGAGATGGTGAACCGGTGCAGCGGCGGGGCGAAGAAGTAGTTCAGCAGCAGCGATCCGAAGGCCGCGGCGGCCAGGGCCGGCCAGAGCCCGCCGAGCAGTGCGGCGGCCACGGTCAGGGCCAGGAAGAGCAGCATGTCGTTGGCGAGGCCGGGATCGGCGGTGATGTGCGTCAGCAGCAGGCACAGCAGGGCCGGGAGGACCACGCCGACGGTCCAGCCGGCCAGGATCCGGGGCCGGCCGAGCCGGGCGGCGGTGCGGACCACGGGCAGCCCGCGCCCCCGGGCCACCTCCCCGTGGGTGACGATGTGCACGTCGAGGTCGGGGCCCGAGTCGCGGGCGACGGTGGCGCCCACGCCGGGGCCCAGGACGTACTGCCAGGTCTTGCGGCGGCTGGAGCCGAGCACGATCTGGGTGGCGTTGACCCCGCGGGCGAATTCCAGGAGGGCTTCGGGGACGTTGTCCCCGATCACATGGTGAAACGTTCCTCCCAGGTCTTCGACCAGGGTCCGCTGGACCGCGAGTTCCTTCGGCGAGGCCGAGGTGAGTCCGTCGCTGCGGGCGATGTACACGGCGAGGATCTCGCTGCCGGAGCCCTTGGCGGCCATCCGCGAGGCCCGGCGGATGAGGGTGCGCCCCTCGGGCCCCCCGGTCAGCCCGACGACGATGCGCTCGCGCGCCTGCCAGGTGGAGCGGATGCCGTGCTCGCCCCGGTACTGCTGGAGGTACTCGTCGGCCCGGTCGGCGACCCACAGCAGGGCCAGCTCGCGCAGCGCCGTGAGGTTGCCGGGCCGGAAGTGGTTGGACAGCGCCGCGTCGACCTTGTCGGGCCGGTAGATGTTGCCGTGGGCCATCCGCCGCCGCAGCGCCTGCGGGGACATGTCGACCAGCTCGATCTGGTCGGCCCGGCGGACCACCTCGTCCGGCACCGTCTCGCGCTGGCGCACCCCGGTGATCGACTCGACCACGTCGCCGAGCGACTCCAGGTGCTGGATGTTGACGGTGGACACCACGTCGATCCCGGCCCGGAGCAGCTCCTCCACGTCCTGCCAGCGCTTGGCGTTGCGCGAACCGGGCACGTTGGTGTGCGCGAGCTCGTCCACCAGCGCCACCGCCGGGCGGCGCGCCAGTACGGCGTCCACGTCCATCTCGGTGAAGCCGGCGCCCCGGTACGTCAGCTCCGCGCGCGGCACCTGTTCGAGACCGTGCAGCATCACCTCGGTGCGCGGGCGCCCGTGGTGCTCGACGAAGCCCACGACGCAGTCGGTGCCGCGCTCCACCCGGCGGTGGGCCTCCGACAGCATCGCGTACGTCTTGCCCACACCGGGCGCCGCGCCGAGATAGATCCTTAGCCTGCCGCGTCCCATGCGCTCATTCTCGGGGACGCCGGCGCGGTTCACGCACCGATGGGCCGCCCCGGGCCCATCCCTGACGCATCCCTGACGCCCCGCCCCGGCCGTCCCCGGCCGTCCGCCGCCCGGCACGGCCCGGAAAAAGCCGGTGGGCCCCGTACCCGAGCGGTACGGGGCCCACCGGCCCCATGTGCGATGCGATGCCTCGATGAGGCCGCGGTTCAGCGGACCTCGGTGATCTCCGGGCCGCGCTCCAGCTGGCCCATGCCGCCGCCGAAGCGGGAGCCCTCCTGCTCCTCGGCCGTCTGCACGCCGTCCGGCACCATCTGGGCGTCGTTCGGCAGCTTCAGGACGATGGGGTCACGCGGGGCCATCGGCCCGTCGCCCCGCAGGACGACGGTCTCCCGGAAGATCTGCTCCAGTACTCCGGCCGACTCCGGGCGCACCGCGCCCTGGCCGGAGATCACGCCGCGCAGGAACCAGCGCGGGCCGTCGACACCGACGAAGCGGACCAGCTGGGCGCCGGTCTGGCCGTCGGGCAGCGGGACGGGGACCTGCGCGCGCAGCTCCCAGCCCAGCGGACCCTCGACCTCGTCGATGATGCCGCCCTGCTGGGTGATGCCCGAGGCGATCTCCTCGCGGACCTCGCCCCAGATGCCCTCCTTCTTGGGCGCGGCGAAGGCCTGCAGCTGCACGGCGCTGTCCCCGAGGACCACGGTCGCGGCGACGATCGCGTCCCCGGCGACCTCCACGCGCAGCTCCATGCCCTCGACACCGGGTACGAGGATGCCGCCCAGGTCGACCCGGCCCTCGGCCGGGTTTCCGGGCACTTCGGAGACGTCCCACGGGCCGTCGGGCCGCGGGGCCGGAGGCAGGTTCAGCCTGCGCGGCCCGGCGGAGTCGAGTCCGTCGGCGTCGTCCGGCTCGTCGGCGCGCACGCCGTCGACCTGCTCGGCCGCGCCGCCGTCCTTGACGGAGTCGTTCTTCTTGCGACGTCCGAACACGTCACTGTCCTTCCCGGTCGGTTACGACCGAAGCGTAGCCATTCCCACCCTGCTGACCAGCGCCCGATCCGGCCACGGCCGCATGGCCGCCGGTGGAGCCGAACCCCCCGTCGGCCCGGGCCGAGCCGGGCAGCTCCTCCACCTCGTGGAAGCGCACCTTCTCGACCCGCTGGACAACCAGCTGGGCGATGCGGTCGAAACGCTCGAACCGGACGCTCTCGCGCGGGTCGAGATTGACCACGATCACCTTGATCTCCCCACGGTACCCGGCATCCACCGTCCCCGGGGCATTCACGAGCGCGAGCCCGCAGCGGGCGGCCAGGCCCGAGCGCGGATGCACGAAGGCGGCGTACCCGTCGGGCAGCGCGATGGAGATCCCGGTGGGCAGGACGGCCCGCTCGCCGGGCGCCAGTTCGGCGGCCTCGGTGGTCACCAGGTCGCAGCCGGCGTCGCCGGGGTGACCGTAGGCGGGCAGGGGCACCTCGGGGTCGACGCGACGGATCAGCACGTCGACGTCATGGCGGGGCGCGTGGTTGTTCTGGGGCATCAGGGGTTCACCTCGAAGGCGCGTGCGCGCCTGACCTGGTCCGGGTCGGACATCGCCGCCCGGATCTCCTCGGGCCGACCGTTGTCGATGAAGTGGTCGACCTTCACCTCGATGAACAGGGCCTCGGCGCGTACGGCCACCGGTCCCTGCGGGCCGCCTATCCTGCCGACGGCCCTGGAGTAGATCTTCCGCCCGGCGACGGCGGTGACCTCGGCCTCCAGATACAGCACGGTGTCCACGGGCACGGGCCGTACGAAGTCGGTCTCCAGTCGGCCGGTGACCGCGATCAGCCGCAGCAGCCAGTTCAGGGAGCCGAGCGTCTCGTCCAGCGCGGTGGCCAGGACGCCGCCGTGGGCCAGCCCGGGCGCGCCCTGGTGAGCGGGCTTGACGGTGAACTCGGCGGTGACGCGTACGCCCTCGCCCGCGCGGGCCTCGAGGTGGAGGCCGTGCGGCTGTCCCTCGCCGCAGCCGAAACAGTGTCCGTAGTGCGCACCGAGGAGCTCGCCGGGTGCCGGGGCGTCGGGGTGCCGGACCGGTGCGACGGCATCGGCCGGGGGCGTCAACGCTGTGTTTCGTCCACTCACAGCCGCAGACCTTACCCGCGCGGCTACCCGCCGGTCGCCTCGTGGCAGGCTTGCGGGTATGCAGCTCTCCCCCGCGCACCACGACGAACGCCTGTCCGCCCCCCGCTCCTGGTGGGGCATCGCGGCATTGACCGGTGTGGGGTGCGCCCTGACGCTGCTGCCGCTGGGCGCCCTGCCGCCGCTGCTGGGGCTGGTGGGCGGCAGCGTGCTGGCGGGGATGCTGGTGAGTTCGTACGGTTCCGCGCGCGTGCGTGTGGTGAACGGCTCCCTCGCCGCGGGCGACGCCCGGATCCCGGTCTCCGCGCTGGGCGAGCCCGAGGTGCTGGAGGGGGAGGAGGCCCGCGCCTGGCGCACGTACAAGGCCGACATGCGCGCCTTCATGCTGATGCGCAGCTACGTGACCACCGCGGTGCGGGTCGAGGTGACGGACCCGGCCGACCCCACCCCGTACGTCTACGTCTCCACCCGCGAGCCCCGAGCCCTGGCGGCGGCGATCCGGGCGGCGAAGGACACCCCGGCCGGAGCCTGAGGGTCCGGGCCGGCCCGGCCCGCTCGGCCGGCCTCAGTCGTCCTCGCGCTCGGGGCTCTCCAGTGCGGCCCGGCCGGCCCCGGGAAGGGCCGTGGCGGGGGTGTCAAGGGGCGCCGGTGCGGGCAGGGCGTCCCAGGGCACGGCCCGGCGCCGCAGGTCACCACGCACCTTCTCGGCCACTTTGCGGGTGTCGCGGCGGTTCATGGCCGCTCCTACGGCGGCGCCCACCATGAACGGCATCAGGTTGGGCAGGTTGCGGAACGTCCGCTTCATGATCTGCTGGCGCAGTTCGCGCCTCATCTGCCCGCCGAGCGCCGCGTTCAGCGTCGTCGGCTTGGTCAGGTCGATCCCGCGTTCCTCGGTCCATGCCGTGAGGACGGCGAGGCCGCGTTCCTTCAGGGTGCCGGGCGGCCGCTGCCCGTAGACCTCGTGGAGTTCGGCGACGAGCTTGAGCTCGATTGCGGCCACCGCGGTGATCTCCGCGGCCAGCTCCGCCGGCATCGCGGGCGGAACCGGCAGCATCGCCGCGGCGCCGATGCCCGCGCCGACGGTCGACGTGGCATGGGCGGCGCCGGCGATCAGCTTGTCGGCCAGCTGATCGGGGTCGAGGCCCGGGAACTGCGCGCGCAGGGTCGCGAGGTCCCGAACCGGAACGCGCGGTGCGTTCTCGATGATGCGGTCGGCGACGTACAGGGCGGCGGCCTTCGCGCTATCGCCGCCCCTGCGCACACCGTTCCTGACGGCTTGCATCCGGCTCGCCCCGGGCTGGTCCCGGGACCCCTCGCCGGCCGCGGTGGCCGAGGGCACCACTTCAGCGGCGCCCGAGGGCAGGCCGGTGGCGTCGGCGGCCGAGGCGCCGGAGGCACCGGGGCCCGTTGCCGGGCCCGTGGCCGCCTGCGTCTCCGCCTGACCGCCGGATTTCCGGAAGCGTCGTTTCCGGAAGGGCGTCGAGCCGGTCACGGCCGCGGCCTCAGTCGCAGTCGCGGCAGATCGGCTGACCGTTCTTCTCGCGGGCCAGCTGGCTGCGGTGGTGCACCAGGAAGCAGCTCATGCAGGTGAACTCATCGGCCTGCTTGGGGAGCACCCGGACGGCCAGTTCCTCGTTGGAGAGGTCCGCGCCGGGGAGCTCCAGGCTCTCGGCGCCGTCGAAGTCCTCGACGTCGACGTTCGAAGAGGACTTCTCGCTGCGCCGGGCCTTCAGCTCCTCGATGCTGTCGTTGTCGACGTCATCGTCGGTCTTGCGTGGGGTGTCGTAGTCCGTTGCCATGTTTTCGCTCTCCCCCTCTGGGATTTAGCGGTGTCTCAGCGCACGTAACGCGCGAGAGGCCGGACTTGTGCCCGACCTGAGGCGGAGATTTTGCCTCACATCAAGGTCTGTTACTCAATCGACACCCAGCCGCACGCCCGAAGGGGCTTGTAGCTGGGATGACGACCGGGACCGTACACGGTCCGGGGACCGTCTTGCACAAACGCCACCCGGTGTATTTCCCGCCATCCCGGGGGCCGGAAACCCGGACTTCCCGGGCTTTCCGGCCGTCCCGGGGTCACGGAACGCACAGGGCCGGACACCCGGCCATGTGATCGATCACACAGGTACCATCCTGCACCCGCCTCGGCTATTCCGCTGACAGCGAACGCGGGACGGGTGGGATCAGAGGGGCAACGTGACACGCATCACGAGGCCACCGCCCTCGCGAGGCGTCGCGAGGATGCGGCCGCCGTGGGCGCGCGCCACGGAGCGCGCGATGGACAGGCCGAGCCCCACCCCCTTGTCGCTGCCCGTTCGCTCCGTACGCAGCCGCCTGAAGGGCTCGAAGAGGTTGTCCACCTCGTACGCGGGAACCACCGGACCGGTGTTCGACACCAGGAGCACCGCCTGGCCGTGCTGGACCTCGGTCGTGACCTCCACCCAGCCGTCCTCCGGCACGTTGTACCGGACGGCGTTCTGGACCAGGTTGAGGGCGATCCGCTCCAGCAGGACGCCGTTGCCCTGGACCACGGCCAGCGCCCGCTCGCCGCGGATCTCCACGCCCTTCGCCACGGCCTCCCCGCGCGCCTGGTCGATGGCCCGCGAGGCGACCTCGGCCAGGTCGACCGGCTTGCGTTCGACGATCTGGTTCTCGCTGCGGGCCAGCAGCAGCAGGCCTTCGACCAGCTGCTCGCTGCGCTCGTTGGTGGCCAGCAGCGTCTTGCCGAGCTGCTGGAGCTCCACCGGGGCACCGGGGTCCGACAGGTGCACCTCCAGCAGCGTCCGGTTGATGGCCAGCGGGGTCCGCAGCTCGTGCGAGGCGTTGGCCACGAAGCGCTGCTGGGCCGTGAAGGCCCGCTCCAGCCGGTCCAGCATCTCGTCGAAGGTGTCGGCCAGCTCCTTCAGCTCGTCGTCCGGCCCGTCCAGCTCGATCCGCCGGGTCAGGTCGGAGCCGACCACCCGGCGGGCGGTACGGGTGATCTTGCCCAGCGGCGAGAGCACCCGGCCGGCCATCGCGTAGCCGAAGGCGAAGGCGATGACGCTGAGGCCCAGCAGGGCCATCAGGGAGCGGCGCAGCAGGTCGTCCAGCGCGTGCTTGCGCTGGTCGAGGATGCACTGTCCGATCGCGGCGTTGAACTGGTCGATGGACTGGTCGATGCCCACCCCGGAACAGGTGGTGCTGGAGACCTCGACCTTCTGGCCGCCGACGATCTTGAACGGGAGCGCGTTGCCCTCCCGCAGCGCCTGCGCGGCCAGCAGGTAGATGATCGACAGCAGCAGGATCCCGGCGATCAGGAACATGCCGCCGTAGAGCAGGGTGAGGCGTATCCGGATGGTCGGCCTCAGCCACGGGAAGGGACCCTCGGGCTGGCCGGGGTCCCAGGTCGGTTTCGGTGGCGCGGCCGGTGGCGCCGGGGTCGCGGCCACCCGGTCAGATCCGGTATCCGGAGCCGGGCACCGTCACGATGACGGGCGGCTCGCCGAGCTTGCGGCGCAGGGTCATCACGGTCACCCGGACCACGTTCGTGAAGGGGTCGGTGTTCTCGTCCCAGGCCTTCTCCAGCAGCTGCTCGGCCGAGACGACGGTTCCCTCGCTGCGCATGAGGACCTCCAGCACCGCGAACTCCTTCGGCGCCAGCTGCACCTCCCGGCCCTCCCGGAACACCTCGCGCCGGTTGGGGTCCAGCTTGATCCCGGCCCGCTCCAGCACGGGCGGCAGGGCCACGGTCGTGCGCCGTCCCAGCGCCCGGACGCGGGCGGTCAGCTCGGTGAACGCGAAGGGCTTGGGCAGGTAGTCGTCCGCCCCCAGCTCCAGGCCCTCGACCCGGTCGCTCACATCGCCCGAGGCGGTCAGCATGAGCACCCGGGTGGGCATGCCGAGCTCGATGATCCGCCGACAGACGTCGTCCCCGTGGACCAGCGGAAGGTCCCGGTCGAGCACGACCACGTCGTAGTCGTTCACCCCGACGCGCTCCAGGGCCGCGGCGCCGTCGTACACGACGTCCACGGCCATGGCCTCCCGGCGCAGGCCGGTGGCCACCGCATCGGCGAGCAGCTGCTCGTCCTCGACGACGAGTACGCGCACGTCGTTTCCTTCCTTCGAGCCCAGAAGGGCACACGTGTATTGCGCCTCCATCCTGCCGGTTTCCGCCGTAAACCGGCTGTAAGGCGCCCCTTCGGGCCCCCGCGGGAGGTGTGGAGGGCGTGGAGGTGAGGATTCTCTCGCCTCACGAGGTTTCTGGGACCTGGGCGCCGGGGATGACGTCACCACACCCCGACCACTCCACTCCCTGGACGACGGATGGCTCCGTGCCCTCCGCCGCCGGCCCACGAAGAGGGGGCGAACCATCATGGACGCATTCACCGCGGGTCTCCTGCAACGCATCAAAGCCACGCAGTCGGACCTCAGCAAGGCCCGTGAGACGGGCGACGACTACCTCGCGGATGTGGAACAGGCCGAGCTGGAAGACCTCCAGCGGCTCGCCGCGGAACACGGCGTGCCCGTGACCGCCGCCTGACCCCCTCGGCACCCGACCCCAGCCCGTCCGTCCGGACCCCGGCCGCCTTCCAGGCGGCCGGGGTCCGTTCTGATGTCCGGGCCCCCGCGGGCGGGGCGGCGGTCAGTCGTGCCAGGCGCCGGTCTCCTCCAGCAGCGGCTGGAGCGAGGCGAAGACCGCCGGGGAGGCCGCCAGGGCCAGCTCCCCCGAGGCCGGCTCGCCGGGCCGCCCGCCCGTACGGGCCCCCGCCTCACGGGCGATCAGCTCGCCCGCGGCCAGGTCCCAGGGGTTCAGCCCGCGCTCGTAGTACCCGTCGAGGCGCCCGGCGGCCACGTCGCACAGGTCGAGCGCCGCCGATCCACCGCGCCGGATGTCGCGCACCAGCGGGATGATCCGCCGGGCGACCTCGGCCTGGTGGGCCCGCCGGGTCTGCACGTACGCGAACCCGGTGCCGATCAGCGCCCGGTCCAGCGGCGCCGCCGCCCGGCAGCCGAGCCGGACCCCGCCGAGCCAGGCCCCGCCGCCGAGGACCGCGTGGTACGTCTCCCCGCGCATCGGGGCCGCCACCACCCCGGCCACCGTCTCGCCCCGGTACTCGGCGGCGATGGACACGCCCCAGCTGGGCAGCCCGTAGAGGTAGTTCACGGTGCCGTCCAGCGGGTCGACGACCCAGCGCACCCCGCTGCTGCCGGCGACGTCCGCGCCCTCCTCGCCCAACAGCCCGTCGTCGGGCCGCCGTTCGGCGAGGATCCCGGTGATCAGCTTCTCGGCCGCGATGTCCATCTCGGTCACCACGTCGATCGGGCTGGACTTGGTCGCCGCCACCGCCAGGTCCGCGGGGCGGCCGTCGCGCAGCAGCTCCCCGGCCCGCCGGGCGGCCTCCAGGCCCACGTCCAGCAGTTCGGCCTTCAGTTCTTCCGAGATCACGGTGGCACTCCCTACGCGTACGGACTGTCGGCGCCCGCGGCCGCGGGCCGGGGCGTGCGCGCCGGGCAGCAGCCCACCGCGCAGAGGTCGTGGCTGGGTCCGAGCAGCCCGAGCGCGCACCGCTCGACGCTCTCGCCGCGTTCGGCGGCGGCCCGCTCCAGCACGAGGTCGCGTACGGCCGCGGCGAAGCGGGGGTCCGCGCCGACCGTCGCCGACCGGGCGACGGGCAGGCCGAGTTCGGCCGCCTTGGCGACGGCCTCGGTGTCGAGGTCGTACAGGACCTCCATGTGGTCGGAGACGAAACCGATCGGCACCATCACGGCCGCGGGCGCGCCCGCGGCGTGCAGGGCCTCCAGGTGGTCGCAGATGTCCGGCTCCAGCCAGGGGATGTGCGGGGCGCCGCTGCGGGACTGGTAGACGAGCTCCCAGGGCAGCTCGGCGCCCGTCCGCGCGCGGACGGCCTCGGTGATCACCCGGGCCACGTCGAGGTGCTGCCTGACGTAGGCGCCGCCGTCGCCGTGCTCCCCGGCCGGGCCGGAGGTGTCGGCGGCGGCGGTCGGGATGGAGTGGGTGGTGAAGACCAGGTGCGCCCCGTCGCGCACGACGTCGGGGAGCCCGGCCAGGGCGGTGAGCACCCCGTCGGTCATGGGCCCCACGAAGCCGGGGTGGTTGAAGTAGTGCCGCAGCTTGTCCACCCGGGGCAGTTCGGCCACGCCCTCCGCTTCGAGGGCGGCCAGCGCGTCGGCGAGGTTCTCCCGGTACTGGCGGCAGCCCGAGTAGGAGGCGTAGGCGCTGGTGGCGAGGACGGCGATACGGCGCCGGCCGTCGGCGGCCATCTCCCGCAGCACGTCGGTCAGATACGGGGCCCAGTTCCGGTTGCCCCAGTACACCGGCAGGTCCAGCCCGTGCGCGGCGAAGTCCTCGCGCAGCGCCGCCAGCAGCTCGCGGTTCTGCGCGTTGATCGGGCTGACCCCGCCGAAGCCGAAGTAGTGCTGCCCGACCTCCTTGAGCCGCTCGCGCGGGATCCCGCGTCCGCGCGTGACGTTCTCCAGGAACGGCACGACGTCGTCGGGTCCCTCGGGGCCGCCGAAGGACAGCAGCAGCAGGGCGTCGTAGGGGGCGGCGAGGCCTTCGGCCACGGGCGCGTCGGGGGCACGGAGCTGGTCTGACATGCCTCGAATCCTGCCACCCGGCGCGCCGCCGGGGAGAACCACCCGGCCCACGCCGCGGCCGCGCCGCCGGTAAGGTGACCCTAAGTTGAGCGGCCGGGACGGATGCGTCCCGGCCGGTCCCCGTGCGGGTGCCGTGTCGGCGGCCGTAACCTGTATGGGCCGATGACGTCCCTTACGGAGACACCTTGCCCAGTCCCTATCGCGCGATCTTCGCGGCCCCCGGCACCAAGGGGTTCAGCGCCGCCGGCCTCATAGGCCGGCTGCCGATCTCCATGGTGGGCGTCGGCATCCTGACCATGATCTCGGAGATCACCGGCCGGTACGCGATGGCCAGCGCGCTCACCGGCACCCTGGCCCTCGCGGCCGCCGTCGTCGGCCCCCAGGTCTCCCGCCTGGTGGACCAGTACGGACAGCGGCGGGTCCTGCGCCCCGCGACGCTGATCTCCGTCGCCGCGGTCGCGGGGCTGCTGCTGGCCGCCGCGAACGGCCTGCCCGACTGGACCCTCTTCGTCTGCGCCGCCGTCGCCGGCTGCGTCCCGAGCGTCGGCTCGATGGTGCGCGCCCGCTGGACCGTCCTCTACCGCGACTCCCCCCGCGAACTGCACACCGCGTACTCCTTCGAGTCCGTGGTGGACGAGGTCTGCTTCATCTTCGGCCCGATCCTCGCCATTGGCCTCTCCACCACCTGGTTCCCCGAGGCCGGACCGCTGATCGCGGCCCTGTGCCTGCTGGTCGGCGTCTGGCTGCTCACCGCGCAGCGCGCCACCGAGCCCGCGCCGCACCCGCGCGACGAGAGCGCCGGGCGCCGCTCCGCGCTGCGCTCCCCCGGCCTCCAGGTGCTGACGGCCACGTTCGTGGCGACCGGCGCGATCTTCGGCTCCATCGACGTGTCCACCCTGGCCTTCGCCGAGGAGCAGGGGAACAAGTCCTCGGCCAGCTTCATCCTGGCCATTTGGGCGGCCGGATCCTGCCTGGCCGGCATCGTCTTCGGCCTGCTCCATCTCAAGGGCCGGACGGAACGCAGGTGGGTACTGGGCATCTGCGCGATGGCCGTGAGTATGATCCCCCTCCTACTGGCCGGGAACCTTCCGTTTCTGGCCGTGGCGCTCTTCGTCTCGGGCCTCGCCATCGCTCCCACGATGATCACCACGATGGCCCTGATCGAGGCGCACGTACCACGCGCGAAGCTCACCGAGGGCATGACCTGGATCAGCACCGGCCTGGCGGTCGGCGTGGCGGTCGGCTCCTCCGTGGCCGGCCTCGTCATCGACGCGGCCGGCGCCCAGCGCGGGTACGTCGTCTCGGTCGCGGCGGGAACCGCCGCGGCGGCGGTGGCGTTCGCGGGTTACCGCCGGCTGACGAGGCCGGCGCAAGGGGAGGAGCCTTCCACCGATGGCGACGGGGACAGCAGCGCAGGAACACCGGCCGACCGCATGGCGTAACTGGGCGGGGAACGTGAGCGCCACGCCCGCGCGCGTGGTCAGCCCGGCCTCGGTCGGGGAACTCCAGGAGGCCGTCCGCCGGGCCGCCGAGCAGGGGCTGCGGGTGAAGGCGGTGGGCACCGGCCACTCCTTCACCGCGGCGGCGGCGACCGACGGGGTACTCGTACGGCCGCAGGCCCTGAGCGGGATCCGCTCGGTCGACCGGGCCGCCGGGACCGTCACGGTGGCGGCCGGCACGGTTCTGAAGGACCTCAACCGGGCGCTGGCCGCCCAGGGCCTCTCGCTCACCAACATGGGCGACATCATGGAGCAGACGGTGTCCGGCGCCACCAGCACCGGAACGCACGGCACGGGCCGCGACTCGGCCTCCCTCGCGGCCCAGATCCGCGCCCTGGAGCTGGTCACGGCCGACGGGCGGGTCGTGACCTGCTCGGAGAAGGAGAACCCGGAGATCTTCGCGGCCGCCCGGCTCGGCATCGGCGCCCTGGGCATCGTCACCTCGCTCACCTTCGCGGTCGAGCCGCTCTTCCTCCTGACCGCCCGTGAGGAGCCCATGGGCTTCGACCGGGTGACCGCCGAGTTCGACCAGCACGTCGCGGAGAACGAGCACTTCGAGTTCTACTGGTTCCCGCACACCGGCAATTGCAACACCAAGCGCAACAACCGCAGCCAGGGTCCGGCCGCCCCGCCCGGCGCCCTCAGCGCCTGGATCGAGGACGAACTGCTGTCCAACGGGGTCTTCCAGGCCGTCAACTCGCTGGGGCGGGCCCTGCCCGCGACCGTCCCCGCCATCGCCCGGGTGGCCAGCCGCGCCCTGTCGGCGCGCACCTACACGAACATCCCGTACAAGGTGTTCACCAGCCCGCGCCGGGTGCGCTTCGTGGAGATGGAGTACGCCCTCCCGCGCGAGCACCTGGTCGGGGCGCTGCGGGAACTCAAGGCGATGGTCGACCGGTCCCGGCTGCGGATCAGCTTCCCGGTGGAGGTGCGCACGGCCCCGGCCGACGACATCACCCTGTCCACCGCGTCCGGCCGGGAGAGCGCCTACATCGCGGTGCACATGTACAAGGGCACCCCGTACCAGGCCTACTTCACGGCCGCCGAGCGCGTCTTCACCGCGCACGGCGGGCGGCCGCACTGGGGCAAGCTGCACACCCGGGACGCGGAGTACCTCGCCGGGGTCTACCCGCGCTTCGGGGAGTTCACCGCACTGCGCGACCGGCTGGACCCGGACCGGCTGTTCGGCAACGACTACCTGCGGCGCGTCCTCGGGGACTGAGCCGGGCGCCGGTTCAGGGGGCGCCGCCGCCCTGCTCGCCCGTGCTCGCACCACCGGCGGACGACGGGGCCGGCTTCGAGGGCGTCGTCCCGCCCGGGGAGGCCGGCGGGCTCGGCGTCACCGGCGGCTCCGGGTCCCCGGAGGGCGAGGCGCCCGGCTTGGGGCTCCGGCCGCCGGAGCCGTCGGACGCCGAGGGGCTGGGCGAGCTCCCCGGGCCGGGGGTGGCGCCGTCCTTCCCGCCATGCTCCCCGGCGCCCCCGCCGTCCCGCTCCTGCCGCCGCTCCCGCGGCGGCGGGGACGGCTTGTGGTCGGGGGCCTTGCGGGTGCCGGCCGACAGCAGGGTGTCGCCGCCCTTGCTGACCGAGGTGCCGGCGAGGGCCTCGTACGTCCCGAGTCCGCCGATGGCCAGGGCGAAGGCGGCCCCGGAAGCCACCGCGGTACGCCTCCAGCCCCGTACGCGCGTGCCGTGCACGGTCGCCTCGCCGAACTCCCCCGGGGCCGGGGCCTCCTGCGGAGCGTCCCCGGCGCCCGGCGCGGACACCCGGCGGGCCCGGGGCCGGGCGGCGCTCTCGCGCAACTGGTCGCCGGTGCGCCGGAAGACGTGCTGGATGACCGGGCCGCCCGCCGTGGCGACCACGCTCACCACGCCGGCGCCGAGGATCGTCCCGTACACGCCCAGCTGGGAGGCGAGCAGGGCCGCCGCCACGGTCGCCAGGGAGGAGCCCGCGATCTGGGCCACGCTCAGATCGAGCGCGCCACCCCCGCTCACCTTCGGCTCCTCCGGTCCGCTTCCGCTTCCCCGCGCCGCCTTCTGACCCATCGCCATCCCCGGTCTGTCCCGCCTCTCGCGCTTCTCCTCTTCCAGCAGTTACTGACAGCTGGGCGAAAGGGATAGTTCCGTTTCTGGGGATTCTGTGAAGCAAGACACCCGAAAACGGACGCGCCCGCAGGTGGGCCCGGCGGTGGGCCCGATTTCGGGCAGCCCAACTCCCGCCGCGCCGGACAACTTCGGCGGCGCGGCGGTCCACCCAGGTGGCCCGAATGGAGTACTGTGGCGAGCCCTGGGGCCGTCCTTCCTTACGGATGTCCGGACCCGGGAGAGGGGGCCGGCTGATGGAAAAACGGCGCTCAAGACCGGTGATGCCGCGGTATCGCACGGACTCCTGCTGCGCACAGTAACCAACCGGTCACTGTGCGTGCCCAACAGGTAACCGTGCCATAACGTCGATCAAGGGCGCATGCCCGACACGCCGGTTGAACACGGCAAGGTTGTGGCAGGCTGCACCCGGGCAGGCCACACTCGACTAGCGGAAGCAGCGACGCACGTGACGTCGGCAGGCACCACCCGGGAGGTCCCCATGCCCGAACTGCGTGTCGTGGCCGTCTCGAATGACGGAACACGACTGGTGCTCAAGGCTGCGGACAGCACGGAGTACACGCTTCCGATCGACGAGCGGCTGCGGGCTGCCGTGCGCAATGACCGCGCACGCCTGAACCAGATCGAGATCGAGGTGGAGAGCCACCTCCGCCCGCGCGACATCCAGGCCCGCATACGGGCCGGTGCCTCCGCTGAGGAGGTCGCTCAGCTCGCCGGCATCCCGGTCGACCGGGTCCGCCGCTTCGAGGGTCCCGTCCTGGCCGAGCGCGCCTTCATGGCGGAGCGGGCCCGCAAGACCCCCGTACGGCGCCCCGGCGAGAACACCGGGCCCCAGCTCGGCGAGGCCGTACAGGAACGCCTCACCCTGCGCGGGGCCGACAAGGACTCCGTCCAGTGGGACTCCTGGCGCCGCGACGACGGCACCTGGGAGGTGCTGCTCGTCTACCGGGTGGCCGCCGAACCGCACTCCGCGAGCTGGACCTACGACCCGCCGCGCCGGCTGGTCGTGGCCGTGGACGACGAGGCGCGCTCCCTGATCGGCGAGTCGGACGACCTGCCGTCGACCCCGGAGCCGAGCTTCCCGTTCGTGCCGAGGATCGCCCGGCTGCCCCGGGACCGGCCGCTGGACCGGGCCCTCGACCGGCAGATCGAGCGCCCCGACGCCCGGCCCGCGCCCGTACCGGAAGCCGAGGAGGAACGGGACACGCTGACCAGCCTGCTGGAAGCGGTTCCGAGCTTCCGCGGGGACCTGGTGGTCCCGGACCGGACCGAGCGCGCCGAACTCCCCGACGAGGAGCCCGAGACCGAGGAACCGCCCGCCGCGGCGGCGTCCGCCGGCGCCGGCGCGGCGTACGCGGACGTGCTGATGCCGCGTACGGTCGCGGGTCACCGCGAACGGCTCACCGGTACGACGGACCGGCAGGCCGAGGCCGACGGGGTCCGCCCCGGGCGGCGCGCGGCGGTGCCCAGCTGGGACGAGATCGTCTTCGGCACCCGGCGCAAGAAGCAGGAGTGAGCGGCGGCCGTCGCGGTGGCACCCCGAGCGGGCGCCACCGCGACGTGCCGTGCTACGGGTTCGGGCCGGTGGCCACGGGCCGCTCCGGGTCCGAGGACCACTGTGACCAGCTGCCCGCGTAGAGGGCGGAGTCGAAGCCCGCCACCTCCAGGGCCAGGACCTCGTGCGCCCCGGAGACCCCCGAACCGCAGTACACGCCCACCTCGCCGGCGTCCGAGGCGCCCAGCGCGGCGAACCGGGCGCGCAGTTCGGCCGCGGGCCGGAACAGGCCGTCCGCCCCGGTGTTCTCCGTGGTCGGGGCCGACACCGCGCCCGGGATGTGCCCGCCCACCCGGTCGATGGGCTCCACCTCGCCCCGGTAGCGCTCGCCCGCCCGGGCGTCGAGGAGCAGTCCGGTACGGGCCAGCGCGGCCGCCCCGTCCGCGTCCAGCAGTCCTCGCGCGCCAGGGTTTGGCTTGAAATCGCCCTCTGCCGGTGTCGGCGTGTCGGTCGTGACCTCACCGCCCGCGGCCGTCCACGCGGCCAGTCCCCCGTCCAGCACGCGCACGTCCGGGTGACCCGTCCAGCCCAACAGCCACCAGGCGCGCGCGGCCGCCCAGCCCTGACCGCCGTCGTAGACGACCACCGGCGTGTCCGAGCGGACCCCGGCGCGGCGCATCACGGCCCCGAAGGCCTCCGGTTCCGGCAGCGGATGGCGGCCGCCCGACCCGGGCGGACCTGCCAGTTCGCGGTCGAGGTCGACGTACACCGCGCCGGGCAGGTGCCCGGCCTCGTACGCGGGACGCTGGTCGAGGCCGCCCAGCTGCCAGCGGATGTCCAGGAGCACCGGCGGCCGGGAACCGGCCATCTCGCTCATCAGTTCGGAGGAGGAGAGGATCGCAGTCATGGGCTCATCTTCCTCCCCCCACGGGGTACCCGGGTAACGAGCCGGACATCGGCGGCCCACAGTGATTCGGTCATCTCTGCACGGGCCCCGGCCACCCGGCCCGGTCGGGGGGCGCCGGGTGCCGGGGGGTGGAAGCATCAGCGGGGCAACGGGACACGACGGCAGGAGACGGCTGACATGACGGCGGAAGCGGGGGCCTCACAGCGCCCGCCCGGCACACCGTGCTGGGTGAGCCTGATGGTGCACGGACTCGGGAACACCGAGGACTTCTACGCGGACCTCTTCGGCTGGGAGTACGAGCCGGGCCCGAACCAGCTCGGCCCCTACGTCCGGGCCCTCCTCGACGGCCAGGAGGTGGCGGGGATCGGCGAGATGCCGCCGGACCGGCACCTTCCGGTGGCCTGGACGACGTACTTCGCCACCGACGACGCGGACGCCACGGCGGAGGCGATCCGCTGTTGCGGCGGGACGGTCGCGGTCGGCCCGCTGGACGCCGGGGCGGCGGGCCGGATGGCGATCTGCTCCGACCCGCTGGGTGCGATCTTCGGGATCTGGCAGGCCGGGGCGCATCCGGGAGCGCGGCGGTACGGGGTACCGGGGGCGCCGGTGTGGAACGAGCTGGTCACCCAGGACACCTCGACGGTCGGCAAGTTCTACCAGCACGTCTTCGGGCACGAGGTGGAGGAACACCCCGACGCGTCCGCCGACTTCGACTACCTGACGCTGCGCCTGGACGGCCGTCCGGTCGCAGCGGTGCACGGGGTCGGCCGGTCGCTGCCGCACGACCGGGGGCCGCACTGGATGACCTACTTCGAGGTGGCGGACCCCGACGCGGCCGCCGCGCGGGTGGCCGGGCTGGGCGGCCGGGTCGTCGGCCCGCCGCGGGACGGCGTACGCGGCCGGGTGGGCGTGGTGGCCGACCCGGAGGGCGCGGTCTTCGCCCTCGTCCGTACGACCGCCGGGACGTAGGGCCCTAGGCCGCCGGGGCTTCGAGCGGGAGCGGGCCGGGGCGCTTGGCGGTGCGGCCGTCGCCGGAGGAACGGCCGCGCAGCCGGCGGCCGAGCCAGGGGCCGAGGAACCCGGCCGCCCAGGCGAGTTCGGCCGCCGCGTCGCGCAGTGGGCCGCGCGGCGGCAGGGGCGGCAGCGGGTGCGTCCAGGTGTCGTCGCTGCCCGGCAGGCCGAGCGCCTCGGCGAGGGCGGCGGCGATCCGCGCGTGGCCGAGGGGGCTGGCGTGGAGCCGGTCGGTGCTCCACATCCGGGGGTCGGTGGCGGCGGGCACCCGACCGGTTTCGGCCACGGCGACCCCGTGCCGGGCGGCGGCCTCGCGGATGCGGTCGTTGAGGTCGAGCACGCGCGGACGCAGCGGCTTGGCCAGCGGCGCCACCTCGGCCACGTCGGGGAAGGTCACCGTGGCGACCCGGGCTCCGGCGGCCGTGAGCGCGGCGAACATCACCTCCAGGTGCGCGGCCGTCGCGGCGGCGTCGAACCGGGGCCGGAGCACGTCGTTGACCCCGGCGACGACGGTGGCCACGTCGGGGCGCAGGGCGAGGGCGGGGGCCAGCTGTTCGGTACGGACCTGGCCGGCGAGCCGCCCGCGGACGGCGAGGTTGGCGTAGAGCAGGCCCGGGTGGGCGGCCGTGAGGTGGCCGGCGAGCCGGTCGGCGAAGCCGCGCAGGCCGACGGAGTCGTCGCCGTCCCCGAGTCCTTCGGTCTGGCTGTCGCCGAGGGCGACGTAGCGCAGGGGTTCAGCGTGTGGCACGGGGGTTCTCCCTCTCCTTGAGGACGGCCGCGATGCGCAGGCACCAGTCCCGGTGTTCCCGCTCGAATGCCAGGCCGCGCAGGCCGGTCAGGTAGGCGCCGACGCGCTCGCCCCGGATCAGGTACTCCGCTTCGTCCCGGTCCCCGCGCATCCCGCGCAGCAGCCCCGTGAGCAGCTCGATCTTGGCCGCCGACGCGGTGGCGCGCTCTTCGAGCTGCGCGATCACGGCGGCGGTGCCGATGCGGTCGGCGGTCTGCACCTTGACCAGCAGGTCGTCGCGGATGAAGGAGGGCTTCGACGGCGTGGCGGCGAACTCCTCCAGCTCGGCGCGGCCGGCGTCGGTGACGCGGAACAGGCGTTTGTTGGGCCGGTTCTCCTGGACGACCTGGCGGCCGGCGACCAGCCCGTCCTTCTCCAGCTTGGCGAGCTCGGCGTACAGCTGCTGCGGGAGGGCGTGCCAGAAGTTCGCCACGCCCACGTCGAAGGCCTTCGCCAGCTGGTATCCGCTGTACTCGCCGTCGAGCAGCGCCGCCAGCACCGCGTGTCTCAATGCCATCGCGGCACCCCCTTCCGTTCCGTCGTCCTCCCCGGCATCATACTCAAAAAAGTGACTAGTCATATTCTTGAGTACTGAGTGAGTGAGTGCTCGCCCGAGGAGGGCTCATGGAGACTGCCGAACGCTTCCGCGCCGCCGTGGAAAAGAGCGATGTGAGCGCGCTGGAGGACCTGTTCACCGAGGACGTCCGCCTGTACAGCCCGGTGAAGTTCACGCCCTTCGAGGGCAGGGAGATGGTGCTGGGCCTCTTCGGCGTGCTCGCACGGGTGTTCGAGGACCTGCGCTACCTGGGCCGGCTGGACGGCGCCGCCGAGACCAGTGCCGACGGCGAGGAGGCCCCGTCGGTGATCCTGCCGTTCCGGGCCGAGGTGGACGGCCGGCAGATCCACGGCATCGACCTGCTGCAGTTCGACGAGCAGGGCCGGATCAAGGAGTTCACGGTGATGGTCCGCCCCCAGTCCGCGGTCCACGCCCTGGGCCGGGCGGTCATGGCGGGCCTGGTGGCCGACGGCCTGGTCCCCGCCCCGCCGGCCACGCCGCCGGCCCCCTGACGGCTCCGCCCGGGACCGCACGACCGGGCGCCGAGGAGGACGGTCAGGCGCGGCCCACCGGGAGGACGTCCGGGGAGAGGGCGCCGGCGTGGGCGGCGGCAGAGGTCATGCGGCGGCGGTGGTGGCGGCGGCAGAGGACCTCGTAGCCGATCTCCCCCGCCGGGCGGTTCACGTCGCCGACGACGACCTGGGCGCCCTCGACGACCATCTCCCCGTCCACCGTACGGGCGTTGTGCGTGGCGCGGGCCCCGCACCAGCACAGGGCCTCCACCTGGAGCTGTTCGAGACGGTCCGCCAGCTCGATCAGCCGCTGCGAGCCGGGGAAGAGCTTCGTGCGGAAGTCCGTGGTGATACCGAAGGCGAAGACGTCCATGTCGAGGTCGTCCACGATCCGCGCCAGCTGGTCGATCTGGTCCGGGGTCAGGAACTGCGCCTCGTCCACGATCACGTAGTCCGCCCGGCCGCCCGCCGACAGCTCCCCCACGAGGTACGCGTACACGTCCATCCCGTCGGTGACCTCGACCGCGTCCGTCACCAGCCCCAGCCGGGAGGAGAGCTTCCCCTCACCGGCCCGGTCCTGCCGGGTGAAGATCACGCCCTGCAGACCGCGGGCGGAGCGGTTGTGGGTGATTTGCAGAGCCAGGGTGCTCTTTCCGCAGTCCATCGTTCCGGAGAAGAACACCAGCTCGGGCATGGGGAGTTCGGACCTTCCAGGTCAGGGGCGGGGGGAGGGTGGGCCGGGCGGTGCCGGTCAGGTGCGGATTTCGAGGAGCGGGACCAGCTGCTCGGCCGGGGTCATGGAGCCGTGCATGCCGACGAGCGCCGACTCGTTGGGCTCGTTGCGGGAGGCGGTGATCGCCACGTCGGCCTGGGCGGCGGCGATCACGTCGCCGATGCGGCCGAGGACCCGCTCGTCGCACTCCCCCGGCGTCCCGAACCAGCCCAGTTCCAGGGCCTCTTCGCGGCTGGCGACCCAGAAGCGGTCGCCGAGCACCTCGCGCCACACGGTCAGGACGTCGGCCTCGGCGCCCGGGACCGCGTAGACGTGCCGGGCGCGGCCCTCGCCGCCGAGCAGGGCGACGCCCGCGCCGAGTTCCCAGTCGTCGTCGAAGTCGATCCGGGCGTCCTCGTCGAAGGGGATGTCGACCATGCCGTGGTCGGCGGTCACGTACAGGGCGGTGCGCGGCGGCAGCTGCTCGGCGAGCCGCTGCACGAGCCGGTCGACGTACATGAGCTGGCCGCGCCAGGCGTCGGAGTCCACGCCGTGCCGGTGTCCGGCCCCGTCGAGCTCGCTGTAGTACGTGTACACGAGCGAGCGCTCCCCGGCGGCGAGCTGGATCGCCGCGAGGTCCATCCGCTCCTCGCCGGTCATCCGGCCGTGGAAGGTGCCGCCGCTGAGGGCGATCTTGGTGAGCGGGGTGCTCTGGAAGGCGGGCGCGGAGACCTGCGCGGTGTGCACCCCGGCCGCGTCGGCGAGCTGGAAGACGGTCGGGTACGGCTGCCAGGGCTTCGGCGGGGTCCACGGCTGCCAGCGGAGCTGGTTCATCAGCTCGCCGGAGGCGGGGTTGCGCACGGCGTAGCCGGGCAGACCGTGCCGGGCGGGGGGCAGGCCGGTGCCGACGGAGGCCAGCGAGGTGGCGGTCGTCGCCGGGAAGCCGGCGGTGATCGGCCGGCCGGTGCCGCCGCGCGAGCCGGCGAGGAGGGAGGTCAGGTACGGGGCCTCGGCCGGGTGGGCCTTGATCTGCTCCCAGCCCATGCCGTCGACCAGGAACACGCAGTTGCGGTCGGCCGGGGTGAGCTCCGCGATCCCGGCGGCGAGGCCGGGGACGCCCTGCCCGGCGGCCAGGGTCGGCAGCAGGTCGGCGAGCGAGCCGGTCCCGTAGTGCGGGACGGGTGCGCCGGCCAGGTCGAGCAGTTCCGGTTCGTCCTGCCAGTTCGGCGGCGCGGAGTACGACATCAGCGGGCGGAGGCGGCGGTCGCCGCGGTGGCTTCCGAGAGCGCCTGGGCGAAGACCAGCGTCTGGCGGACCGTCTCCGGACCGTCGCCGGCCTCGCTGACCCGCAGGCTGAGGTCGTCGGCGGTGGAGTTGCCGGTGTAGCCGTGGTCGGCGTCGCAGTTCTGGTCGCCGCAGGCGGCGGGCTCCAGGTCGATGCGGGAGACCGCGCCCCAGCCGATGGTCAGCACGACCTCGCGGGGCAGCTGGCCGGGCGTGTACGACTCCGGGTTGGCCACGACGCGGCTGAGCACCACCGAGGAGATGCTGGCGAGCTTGACCGACTCGGTGGAGGTGGTCGCGTACGGAGACGGGGACCCGGCGTCGGCCGCCTGCTCGTCGGTGTGGCTGACGATGAAGCGGTTGCCGGTGAGCACCAGGACGGTGACGTGCCGGCGCACCTCGTTGGAGTCGAAGGTGGTCTCCTGGTGGACCAGGTACGACGAGATCGGCTCGCCGCCCACGGCGGCCTCAACCGCCTCGGCCACGAGGGCCGGGTAGTAGCCGCTGCGCTCGATCGCCGCGCGCAGCCCCTGGGTCGTCGTACCGGATTTCGCCATGAGGTCCATCCTAAGGCCCGTCCGGGGTCCCCCCGCCTGTCCGGCGCTCAGTAGCTGGGGAGGGTGCGCGGGCCGAGGTCGGTCCGGGCCGGCGGGTGGCCGACGCGGACGGTGGCGCTGAGCACGGAGAGGCCCTCGGTGGCGACGACGACCGGTTCCAGGGAGACGGCGCTCACCTCGGGGTGGTCGTCGACCAGCCGGGACAGCCTGAGCAGCAGTTCCTCCAGGGCCGGGGTGTCGACCGGGTCGCTGCCGCGCCAGCCGAAGAGGAGGGGCGCGGCGCGCAGCGAGCGGATCAGCGCGGCCACGTCCCGGTCGGTGGCGGGGACCAGGCCGTGGGCGGTGTCGCCGAGCAGCTCGGAGGCGACTCCGGCGAGCCCGAAGGACAGGACGGTTCCGGCGGCCGGGTCGACCACGGCACGGACGACGGTGTCCACGCCGCGCGGGGCCATGGCCTGGACGACGGGGAGCAGCTCGGCGGGCTTGCCGAGGGCCTCGGTGAGCTCCTCGTACGAGCGCCGCAGCTCGGCCTCGGTGGTCAGGTCGAGGCGTACGCCGCCCAGGTCGGCGCGGTGGCGCAGGTGCGGGGCGGTGGTCTTGAGGGCGACCGGGTAGCCGAGGATCCGGGCCGCGCGGACGGCGGCGTCGGGGCCGGGGGCGGGCATGACGGGCCGCACCCGGATCCCGTAGCGGGCGAGCAGCGCGCGGGCCCCGGCTTCGTCCAGGGTCACGGCGGCGCCCTCGGGGACGCCGGTCAGCAGGGCGGAGAGCTGGGCGGCGGCGCCGGCCTCGTCGATGTCCTCGTACTCGGGGACGTGGCCGGCCTCGGTGTGGGCGCGGCGCCACTGGCCGTAGCGGACGGCTTCGGCGAGGGCCTTCACGGCCCGCTCGGCGGCGGGGTAGGCGGGGATCCCGCGCGCGGGGCCGGGGGTGGCGGGGGGCTCGGCCGGGGGTGCGGCCGGAGCGGGGGCGGGCGGCGCGGGCGGGGCGGCGCGTACGGCGGACAGCGCCTCGACCAGGGCGCCGAGCTCCACGTGCACCACCGCCACGGGCTTCCCGGGAACCTCGGCGGCCGCCTCCCGCAGCGCCTCGGCGAGGTCGTCGGCCGCCGCCTGCTCGTTCACCCAGGGGATGGCGGTGACGACGACGGCGTCGCAGTCGTCGGAGGCGAGGGCCGCGGACAGGGCGCCGCGGAAGTCCGCCGGGGTGGCGGCGGTGGTCAGGTCCAGCGGGGGCAGCGGGCGCAGGCCCTCGGTCAGGCAGGCGTCGTACGTGAGGACGCCGAGGGATTCGGAGTTGCCGAGGATGGCCACCCGCGGTCCGGCCGGGACCGGCTGTCCGGCCAGCAGCAGGCCGACGTCGACCAGCTCGGTGACGGTGGCGACGCGGATGACGCCCGCCTGCCGAAGCAGGTCGGAGACGGTGGCGTCGGGCAGCCGGGTGCCGGGGACCACGTGCCCGGCGGGGGTGTGGCGGCCGCCGCGCGCGACGACGACCGGCTTGACGGCGGCGGTGCGGCGGGCGAGCCGGGTGAACTTGCGCGGGTTGCCGAGGGTCTCCAGGTAGAGCAGGGCCACGTCGGTGGCTTCGTCGTCGTACCAGTACTGGAGGATGTCGTTGCCGGAGACGTCCGCCCGGTTCCCGGCGGAGACGAAGGACGAGAGGCCCTCGCCGCGCCGCAGTAGCCCGGACAGCAGGGCGATCCCGATCGCGCCGGACTGGGTGAACAGCCCGATCCGGCCGCGGGCGGTGGCGGGGGCGGGGGCCAGCGAGGCGTTGAGCCGCACGTCCGGGGCGGTGTTGATCACCCCGAAGGCGTTCGGGCCGATGAGCCGCATCCCGTACGAGCGGACCTGCCGGACCAGTTCGCGCTGGCGGGCGAGGCCCACCGGGCCGCTCTCGCCGTATCCGGCCGACAGCACCACCAGCCCCTGGACGCCGTGCTCCCCGCAGGCGGCGACGGCCTCGGGGACCCGGTCGGCGGGGACGGCGAGGACGGCGAGATCGACGGGGGCACCGATGTCCGCGAGGGTGCGGTAGGCCCGTACGCCGTCCAGCAGGTCGCCCTCCATACCGGGGGCGCGGGCCGCGTTGACGGCGTAGAGGTGTCCGTGGAAGCCGCCGTCGCGCAGGTTGCGCAGCGCGGCGGCGCCGACGCCGGAGCCGGAGCGGCTGACGCCGATCACCGCGACGGAGCCGGGGGCCAGCAGCCGCTGGACGGAGCGGGCCTCGGCGCGCTGTTCGCGGGCGCGCTGGACGGCGAGGGACTCGGCGGTGGGTTCGAGGTCGAGGGTGAGGTGGACGGAGCCGTCCTCGAAGCTGCGCTTCTGCTGGTAGCCGACGTCCGTGAACACCTTGATCATCTTGGTGTTGGCGGGCAGCACCTCGGCGGCGAACCGGCGGATGCCGCGCTCCCGGGCGACCGCGCCGATGTGTTCGAGGAGGGCCGAGGCGACTCCGCGCCCCTGGTGGGCGTCCTGGACGAGGAAGGCCACCTCGGCCTCGTCGGCGGGCACCGGGGCGGGTCTGCCGTCGGGGCCGATGCGGTCGAAGCGGACGGTTCCGATGAACTCGCCGCCGATGGTGGCGGCGAGGCCGACCCGGTCCACGTAGTCGTGGTGCGTGAAGCGGCGCACGTCGCGGTCGGAGAGCCGGGGGTAGGGGGCGAAGAAGCGGTAGTACTTCGACTCGTCCGAGACCTGCTCGTAGAAGCTGACCAGGCGGCCCGCGTCCTCGGTCGTGATGGGGCGGATCCGGGCCGTGCCGCCGTCGCGCAGCACGACGTCCGCTTCCCAGTGGGCCGGGTACGAGGGGTCCGACGCGGTGGTCATGGGGCCACCTTAAGGGGCGCTGGCCCGGTGGCGGAGCGGGCCGGCCGGGGCCCGGCGGCCCGCGCGCGGCGGATCCGGCGGCCCGGGGCAAACCAGTGCAAGCTGGGGAGGGTCCAACGGCGGCGGATCCGGGCCGAAGGTCGGTCCGGGCAGTCCGGGGGTCGTGAGAGACTGGTCTAGACAACCGTAAGAACCTGAAGGGCATCACCATGGCAGAGCGCCGCGTCAACGTCGGCTGGGCCGAGGGCCTGCACGCTCGTCCCGCCTCGATCTTCGTCCGTGCGACGACCGCTTCCGGCGTCCCGGTGACCATCGCGAAGGCGGGCGGCGACCCCGTCAACGCCGCTTCCATGCTGGCGGTCCTCGGCCTGGGCGCCCAGGGCGGCGAGGAGATCGTGCTCGCTTCCGAGGCCGAGGGCGCCGACGCCGCCCTGGACCGCCTCGCGAAGCTGGTCGCCGAGGGCCTTGACGAGCTCCCGGAGACCGTCTGACCCTTCGGGTCCGGTAACGCCGAAGCCGCGGTCCCCGCTCCGGGGGCCGCGGCTTTCGCGTTTCCCGCCTTCGCCCCGGCGCGGGGATTCCCGGGAATACCGTGCCGCGGACGGCAGGAATTCCGCGCATGGAAATACACAACCGCCACGCTATTCCTGTGGGCGCGGCCGTCCGCCCTTTTGTATACGGGATCCCTGTTAATACCGGCCGCCCGCCGTGTTTACGGCAGGTTGCGAAGTCCTCACCCGCGGCCGGTGCGCCCCGGCCGCCCGCTGCGCGTGCAGCGTCGTGAGCCCGGCGGCCCGCTCCGCGTCCCCGCGCGCCACCGCGTCCACGATCGCCCCGTGCTCAGCCCAGGAGTCCGCCGGCCGCGCCGGGGCCTCCACCACGTACATCCAGGCGATCTTGCGCCGGGTCTGGGTCAGCAGCGCGATCAGCCCGGGACTCGCCGAGGCCTGGACGAGCGTCTCGTGGAACCAGCCGCCCAGTGCCCGCAGATCCTGCCCCTGGCCCTGACGGGCCCGCTCCTGGCCCAGCCTGACCAGTCCGCGCAGCACCTTGAGGTGCGCCTCGGTGCGCCGCCGGGCGGCCCGGGAGGCGGCCAGCGGTTCGAGCAGCGTCCGCAGCTCCAGGAGGTCGGCCGCCTCCTGCGCGGTCGGCTCGGCCACACAGGCGCCGGCGTGCCGCCGCGTGGTGACGAAGCCCTCGGACTCCAGGGTGCGCAGCGCCTCGCGGACGGGGACGCGCGAGACCCCGTAACGGCGGGCGAGCACCTCCTCGGTCAGCCGGCCGCCCGGACCGAAGAAACCGGAGACGATGTCGTCGCGGATCGCTGTGCACACCGCGTGCGCCGGAATACGCAAGGCCGGACCTCCGCTGGATTATCCGCCGGCACCTTCGCCGGATTCGTGACCGTGCCGCGACTCTATTGCAGCACACGATAATTTCCGATGTCGGGCCGATATCCGGAACATTTCGCCATGGAAGGGGGGCGGACCGGGGAACACGAAGAAGGCCCCGGCTCGGAAGCCGGGGCCTTCTTTCGGGGCGCGTGCGCGTCAGACGCCGACGCCGTGGCTGCGCAGGTACGCCAGCGGGTTGATGTCCGAGCCGTACTGCGGGCCGGTACGGGCCTCGAAGTGCAGGTGCGGGCCGCTGGAGTTGCCCGTGGAGCCCGACAGGCCGATCTGCTGGCCGGCGGTGACGCTCTCGCCGACGGAGACGTTCAGCGAGTTCATGTGGCCGTACTGGGTGTAGGTGCCGTCGTTGTGCTTGATGACGACGTTGTTGCCGTACGCGCCGCCCCAGCCGGCCTCGACGACGGTGCCCGCGCCCACGGCGTGGACCGAGGTGCCCTCGTCGGCGTGGAAGTCGATGCCGGTGTGGCTGCCGGAGGACCACATGCCGCCGCCGGCGCCGTACTGGGTGCTGACGTAGGAGCCCTCGATGGGGGCGACGAAGGTGTTGAGGCGCTTGCGCTCCTCGTCGCGGGCGGCGCGCTCGGCGGCCTCGCGCTCGGTCTTCGCCTTGGCCTCGGCGGTCCGCTTGGCCTCCGCGGCGCGCTGCTTCGCGTCGGCCTCGGCCTGCGTCCGGGCGGCGACGGCCTCGGCGGCGGCCTGCTGGGTCTCGGCCTGGGCCTTGAGGTCGTCCTGGAGGCCGTCCGCGACGACGATCGCGTTCTGGCCGGTGTCCTCGACGGACGGAGCGCTGTGGTCCGCGGCGAACGCGGGAGCCGCCACGGCGGCGACCACGCCCGTGGTGGCGAGGGCGGCTATACCGGCGTAACCGGCGGTCTTGCGGCTCAGACGACTGGAACCACGGTGCTTACCGGCGACACGACTGCCATACGCCATGAAGGGGGTGATCCTTTCCTTCCCTCTCGCCTACCGGGTTAGCTGACGGGTTCGGAGCAGGAAGGTCTCCTACGGATCTCCTCTGGCGAGGCGGTCCGATTCACCCCAGGGACTGATGTGGGTCCCCGGCTCCCCAGGCTCGCGCCTGACGGGGACTCGGCGATCGCTGTCCGGTGCCGCGGGTGCGGCGGGCACAACTGACGGACAGCACGCCCGACGCTAGGCGGATCATCAGTCAATCGCCAAACACACGAGCCCTTTTGTTGCGTACGCCACACCCCATACCCGCAACCACACCGTGAAACAGACAAAAGGGGTTCTGGCGGACGATCCGCCGGAACCCCTTTTCCCGTGACGCTCCGTCAGTTCGTGACGACGGTGACCTCTCCGATGCCGAGGGCCCGCACGGGCTCCTCGATCTGGGCCGCGTCACCCACCAGGACGGTGACCAGCCGGTCCACCGGGAAGGCGCGCACGACCGCCGAAGTGGCCTCCGCCGTACCGGTTTCGGCCAGCCGTGCGTACAACCGCGCCTGGTAGTCGTCCGGGAGCTCCTGCTCCACCTGGTCCGCGAGGGTGCCCGCGACGGCCGCGGCCGTCTCGAACTTCAGCGGGGCGACGCCCACCAGGTTCTGCACGGCCACGTCGCGTTCGGCGTCGGTGAGGCCCTCCGCGGCGAGCGTGCGCAGCACCTTCCAGAGGTCCTCCAGCGCCGGGCCGGTGTTGGGGGTGTCCACCGAGCCGCTGATGGCGAGCATGGAGGCGCCCTTGCCGTCGGCGGTCGAGCGCAGCACCTGGCCGAACGCCCGCACCCCGTAGGTGTAGCCCTTCTCCTCGCGCAGCACCTTGTCCAGGCGGGAGGTGAGGGTGCCGCCGAGGCAGTACGTGCCGAGCACCTGCGGCGCCCAGACCAGGTCGTGCCGGTCGGGCCCGATCCGGCCGATCAGCAGCTGCGTCTGGACCGCTCCGGGCCGGTCCACGATGACGACCCGGCCGGTGTCGTCGGCCGTCACCGGCGGGACCGGGAGCGGCTCGGCGGTGTCGCCGGTCCAGGCGCCGAGGGTGTCGGCCAGGACGGCGTCCAGGTCGATGCCGGTCAGGTCGCCGACGACCACCGCGGTGGCGGTGGCGGGGCGCACGTGGGCCTCGTAGAAGGCGCGTACGGCCGTGGAGTCGATGCGGGCGACGGTCTCCTCGGTGCCCTGGCGCGGGCGGGACATGCGCAGGCCGGCCGGGAACAGCTCCTTGGAGAGCTGCTTGGCGGCGCGGCGCTGCGGGTTGGCCAGCTCGTGCGGGATCTCGTCGAGCCGGTTGCGCACCAGCCGGTCGACCTCGCCGTCGGCGAAGGCCGGCGCGCGCAGCGCGTCGGCGAGCAGGCCGAGGGCCTTGTGCAGGCGGGAGGCCGGGACCTCCAGGGAGACCCGCAGACCGGGGTGGTCGGCATGCGCGTCGAGGGTGGCGCCGCAGCGCTCCAGCTCTGCGGCGAACTCCTCGGCGGAGTGCTTGTCGGTGCCCTCCGACAGGGCGCGGGCCATGATGGTGGCCACCCCGTCGAGGCCCTCGGGCTCGGCGTCCAGCGGGGCCGCGAGGTTGACCTCGACCGCGACGACCTGCTGGCCGGGGCGGTGGCAGCGCAGCAGGGTCAGGCCGTTGGCGAGGGCGCCGCGCTCGGGGGCGGGGAACGCCCACGGCTTGGCCTCGCCGGCCTCGGGGCGCGGGTGGAAGGTCATCGTGACGGCTGCGGTGTCGCTCACTGCTCCGCCCCTTCGGTCTCGTTCTCGTCGGCGGCGGACGCGTCGGGCTCCTCGGAGCCGGGCAGCGGCTCGTACACGAGCACCGCGCGGTTGTCGGGGCGCAGCCGGGCCGCAGCGACGGCCTGCACCTCCTCGGCGGTGACGTCCAGTACGCGCTGGACGGCGGTCAGCGCCAGCTGGGGGTCGCCGAACAGCACGGCGAAGCGGCACAGTTCGTCGGCCCGGCCGGCGACCGTGCTCAGCCGGTCCAGCCACTCCCGCTCCAGCTGCGCCTGGGCGCGCTCCATCTCCTCGGCCGTGGGGCCCTCGGCGGCGAACCGCGCGAGCTCCTCGTCGACGGCCGCCTCGATGGCGGGCACCTCGACGCCGCTGGAGGTCTTGACGTCCAGCCAGCCCAGCGAGGGCGCCCCGGCCAGGCGCAGCAGGCCGAAACCGGCCGCCACGGCGCTCTGGTCGCGGCGTACCAGGCGGTTGTGCAGGCGGGAGGACTCGCCGCCGCCCAGCACGGTCAGCGCCACGTCGGCGGCGTCGCACTCACGGGTGCCGTCGTGCGGCAGCCGGTAGGCGGCCATCAGCGCGCGGGCCGGAACCTCTTCGACGATCTCCTCGCGCAGCTGCCCGCCCATGACCTCGGGGAGCGAGCCGTCGCGCGGGGCCTGCTTGCCGTCGTGCGCCGGGATGGTGCCGAAGTACTTCTCGACCCAGGCCAGCGTCTGCGCGGGGTCGATGTCGCCCACGACCGACAGGACGGCGTTGTTGGGCGCGTAGTACGTACGGAAGAAGGCGCGCGCGTCCTCCAGGGACGCGGCGTCCAGGTCGGCCATGGAGCCGATCGGGGTGTGGTGGTACGGGTGGCCCTCGGGGTAGGCGAGGGCGGTCAGCTTCTCGAACGCGGTGCCGTACGGCACGTTGTCGTAGCGCTGGCGGCGCTCGTTCTTCACGACGTCGCGCTGGTTCTCCATGGACTCCTCGTCCAGGGCGGCCAGCAGCGAGCCCATGCGGTCCGCCTCCAGCCACAGGGCGAGCTCCAGCTGGTGGGCGGGCATCGTCTCGAAGTAGTTGGTGCGCTCGAAGCTGGTGGTGCCGTTCAGGGAGCCGCCGGCGCCCTGGACCAGCTCGAAGTGCCCGTTGCCCGGTACGCTCGCCGAGCCCTGGAACATCAGGTGCTCGAAGAGGTGAGCCAGACCGGTCCGCCCCTTGACTTCGTGGCGCGAGCCGACGTCGTACCAGAGGCAGACGGCGGCGACCGGGGTGAGGTGGTCCTCGGACAGCACCACGCGCAGGCCGTTGGCCAGCCGGTGCTCGGTCGCTGTCAGGCCGCCGGAGCCGGCCTGAGCTGTGGCCGTGTGACCCATGGGCATGTGGTCCCTTCGATCGCGATGCAGAGATTTCTGTCAGACCTGCCACTGTATGCAAGCGCGCCGACCGCCGGAGAAGTTCCCCGGTCCGCCCCTTGGACTCCGTCCGGGGGGTCGCCCGGGGTCGGAGTCGGCGTTGTCGGTGCCTCGGGCCACAATGGTCCGCGTCGCCACCGGCCGGACGGCCTCCGTCCGGCACCCCGTACACACCGATTTTTGGTTAAGGAGCCGCGCAGCGATGGCCCGCCGCAGCACGAAGACCCCGCCGCCGGAGGATTTCGAGGAGAGGATCCTCGACATCGACGTCGTCGACGAAATGCAGGGCTCCTTCCTCGAGTACGCGTACTCGGTGATCTACTCCCGTGCCCTGCCGGACGCCAGGGACGGCATGAAGCCGGTGCACCGGCGCATCGTCTACCAGATGAACGAGATGGGCCTGCGCCCCGACCGGGGCTACGTCAAGTGCGCCCGCGTCGTCGGCGAGGTCATGGGCAAGCTGCACCCGCACGGTGACGCGTCGATCTACGACGCCCTCGTGCGGATGGCCCAGCCCTTCTCGATGCGGCTGCCGCTGGTCGACGGCCACGGCAACTTCGGTTCGCTCGGCAACGACGACCCGCCGGCCGCGATGCGTTACACCGAGTGCCGGATGGCCGACGCCACGTCACTGATGACGGAGTCGATCGACGAGGACACCGTCGCCTTCGCCGCCAACTACGACGGCCAGGAGCGCGAGCCCGTCGTCCTGCCGGCGGCGTACCCGAACCTCCTGGTCAACGGCTCCTCCGGGATCGCCGTCGGCATGGCCACCAACATGGCCCCGCACAACCTGGGCGAGGTCATCGCGGCCGCCCGCCACCTGATCCGCTACCCGGAGGCCGACCTCGAAGCGCTGATGCGCTTCGTGCCGGGCCCGGACCTGCCGACGGGCGGCCGGATCGTCGGACTGTCCGGGATCAAGGACGCCTACGAGAAGGGCCGGGGCACCTTCAAGATCCGCGCCACCGTGGCGGTGGAGGACGTCACCCCGCGCCGCAAGGGGCTGGTCGTCACCGAACTGCCCTTCACGGTCGGCCCCGAGAAGGTCATCGCCAAGATCAAGGACCTGGTCGGGTCGAAGAAGCTCCAGGGCATCGCCGACGTCAAGGACCTCACCGACCGCTCGCACGGCCTGCGCCTGGTCATCGAGATCAAGAACGGCTTCCACCCGGAGGCCGTGCTGGAGCAGCTGTACAAGCTGACGCCGATGGAGGAGTCCTTCGGCATCAACAACGTCGCGCTGGTCGACGGCCAGCCGCTGACGCTGGGCCTCAAGGAGCTGCTGGAGGTCTACCTCGACCACCGCTTCGAGGTCGTCCGGCGCCGCAGCGAGTTCCGCCGCGGCAAGCGGCGCGACCGGCTGCACCTGGTCGAGGGCCTGCTGGTGGCCCTGGTCGACATCGACGAGGTCATCCGGATCATCCGGGACAGCGACAACTCCGCCCAGGCCAAGGAGCGCCTGATGGAGCGCTTCTCGCTGAGCGAGGTCCAGACCCAGTACATCCTGGACACCCCGCTGCGCCGCCTCACCCGCTTCGACCGGATCGAGCTGGAGTCCGAGCGCGACCGGCTGACCGGCGAGATCGACGAGCTGACCGGGATCCTCGACTCGGACGCCGAACTGCGCAAGCTCGTCTCCTCCGAACTGGCCTCGGTCGCGAAGAAGTTCGGCACCGCGCGCCGGACCGTGCTGCTGGAGTCGGCGGGCACGGCGGTCGCCGCGGTTCCGCTGGAGGTCGCGGACGACCCCTGCCGGGTCCTGCTGTCCTCCACCGGCCTGCTGGCCCGTACGGCGGGCGGCGACCCGCTGCCCGAGGAGGAGGGCGGCTCCCGCGCGAAGCACGACCTGATCGTCTCGCAGGTGGCCGCGACCGCCCGGGCCGACGTGGGCGTGGTGACCTCGTACGGACGGCTGCTGCGGCTGTCGGTGATCGACCTGCCGCAGCTCCCGGACACGCACGCCGCGCCGAACCTGGCGGGCGGCGCCCCCGTCGCGGAGTTCCTCTCCGGGCTGGAGGCCGACGAGACGGTGGTCTGCCTGACCACCCTCGACGAGTCCTCGCCGGGCCTGGCCCTCGGCACCGAGCAGGGCGTGGTCAAGCGGGTCGTGCCGGACTACCCGGCGAACAAGGACGAGCTGGAGGTCATCACCCTCAAGGAGGGCGACCGGATCGTCGGCGCGGTCGAGCTGCGCACGGGTGAGGAGGACCTGGTCTTCATCACCGACGACGCCCAGCTGCTGCGCTACCCGGCCGGCCAGGTGCGCCCCCAGGGCCGCCCGGCGGGCGGGATGGCGGGCATCAAGCTCGCCGAGAACGCCAAGGTGATCCACTTCTCGGCCGTGGACCCGGCGCGGGACGCCGTGGTCTTCAGCGTGGCCGGCTCGCACGGCACGCTGGACGACTCGGTGCGCTCCGGCAAGCTGACCCCCTTCGACCAGTACCCGCGCAAGGGACGGGCCACGGGCGGCGTGCGCTGCCAGCGGTTCCTGAAGGGCGAGGACGTGCTGGTCCTGGCCTGGGCGGGGAACGCCCCCGTCCGCGCGGCCGCCGCCAACGGCACCCCGGCCGCGCTGCCCGCGCCGGACCCGCGCCGCGACGGCTCGGGCACGCCGCTGCCGGCGACGGTCGAGGCGCTGGCGGGAGGCGTGCTCTAACTACGGCGGCCCCCTCGGGGGGCGGCCGTGGAGGCGGGCGGTCCGGGCGGTTGGCGGGCCGCCCGTCCCGTGTCCCGACTACTGTTTTCCCGGTACGCGCGGGTGGGGGGAGAGCAGCACTGATGAGTCGTCGGGCGAGCGGTCTGATCGGGGTCTGGGCCGAGGCCCAGCGGCAGCAGCAGCGGACGCAGGTGATCCAGCAGCGCGAGGCCGAGCAACGGCGGCGGACCTACGAGCGGGACGCGGCCCGGGACCGGCGCGAGCAGCAGGCCGCCTACAAGCAGCACCGCGAGGCCGAGGCGCGGCGGCGCACCGAACGGATCGAGGCCGAAGTGGCCGCCCTCCAGGGGCTGCTGGCGGCGGGCTGCCGGGCGCCGGCGTTCCGGATGTCCGCCCTGGTGCGCGAGGAGCGGCTCGCGCCCTTCGACCCCGGCGCCCTCGCCCACCCGGTGCCGATGCCGCAGCTCCACCAGTTCCAGCAGCACGGCGGCGGCCGCCCCCTCGGCCCGGGCCGCCGCGCGCAGGCCGAGCGCGAGGCGCACGACCGGTACACGCACGCCTGGCAGGCCGCGCACGCCGCCGAGCAGGAGCGGCTGCGGCAACTGGCCTCGTACCGGCAGCAGTACGACCGCTGGGCCGCCGAGCAGCTCGCCGGGATCCGCCGCCACAACAGCGGCCTCGCCGAACTGGCCGACGCCCTGCGCGCGGGCGATCCCGAGGCGGCGGTGGAGTACTTCTCGGCGGCCCTGTACGCCTCCACGGCCTGGCCCGAGGAGCTGCCCCGCCAGGTGTCCGCGGCCTACGATCCGGCGGCGCGGCAGCTGGTGCTCGACTGGGAGCTGCCCCGCTACGAGGCCGTACCGGAGACGAAGTCCGTACGGTACGTGGCCGCCTCGGACCAGGACCGGGAGACGGCCCGGCCCGCCACGCAGCGCCGGGCGCTGTACCGGGACCTGCTGGCCCAGTGCGTGCTGCTGGCGCTGCGCGAGGTGTACGCGGCCGACGAGTTCGGTGCGCTGGACTCGGTGGTCGTCAACGGATTCGTGGACGCCCCCGATCCGGTGACGGGCCGGGAGGCGCAGATCGTCCTGGCCACCGTGCAGGCCCCGCGGGCGGCCTTCTCGGAGCTCCGGCTGGAGCAGGTGAGCGCGGTGGACTGCCTGACCGACGGGCTGCGCGGGCAGCTGTCGGCCCGGCCGGACCAGCCGGCCGCCGTACGGCCGGGCCGTCGGCCGGGCGAGGTCGGCGGCAGCGGCGGCGTGGTCAGCCACGGCGGGCACGGGGAGGAGAGCGGGGACGAGCCGGACCTGTTCCTCATGGACCCGATCGCCTTCGAGAACCTGGTCGCCGAGCTGTTCCGGGCGATGGGCATGGAGGCGGTGACCACGCAGCGCTCCGGCGACGGCGGCGTGGACGTGGAGGCGCTGGACCCGGCCCCGATCCGGGGCGGGCGGATCGTGGTGCAGGTCAAGCGCTACCGCAACACCGTCCCGCCGACGGCGGTGCGGGACCTGTACGGCGCGGTCCAGGACGCGGGGGCGAACAAGGGGGTGCTGGTGACCACCTCGTCCTTCGGGCCGGGGTCGTACACCTTCGCCAACGGCAAGCCGCTGGAGTTGGTTCCCGGGGCGGAGCTGGTGGAGCTGCTGCACCGGTACGGGCTGCGCGGGCGGCTCGGCGGCGGCCCGCAGGGCCGGGCGGTACCGGCGCAGCGGGCGGCCGGGGTCGCGGCGGGCGCAGTCGCGGCGGGCGGGCCGGACACCGGGCCGGACACCCTGCCCGACGCCCTGGCGCACACCGCGCCGGACACCACACCGGGCGCCGCGCCGCCGGTGGCGGCCGGCCGCAACGTGCTGGGCATGTCCTGGTCGGGGCGGGTCGCGCTCGACGTGTGCGCGCTGGTCTGCGAGGGCGGCCGGGTGCTGAGCGAGGACCACTTCGTCTTCTTCAACAATCCGCGCACCCCGGACGGCGCGGTGCGCTCCCGCCCCCACACCGCACCCGACAAGGCGGCCGTCGAGGTCGGCTTCGACGAGCTGCCGCGGCGCGCCGACCGGCTGGTGCTGGTCGCCGCGATCGACCCGGAGGTCAATCCGGACGCCGACCTTGCGGGCTTCACGGACGCCCGGATCCGGCTGCTGGACGCGGCGGGGGCGGAGCTCGACCGGCTGGAGGTCTCCGACGGCCGGGCGGGCGAAACCGCCCTGGTCCTCGGCTCCTTCCGGCGGCGCCCGAACGGCGACTGGAAGTTCGTGATCGGCGGCAAGGGCTACCGCGGCGGCCTGGAGGCCCTGCTCGGCGAATACGGCATCGAGGTGGCCTGACGCTCGCCCTCCCGCCGGCCGACGGCCGGCCCGGATCCGCGTACGGGGGTCCGGGCGTGGCCGCGCCTCACTCCTCGGGGCCGTCCTCGTTCCCGTCCACGTACCGCAGGACGCCCCACATGCTCTCCGGCGGCGCGTCCTGCGGCGCCTCCTCCCGGCAGGCCTCCAGTTCGCGCAGCAGGGCCGGGACGTCGAGGGCGGAGCCGATCAGGACGAGCTGCGTGCGGGGCGGCTCCCCCCGCCCCCAGGGGCCGGGGGCGAACCTCAGGAAGCGGCCGACCGCGTGGACCTCGTAACGCTCCTGGTGGCCGGGCACCCCGAACCAGACGAAGCCCTTGATCCGGTAGAGGCCGGCCGGGCGGCGGTCGAGGAAGGCGATCAGGCGGCGCGGGGAGAGCGCCGCGTCCGAGGTGAACTCGACGGACTCGTAGGCGGCGTGCAGGTGCCCCGCGTGTCCGTGCGCGTCGTCGCCGTCACCGTCGCCGTGCTCGCCGTGCTCGTGGTCGCGCTCCTCCGCGAGCAGGTCCTCGAAGGAGAGCTGCCCCCGGGTCCGCTCCCAGGGCCGCCGGTCGAAGAGCAGCTCCGGGTCGATCCGGCCGTGGTCGGCGCCGATCACGGGGATGCCCGGGGCGCGGAGCCCGTCGAGCACGCCCTCGATCCGGGCCCGTTCGGCGGCGTCCACCCGGTCGGTCTTGTTGAGCACCACCAGGTCCGCGACGCCCAGATGCCGGTCGGTCTCCGGATGCGCGGCCCGGGTCGCGTCGAACTCCGCCGCGTCGACGACCTGGACCAGGCCGCCGTAGCGGACGGCCGGGTTCTCGTTGGCGATGAGCATCCGGACCATCTCCTGCGGCTCGGCGAGCCCGCTGGCCTCGACGACGATCACGTCGATGCGGTGCTCGGGCGCGGCGAGCTTCTCCAGGTACGCGTCCAGCTCGCTGCCGTCGACGGCGCAGCACAGGCAGCCGCCGCCGAGGGAGACCATCGAGTCGCCGACCTGTCCGGCCACGGACATCGCGTCGATCTCGATCGAGCCGAAGTCGTTGACGACGACCCCGATACGGGTCCCCGCCCGGTGCGCGAGCAGGTGGTTGAGGAGGGTGGTCTTGCCGGAGCCGAGGAATCCGGAGAGGACGACGACCGGGACGGTCCGGGCGGGCGTCGGGGCGGTCCGGGCGGAGGAGGGAGCGGGCTGCCTGCTGTTCACCCGGACGATCGTAGTCAGCCCGCGGCGGGGACCGGCTCGGGCGGGGTGGGGCCGGCGTAGCGGGCGGCCGGCCGGATGATCTTCGAGTCGGCGGCCTGCTCCAGCACGTTGGCGCTCCAGCCCACCACGCGGGCCGCACAGAAGGTCGGGGTGAACATCGTGCGGGGCAGCCCGCACAGCTCCATGACCACGCCCGCGTAGAACTCCACGTTGGTGTGCAGCTCGCGGCCCGGCTTGAGCTCGGCGAGGATCTCCTCCACCTGCCGCTCGACCTCCACGGCGAAGTCCACGAGCGGCCCGCCGAACTCCAGCGCGATCTCCCGCAGCATCCGCGAGCGCGGGTCCTCGGTGCGGTAGACGGGGTGGCCGAAGCCCATGATCCGCTCGCCGGCGAGGACGCGTTCGCGGATCCACGGCCCGATCCGGTCCGGGGTGCCGATCGCGTCCAGGGTGTCCAGGGCCCGGCTGGGCGCGCCCCCGTGCAGCGGTCCGGAGAGCGCCCCGACGGCCCCGGTCAGGCAGGCGGCGACGTCGGCGCCGGTGGAGGCGATCACGCGGGCGGTGAACGTGGAGGCGTTGAAGCCGTGGTCGACGGTGGAGACGAGGTAGCGCTCGATGGCGCGGGCCCGCACCGGGTCCGGCTCCCGCCCGGTCAGCATGTACAGGTAGTTGGCGGCGTACGGGAGGTCGTCGCGCGGGTCCACCGGCTCCAGGCCCTGCCCGAGCCGGTACAGCGCGGTGAGCAGCGTCGGTACGGCGGCGCAGGCGGCGAGCGCGTCGGCGGCGCGGCGTTCGGGGTCGAGGTCGTAGACGGGGCGGAAGCCCGCGGTGGCGCCGAGCAGCGAGAGCGCGGTGCGCAGTCCGGCGAGCGGTCCGGAGAGGGCGGTGGCGCGGGCGAGGGCGGGCAGCGCGTCGCGGACCGGGGCGGGCAGGTGCCGCTGCGCGGCGGTCTCGGCGGCGAAGGCGTCCCGTTCGGCGCGGCCGGCCGGCAGGGCGCCGCGGAACATCAGGTGCCAGACGTCCTCGAAGGTGCGGCTCGCGGCGAGCTCGACGGCCGAGTACTGGCGGTAGTGGTAGAAGCCCTCGCGGCCACGGACATCACCCAGTGCGGTCTCGGTGACCACGACTCCCGCGAGGCCGCGGGGTACATCGACGGTTGCGTTCATGCATTGACCATCCATGATGGATGGAATCCTTGTCAACATTGATTCAATCAATATATGTAGGGTGGCATCATGAAGGACGAGTCGGAGGTCGGACGGCGGATCGGCACCCGGGAGGCCGCCGAGCTGCTCGGCGTGAAACCGGCCACCGTGTACGCGTACGTGAGCCGCGGCCAGCTCACGAGCCGCCGGGACGCGGTCGGGCGCGGCAGCACCTTCGACGCGCGGGAGGTCGAGGAACTGGCCCGGCGCAGCCGCCGCGAGGCCGCCGGACGCTCCCCGGCCGGGGAACCGTCGGTGCGCACCTCGCTCACGCTCATCGAGCCGGACCGCTACTACTTCCGGGGCGTCGACGCCGTCGAGCTGGCCTCCCGGTACCGCTACGAGGAGGTCGCCGAGTTCCTCTGGACCGGCACGCTGGTGCCCGGGGCCCGGTTCACCGCGCCGCCCGAACCGCTGGCCGCCGCCCGGCGGGTGGTCGCCGCCCTGCCTGAGCACAGCGGGCCCATCGACATGCTGCGGGTGGCCACCGCCGCGGCGGCCGTCGCCGACCCGCTGCGCTTCGACCTGTCCCCCGAGGCGGTCCAGGGCTCCGCGCGCTGCCTGATCCCGACGCTGGTCGGCGCCCTGCCGACCGCCGGGACCGGCCACCGCCGGAGCGGCCCGGTCGCCTGGCGGCTGTGGCGGCGGCTGACCGCGCGGGAGCCCGACGAGGCCTCCCTGGACGCCCTCGACCTGGCGCTGGCCCTGCTCATCGACCACGACCTGGCCGCCTCCACCCTGGCCGTACGCGTGGCCGCCTCCGCCCGCGCCCATCCGTACGCGGCCGTCTCCGCCGGACTCGGCGCGCTCGAAGGTCCCCTGCACGGGGTCGCGGGACGGCTCGCGCACCGCACGCTGACCGAGGCGCTGGAGCGGGGCGGCGCGGCCCCCGTGGTCGCCGACCACCTGCGGGCGGGGCGGCGGATCCCGGGGCTCGGGCACCGCCTCTACACGGGCGAGGACCCCCGGGCCACGGCCCTGTTCGCCCGGCTGGAGACCATGCCCCACGCGGCGCCCGCGCTGGCCGCGGCCCGCGAGGTGGTGGCCACCACGGCGAGCCGGCAGCCCGGCCTGCACGCCAACGTGGACCTCGCCCTGGCGGTGCTCACCGTCTCCTGCGGGATGCCGGCGGAGGCCGGGGAGACGGTGTTCGCGGTGGCGCGGACGGCCGGGTGGATCGCGCACGCGCTGGAGGAGTACGGGGAGCGGCCCCTGCGCATGCGGCCGAGCGGCCATTACGACGGCCCCCGCCCGCCCCGGCCGGTGCCGTAAGGGCGGGGGTGGCGGTCCGGCCGCGGCGTCAGGTCCGCAGCCAGACCGCCGTGTCCGGCCCGAGCAGCCCCGCCCCGTCCAGCGGGGCACTGCCGAGCAGGACGTCCGTGTGCCCCGGCAGCGGGACCGGCGCGGCGGAGAGGTTGACCACGCACAGCAGCCCGTCGGGCCGGGCGAAGGCCAGCACCCCGGGCGGCGCCTCCCGCCACTCCAGCGAGCCCCCGCCGAAGGCGCCGGCCTCCCGGCGCAGCCGCAGGGCGGTCCGGTAGAGGGTCAGCATGGAGTCCGGGTTCCCCTCCTGACGGTCGGCCGCGTACGAGGCCCAGTCCGCGGGCTGGGGCAGCCAGGGGTCGTTCCACGGCTCGGCGGTCCACGGCAGCGGCACCCGGCAGCCGTCGCGCCCGGGGTCGGTGCCGCCGGAACGGAAGTGCATCGGGTCCTGGATGCGGCCGACCGGGATCTCCGCCTCGGGCAGCCCCAGTTCCTCGCCCTGGTAGAGGTATACGGAGCCGGGCAGGGCGAGCGTCAGCAGCGCGGCGGCACGCGCCCGCCGGGTGCCGAGCGCCAGGTCGGTCGGGATGCCGAAGGCCTTGGCGGCGAAGTCGAAGCCGGTCTCCGCGCGCCCGTAGCGGGTCACGGTCCGGGTCACGTCGTGGTTGCACAGCACCCAGGTGGCGGGGGCCCCGACGGGCGCGTGCTCGGCGAGGGTCTCCGCGATGGAGGCGCGCAGCCGCTCCGCGTCCCAGGGGCAGCTGAGGAAGCCGAAGTTGAAGGCGGTGTGCAGTTCGTCGGGGCGCAGGTAGCGGGCGAAGCGCTCGGAGTCGGGCAGCCAGACCTCGCCGACGAACACGGCGTCATAGGCGTCGGCGACGGCCCGCCAGGAGCGGTAGACGGCGTGGAGTTCGTCCCGGTCGATGTAGGGGTGTGACTCCCCCGCGGCCGGTTCCGCGCCCGCGCCGGGTCGCGCGCCCGCGCCGGGCGCCGCCGCCCCCGCCCCGGCCCCCGCCCCGGGGCCCGGCCACGGCCCCGGCGGCCGGCCGGCCAGGTCGGGCAGGGCCGGGTCCTTGCAGAGCAGCGCGGCCGAGTCGATCCGTACGCCCGCGACGCCCCGCTCGAACCAGAAGCGCAGCACCTCCTCGTGCTCCCGGCGGACCTCGGGGTGGTCCCAGTTGAGGTCGGGCTGCTGCGGAGTGAACAGGTGCAGGTACCACTCGCCGTCGGGCGTACGCGTCCAGGTGTCGGCGCCGTTGAACTGCGAGGGCCAGTCCCCGGGCGGCAGTTCGCCGTGCTCGCCCCGGCCGGGGCGGAAGTGGAAGAGCCGCCGCTCGGGGCTGCCGGGACCGGCGGCGAGGGCGGCTCGGAACCAGGGGTGCCGGTCGGATACGTGGTTCGGGACGATGTCGACGATGGTGCGCAGGCCCAGGCCGAGGGCCTCGGCGATCAGTTTCTCCGCCTCGGCGAGGGTGCCGAAGGCGGGGTCGATGGTGCGGTAGTCGGCGACGTCGTAGCCGCCGTCGGCGAGCGGGGAGAGGTACCAGGGGGTGAACCACAGGGCGTCCACACCGAGCGCGGCGAGGTAGGGCAGCCGGGCCCGGACGCCCGCGAGGTCGCCGGTGCCGTCCCCGTCCCCATCGGCGAAGCTTCGTACGTACACCTGGTAGATGGCGGCCGAGCGCCACCAGTCGGAAGCCGGCACGTCGATCCTTTCAGCCCTTGAGGGAACCGGCCGTCAGGCCGCCCATGATGTTGCGCTGGAAGATCAGGAAGAGGATGAGGGTGGGTGCGGAGGCGATCACGAGGGCGGCGGTGAGGTGGTTCTCCGGGACGCCCCGGGAGAGGGAGTAGATGCCGACGTTGAGGGTCTGCAGGGCCGGGTCGGGGAGGGTGAGCATCGGCCAGAGGAAGTCCTTCCAGACGCCGACCACCGCGAAGATCGACACGACGCCGAGGACGGGCCGGGACATCGGCAGGACCACCGAGCGCAGCGTCCGCAGGGCGCCCGCCCCGTCGATGGCGGCGGCGTCGAGGACCTCGCGGGGGATGGAGTCGAAGAACCGCTTCAGCAGAAAGATGCTGAACGCGTTGGTGACGGACGGCAGCCAGATCACCCAGGGCGAGTCCAGCAGGTTGCGCTCGACGATCGGCACGTCCAGGACGGTCAGGTACTGCGGGACGACGAGCACGGCGGCCGGGACCATCAGGGTCGCCAGCATCATCCCGAGGACGGCCTTGCCGAGGACGGGGCGCAGCTTCGACAGCGAGTAGGCGGCTGCGACGTCGAGCACGAGCTGGAAGAGCAGCGCGCCCACGGCGTAGTACAGGGTGTTCGCGAGCAGCCGGGCGAGGTCCATGACCTGCCAGGCCGCCGAGTAGTTGGCGGTGCGTACGGAGTGCGGCACCAGGGTGGGCGGGACCCGGGCGAACTCCTCGGTGCTCTTGAGGCCGCCCGCGGCCATCCAGTAGAGCGGGCCGAGGAAGACGAGGGTGAACCCGGCGACGACCAGGGCGAGGACGCTCCAGTAGAGGATCCGGCCCCGGGGGCGGCTCCACCGGACCGGGGAGATGAGGGTGCGCTCGGCCATGCGGGGCTCCTGGTCTCTGGTCGTCGTCAGCTCTGGTCGTCGCGGCTGAGGCGGGCGTACGCGGCGGAGAAGCCGCCGAGGACGACCAGCAGGCACAGCCCGAGGGCCGCCGCGGCGCCGTACTGGTTGAAGCTGAAGGCGTACTGGTAGATGAGGACGACCACCGTGGTGGTGGCTCCTTCGGGGCCGGCGCCGCCGGTCAGCAGGAACGGTTCGGCGAAGATTTGCATGGTCGCGATCACCTGCATCAGCAGCATCAGCGAGAGGACCAGCCGGGTCTGCGGAATGGTGACGTGCCAGATCTTGCGCAGCAGCCCGGCCCCGTCCAGCTCGGCGGCCTCGTACAGCTCGCCGGGGATGCCCTGGAGGGCGGCCAGGTAGATCAGGGTGGCGCTGCCCATGTTCATCCAGGTCGAGGCGAGGACGACCGACAGCATGGCGGTGTCGGTGGACTGCAGCCAGTCCTGGGCGGGCAGGTGCAGGAACTCCAGGATCCGGTTGAAGAGCCCGTACCCGGGGTCGTACAGGTACTTGAACAGCAGGACCGAGGCCACCGGCGGCATCATCACCGGCAGGTAGACCAGCAACCGCAGGTAGCCGCGGGCGTGGCGCAGTTCGCCGAGGACGAGGGCCGCCACGAAGGGCACCGCGAAGCCGAGGACCAGCGCGAGACCGGTGAAGAGCAGGGTGTTGCGCCACGCCTGCCAGAAGCCGGGGTCGTGGAAGACGTACGAGAAGTTGTCCCAGCCGACCCAGCGGGTGGCGCGGCCCTCGGTCTTCTGGAAGGCCAGCAGGAACTCCCGGACCATCGGGTACCAGGAGAAGAAGCAGAAGCAGAGCACGGCGCCGATCAGGAAGCCGTGGGCGGTGAGGTTGCGCTTCAGCGCCCGCAGGAACGCCGCGCGCCGGGCGGGCGCGGGCGGGCGGCGGGGCGTGGGGGCTGGCCGGGGCGCCTTCGGGGGGCCGGCGGGAAGGGGGGCTCGCAGGGGGGTGGCCGGCATCGCCGCTCTCTCCTTGCTGGGTCGTCGTCGCCGTCGGTGGTACGTACGGTCGCCCACGCGGGCACTGCCGCGGGCGGGAGGGGCCCGGGCGGCCCTCCCCCTAGCGGTCGGCCAGCACCTGGTTGACCGCCTTCTCCGCCTCGGCGAGCAGCCGCGCCGCGTCGGCGTCCTTGCTGGTGAGAACCCCCGACATCACCTTGTCGAGCACCTTGTAGACCTCCTGGGCCTTCGGCGGCTCGGCCTTTCCGGGCACCGGGTTGTCCAGGAAGCTCTTGAAGTTGGCGACCGGCATCGTGGCGCTCGCGGCCTTCAGTCCGTCGTCCTTGGCCTTGCTGGCGCCGGTGAAGAAGGCCGGCTGCGGAAGGCCGACCGGCAGGCCGTCGGCCTTGCTCCGGTCGTATTGGAACTGCCCCTTGCCGACCGCCAGGGTCTTGAAGTTCAGCCAGGCCACGGCCGCCTTGATCTTGTCGGGCGAGCTGCCCTTCTTGATCAGGTACCCGTTGCCGCCGGCCAGGGTGGACGCGCCGCCGGGCATCGGCCCCATCCCGAAGTTCTCGTACTTCGCGCCCAGTTGCTGGACCATGTACGTGATGTCGTCGGGCGCGGCGAGGAACATGCCGAGCTTGTCCGAGGCCATCTGCTTCTGCAGATCCCCCCACTTGAGCAGCTGGGTCTTGCCCATGCTGTCGTCCTCCCAGCGCATGGCGTGGAGGTTGTCGACGATCTCGCGGCCGGTCGCGTTGTTGAAGGCCGCCTTGCCGTCGGCGCCCACGACGTCCCCGCCGAGGCCGTACAGGGTGGCGGTGTAGTGCCAGCCGCCCGTGTTCTCCACGCTGTACTCGCCGAAGCCGGCGGTGCCGCCCCCCAGTGCGGCGATCTTCTTCGCGGCGGCCCGGACCTCCCCCCAGGTGCGCGGTGGGGTGTCGGGGTCGAGGCCGGCGTCCTTGAAGAGCTTCCGGTTGACCAGCAGACCCATCGTGTAGTTGCTGGTGGGGAGGCCGTAGAGCTTGCCGTCCTGCTTGAGGACGTTCAGGACGCCCGGGTCGATGTCGCCGAGGGCGGGGACCGAGCGGGGCGTCACGTACGCCGATATGTCCTCGGCGCCGTCGTTGTCCAGCACTTGCTGGAGGTCGGTGAAGTAGGCGTAGAAGACGTCCGGCTGGGACTTGGCCTTGAGCATCGCGGTGAAGCGCGGCGGCTCCAGGCACTGGCCGGGGGTGGAACGGCCCTCGATGGTGACGTGGGGGTACGTCTTGTTGAACTCCGCCACGTCCTCCTTCCACTCCTTGAGCTCCGCCGCCTTGGCCGCGGGCGGCATGCAGTCGATGGAGAGGGTGACCTTGGTCTTCGGGTCGAGCGGCGCGGAGGCGTCGGCGCCACCGCCGCCACCCGACTGCCGCGCCTTCGGGTCGTCACCGCTGCTGCTGGTTCCGCAGGCCGCGAGGGCGGTGACGGCGAGCGCGGAGACCAGGGCGGCCGCGACGTTGCGGCGGGCTTGCGTTCTCATCGGTGGACCCCTTCGAGCTTCGGGCAGGAGGCGTGGGGGCGAGCGCGGCACACTCAACCACCGCCCACAGATGAACGCAATATCCCGCGCAGAATTTGCAAGCAATCGACAGTCCGAGCCTTCCTCATCACATCCAGGACGCAAAAAGCTCCGGACACCCTGCGGGGCGTCCGGAGCCTGAAAACCGGGAGAAGAGAGGCGATGTCCGCGCGGGTCCGCGCGCGCGTCCGGCGCGACGCCTAGGAGGCGGCGCGGGGCGCTTGCGCGGTGGAGCCGCGCACGACCAGCTCCGGCTCGAAGAGGAGTTCACCGGGCTGTACGGCGGCGCCCTGGATCTGCGCGGTGAGCAACTCGACGGCGGCCCGCCCCATGGCCTCGATGGGCTGGCGGACGGTGGTCAGCGGGGGCTCGGTGCAGTTCATGAACGCCGAGTCGTCGTAGCCGACCACGGAGACCTCGCCGGGGACGTCGAGCCCGCGGCGGCGGGCGGCGCGTACGGCTCCCAGGGCGAGCGGGTCGCTCGCGCAGATGATGCCGGTGACCCCGCGGTCCAGCAGCCGGGAGGCGGCGGCGTGTCCGCCCTCCAGCGAGAACAGGGTCCGTTCCACGTGCGCGGCGGGCAGCTCGGCGCCGGCCGCGGCGGCGACGCACTGGGCGGCCACCAGCTTGCGCAGCGAGGGGATGTGGTCGGCGGGCCCGAGCACGAGGCCGATCCGCTCGTGCCCCAGGGAGGCGAGGTGGCGCCAGGCCTGCTCGACCGCGACGGCGTCGTCGCAGGCCACGCAGGGGAAGCCGAGGTCCTCGATGGAGGCGTTGATGAGCACGACCGGGACCTTGCGCTCCGAAAGCAGCCGGTAGTGCTCGTGCGGGGCGTCGGCCTGGGCGAAGAGGCCCCCGGCGAAGACCACCCCGGAGACCTGCTGCTGGAGGAGGAGTTCGACGTAGTCGGCCTCGGAGACCCCGCCGGTGGTCTGGGTGCACAGCACCGGGGTAAGACCCTGCTGGGCCAGGGCTCCGCCGATGACCTCGGCGAAGGCCGGGAAGATGGGGTTCTGGAGCTCGGGCAGGACCAGACCGACCAGCCGGGCCCGCTCCCCGCGGAGCTGGGTGGGGCGCTCGTAACCGAGGACGTCGAGCGCGGTCAGCACGGACTGCCGGGTCGCCGCCGAGACACCCGGCTTGCCGTTGAGTACCCGGCTGACCGTGGCCTCGCTGACACCCACCTTCTTCGCCACTTGAGCAAGTCGTCGCGTCATGCGCGCAAGACTAGCGCAAGAATTGCAAGCGGCTTGCGTCCTGTGGACAACGGGCCTGGGGACTACGGGCGGGGGGCGCCCCGGGGCAGTCCGCCCCGGGGCGCCCCCACCGCGCTACGGCAGCTGGTTGATCCGGAAGGTCGACGTCGTGTTGCGTACGTCGACGGCGTTGTCACTCGTCCTCAGGTTCTGGATGGTGACCTCGCCGACTGCCGGACCCTGCCCCGCCTCGGGCATCTCGTTCGCCCACAGGCCGAAGCCCGACTTGGCGTCGAAGGCGTCACCCCTCTTCTTCGCCCCGGTGATGGTGATGTCCTTGAGGACCGTGTCCTTGATGGGATTGACGGGCTGACCTCCGATGTACTGCGTCTGGAACATGATCCCGCTGTACGTCGGATCGACGATGTCGACGTTGTTGATCCGGATGCCCTGGAACACCTTCGAGGCCGAGAAGAGCCAGATCCCCGGGAAGGTCTGCGCGCCCCAGAAATGGCCGCCGGAGCGGACGACCGAGATGTTCTCGAAGGTCGTCGGATCCGTCCCGAAGCCGTTCATCGGGTACCCGAAGTCCAGCGAGCTGATGGTGATGCCGGAGTAGACGAGGGTGTCGGCGATGTGGATGTTGCGGAAGGTGTTGTTGTAGCCGCCGTAGACGGCGACGCCGGCCGCACGCCAGGTCAGGATCGTGGTGAGGTTCTCGTAGACGTTGTTCTTCATGTCCGCGCCGCCCGCGTCGATCGCGGAGAACAACGCGAAGCTGTCGTCACCCGTGGCCCGCGCCTCGTTGTTGGTCACGAGGTTGTCGGTGCTGCCGTTGGTCATGTTGATGCCGTCGGCGAACAGGTCACGGATACGGGAGTTCTTGATGGTGATCCGGTCCGTGTTGGCGCCCCAGTAGAGGCAGACCATGTGCTCGTTCCAGACGTTGTCGATGGTGATGTCGGTGACGTTCGCGAAGTCGAAGACCTTGCCAGGGCCGTCGATCCGCGAGGTGTAGTTGCCGAAGTAGGAGAACCCGGAGAAGGACGAGCCCTTCGCGGTGCCCTCGGCGCGCCAGCCGATGTCGGTGTTGTCCTGGGACGCGGGCGCGTGGAAGCGGGTGAACCACGGCCCCGCGCCGGCCACCTGCACCGCCTTCCCGTAGACCTGGAACTTGCTGGCGGTCTCGTACGAGCCGGCCGGCAGGTAGACGCCGACGAGCTTGCCCGTGGTGTCCATGCGGACCTTGTCCAGGGCGTTCTGCACGTCCTGGTGGCTGAAGCCGGCGGGCACGGTGTAGGTGGCCGGGTCGGGGTTGGGGATCTCCGTGGCCCGCTCCAGGCTCACGAAGTCGATGGCGTAGGTGCTGGTGTTGGCCGCGTCCTTCTGGAGCCGGATCCTGCTGCCCGCCGGGACGGTCTCGCCGAGCAGGAGGTTCGCCTCGTCGTAGATGTGCCGGGGAGCTCCCGCGCTCGGCGCGTTGCCCGGCGAGGCCTCCGCGCCGTACAGCCAGGCGTACTTGGAGGTCAGCGGCATGGCCTTCTTCAGGGTGCCGTTGACGTAGACGTCGAGGGTCGCGTCGATCCCCCCGCCGCCCGGGGCGTCCGGGACGGAGAAGCGGGTGACCAGGGTGTTGGTGGCGGCCCTGGTGGTGAACTCCACGTACTCGCCGGTCGCGTCGAGGTGGACGGCCCTGCGGCCGGAGGCCTCGCCCGCGATGTCGCCGATGGTGCGGTTGGGGCCGAGGACCTGGGCGCCGCCGCCGACCGCCGCGTCCTCCGCCTCGTACATGTCGAAGGGCATGTTCGCCCCGCGTCCGACGAAGAAGGGCCGGGTGGAGGTGTTGTTGGCCCGCTTGACGGGCAGCTCGTTGGCGTCGTCCGCCAGCACCAGCTTGACGGTGTACCGGCCGTTGGCCGCGGGCCAGCTGCCGAGCGCGACCGGGGCGCTGGAGGCTCCGGCCGCGAGGCCGCCCGTGAAGGAACCGGTCAGGGTACGGACGGTCGCGCCGCCCGCGTCCTGGAGGGTGAGGGTGACCGGGTGCGGGCCCGCGGCGGCGGCCACCGTGCCCTGGTTCTTGACGGTGACGGTGAAGTTCACCGCCTGACCCGCGGCCGGGGCGCTCGGTGACCAGCTCACCGCCGAGGCCACCAGGTCGGAGCTGTCGACGGGCCGGATGACCAGCGGCGCGCCGGTGAGGGTGTTGTTGCTGTCGTTCTGCTCGACGACCGCGTTCGCCTCGTCGACGACCGCGTCGAGCGGATACGTTCCTGCTTCCCGCACGCCGATCCCGGCGGTGACGGTCGCGCTCGCCCCCGCCGCGAGCGCCGGCACCGCGGCGGTGCCCACCTTCGTGCCGCCGAGCCGGAAGGTGACGGCGCTGGCCCCGGCCGGGGCGGTGCCGCTGTTCTTGACGGTGGCCGACAAGGTGACGGGATCCGACTCGACCGGGGCCGACGGAGCCGCGCTCAGCGCGGTGACCACCAGGTCCGGGTTGGGCGCCGGGACGCCGATGATCTGGAACTCGGCGACCTGGCCGTTGGAGGAACCGGTGTTGGCGGTGAAGCGGAGCTGGACGTCCGCGACGCGCGCGGTCAGCGGCACGGTCACGGTGTTGCCGGACGCCGGGTCGAAGACGTAGTCCCGGGCGGCGATCAGGCTGGTCACGCCCTGGGCCCCCTGCTCCCGGCCGAGGACCTCGAAGGTCTGGGTGCGCCGGCCCCAGGCGCTGTCCGGGTTCAGCTTCAGGACCAGCCGGCTGATGTCGGCGTTGGCCCCGAGCGCGACCGTCAGCGTGCTCGGATAGGCTCCGGCCGCGCCCTCCCAGTAAGTGGCGGTGTCGTTGTCGTTGGCGTTCTCCGCGACGAACGTGTGAACCACCGAACTGCCCGTGACGGGCTTGTCGACGGCCAGGTTGGAGCCGCCCCCGCCGCTGCCGTTGCGGGTCACGGCGTTGCTGTCGCCCGAGCGGTTGCCCGCCGCGTCCTTGGCCCGTACGTAGTAGGTCACCGTCGCGTCGGCCGGCTGGGCGTCGGTGTAGCCGGTGGCGCTGCCCGCGACTGTCGCGCGCAGCACGTTGTTCGCGTACACCTCGTAACCGGTGACCCCCACGTTGTCGGTCGACGCCTGCCAGCCGAGTTTGATCTGGCCGGCCGCCGGCTCGGTGAGGGTGAGGGACCCGGGGGCGGTCGGGGCCTGGGTGTCGCCGGTCGCGCCGGCCCGGGTGACGGAGTTGCTGTTCGGCGACTGGTTCCCGGCCGCGTCCTTGGCCCGTACGTAGTAGGTCACCGTCGCGTCGGCGGGCTGGGTGTCGGTGTAGGTGGTGACGCCGCCCGCGACCGACGTCCGCAGCACGTCGTTGGCGTACACGTCGTAGCCGGTGACGCCGGTGTTGTCGGTGGCGGCCTGCCAGCTGAGCGTGATCTTCCCGGTGGCGGGCTCGGTGTAGGCGAGGCCCGTGGGGGCGCTGGGCGGCTGGGTGTCACCGCCGGGCGGTCCGTATATCTCCAGCTCGGAGAGCTGGCCGGCGCCCTGCACGGAGTTGGCGGAGATCAGGACGCGGACGTAGCGGGTGGTGGCCGCGTCGAAGGCGAGGGTCACGGAGTTCGCCCCCGCGGCGTTGAACTCGTAGCCCTTGGCGGCGGTGAGGTCGGTGAAGGCGGCGCCGTTGGCGCTGCCCTGGATCTTCAGGGTCTGGGTCCGCGGGCCCCAGCTCTCGGGCAGCCGCAGGACGACGCGGTCGACGCGGACGGCGGCGCCGAGGTCGGCCTGGAGCCACTGCGGCAGGGCGCCTCCCGCGCTCTCCCAGTAACTGGCGGTGTTGCCGTCGTTGGCGTTGGCCGGGGCGTAGACCTGCGTCTGGCTGCTCGCTGTCAGGGCCTTGCCGAGGGCCAGGTTGGCGGAGGAGTCGCCGGCCGCGCGGGCTTCCAGCTCGGCGATCTGTGCGGCCCGCCAGCCGGTGTTGGCGGTGATGACGATGCGCACGTACCGCGTCAGGGTGGCCGGGAAGGTGATGGTCACCGTGTTCCCGGCGCCCTGGGCGAAGGTGTACGCGGCCGAGCCGACCAGGGTGCTGAAGCCGGTCCCGTCGGAGCTGCCCTGGACGGACAGGGTCTGGGTGCGGCTCTCCCCGGCGGCGGGGAGTTTCAGCACCACCTGGTCGACGCGGGCCGCGGCGCCGAGATCGGCCTGCACCCACTGGGGGAAGGTGGTGCCGGCGCTCTCCCAGTACGTGGACTGGTCGCCGTCGGTGGCGTTGGCGGCGGTGTACGCGCCGTTGCTGCTGCTCGCGGCCGCCGGGCGGCCGGCGGCGGCGCTCGGTCCGCCGGCGGCCGTGGCGGTGAGGGCCGGCCAGCCCAGCAGGAGCAGGGCCGTACTAACGACGGCGGCCAGGGCCCGCCACCTCCAGGTGTGCCTTCTCATATGTCCTCGTCCCTCGACATGAGTTTTCCGAACCAGATGAGACAGGAATTTGCGTGGTGCGGTGCGACAATTGCAGAGCCTTGCTCAGTCGTCCACACCTCCGACCGCACCAATCGGCTCGCATCACTTGCGCAAGCTGGACGCAATTCACGCAAGCGGTTTGCGTAGCCGGGAGAGATTCCGCTTAGGCCGCCGCCGACCTACGGTTGCTAGTCATGCGGTTCCTCCCCACCCGTGTCCGGCGCCTCGGGCTGCCCCGACGGGCCGTCTCGCAGATCCTGCTCACCCAGCTGGCCATCGCCGCCGGGGTCCTCGTGCTGGCCACCGGACTCTTCCTCGCGCCGCTGAGCGCACAGCTGGACGACCAGGCCATGCGACGCGCCCTGGCCATCGCGCAGAGCACGGCGGCGGACCCGTCCCTGGCCACCGACCTGCTGCGCTCCGGCCCGACGGCGGACTCCCCCGTCCAGGCCGCAGCCGAACGGATCCGCAGCGCGACCGGCGCGGAGTACGTGGTCGTCCTCGACCTGCACGGCATCCGCCGCTCGCACCCCAGCCCCGCCCTCATCGGGCTCCCGGTCTCCACCGACCCCGGCGACGCCCTGGCCGGCCGCGACGTCATGGAGATCGACGAAGGCACCCTGGGCCGCTCCGCCCGCGGAAAAGTCCCCCTGCTCGCAGCCGACGGAGAGATCGTCGGCGCCGTCTCGGTCGGCATCGCCTACGACAGCGTGCGCGAGCGGCTGCTCGGCGCCATCCCCGGCCTGCTCGCCTACGCGGGCGGCGCCCTGGCCGTGGGCGCCCTCGCCGCCTACCTGCTGTCCCGCCGGATCCAGCGACAGACCCGGGACCTGGCCTTCTCCGACATCGCCGGACTCCTCGCCGAACGCGAGGCGATGCTGCACTCCATCCGCGAGGGCGTGATCGCCCTCGACGAGGACGACCGCGTCCGGCTCGTCAACGACGAAGCCGCCCGCCTCCTCGGCCTCACCCCCGACGCCGCCCGCACCCTCACCGGCCGCCCGCTGGACGAGGTACTCGGCCCCGGCCGCACCAGCGACGTCCTGGCCGGCCGCGTCACCGGCCGGGACCTGATCACCGTCCAGGGCCCCCGCGTCCTGGTCGCCAACCGCATGCCCACCGCGGACGGCGGAGCCGTCGCCACCCTGCGCGACCGCACCGAGGTGGAGCACCTGAGCCGCGAGCTGGACTCCACCAAGGGCCTGATCGACGCCCTGCGCGCCCAGGACCACGAGCACGCCAACCGCCTCCACACCCTCCTCGGCCTGCTCGAACTCGGACTGCACGAGGAGGCCGTCGACTTCGTGAACGAGGTCGCGGGCGTGCACCGCGCCACCGCCGAGCAGATCACCGAGAAGGTGCGGGACCCGCTGCTCGCCGCCCTGCTGGTGGGCAAGGCCACCGTCGCCGCCGAGCGCGGCGTCCCGCTGCGGCTGGCTCCGGCCGCGTTCCTCCCCGACCGCCTGGTCGAACCGGGCGGGCTGGTCACCATCCTCGGCAACCTCGTCGACAACGCCCTGGACGCGGCGGCCGGCTCGCCCGCGCCCCTGGTGGAGGTCGACCTCCGCGCCGAGGGCCGCACCGCCGTCCTGCGGGTGCGCGACAGCGGCCCGGGCATCCCCGCCGCGCGCCGCGAGGAGATCTTCACCGAGGGCTGGTCGACCAAGCAGCCCGAGGCCCACCGCGAGCGCGGGCTCGGTCTCGCCCTCGTACGCCGCCTCGCGGAGCGGCAGGGCGGCAGCGCCCGGGCCGCGGAAGCAGCGGACGGAGGGGCGGAGTTCTCCGTCGTACTCCCGGAGGCCCTGCGATGAACGAGACCCCGGTCATCCACGTATTGGTCGTCGACGACGACGTGCGTGTCGTAAGGATCAACGCGGCGTACGTGGCGCAGGTTCCCGGATTCCGGGTGGCCGGCCGGGCCCATTCGGCGGCCGAGGCCCTGGAGTTCGTCACCGCCCATCCCGTGGACCTGGTCCTCCTCGACCACTACCTGCCGGACGGGAACGGCCTCGACCTGGTGCGCCGCCTGCGCCAGCTGGGCCACCACACCGACGTGATCATGGTCACGGCCGCCCGGGACCTGGCCACGGTCCAGGCCGCCATGCGCCTGGGCGCGCTCCAGTACCTGGTCAAACCGTTCACCTTCGCCGGACTTCGCACCAGGCTGGAGGCCTACGCCGGCCTGCGCCGCTCCCTGGCCGGCGGCGGCGAGGCCGAACAGTCCGAGGTGGACCGGATCTTCGGCGCCCTCGCCGCCGCCGGCAGCGCGAACGAGCTCCCCAAGGGCCACTCCCCCACCACCGCGGAGCTGGTCCGCCAGGTCCTGCGCACCGCCGACGGCCCCCTGTCCACCCAGCAGATCGCCGACCGCGCCGGGATCAGCCGCCAGACCGCCCAGCGCTACCTCAAACTCCTCGACCGCGCCGGCCGCGTCACCCTGGCCCTGCGCTACGGCGAGACCGGCCGCCCGGAACACCGCTACGCCTGGGTCCCGTCGACGGGCGGCCCCTGAGAGCGCCCCGAGGGATCACACCGCGCCGGCCCCGGTCAGGGAGCGGACCTCCGTCTCGGCGTGCTTACGCTCGTCGGCCTCCTCGGCGGAGGTGACCGTACCCAGCCACCCCGCCAGGAAGCCGAGCGGAATGGAGATGATCCCCGGGTTCTGGAGCGGGAAGTACTGGAAGTCCACGCCCGGGAAGAGCGATTCGGGACTGCCCGAGACCACCGGCGACAGGACGACCAGCAGCACGGCGGGAACCAGCCCCCCGTACACCGACCAGACGGCGCCCCGCGTGGTGAACCCCCGCCAGAACAGCGAGTACAGCAGCACCGGCAGGTTCGCCGAGGCCGCCACCGCGAAGGCGAGGCCCACCAGGAAGGCCACGTTCAGGTCCTGGGCGAGCAGCCCGAGGGCGATCGCCACCGCCCCGATGCCGACGGCGGCGCTCCGTGCCACGGCCACCTCGCCGCGCTGCCGGGCGTGCCGGCGCCTGAGCGAGGCGTACAGGTCGTGCGCGACGGAAGCCGACGAGGCGAGGGTGATCCCGGCGACCACCGCGAGGATGGTAGCGAAGGCGATGGCGGCCACAAAGGCGAACAGCACCGCGCCCCCGGTGGAGCCGGCGCCCCCGCCGAGGAAGGCCGCCAGCAGCGGAACCGCCGTGTTCCCGGAGGCGTTGGAGGCCCGTACCTCCGCCGGCCCGAGCAGCGCCGCCGCCCCGAAGCCGAGCACGATGGTCATCAGGTAGAAGCCGCCGATCAGGGCGATGGCCCACACCACCGACCGGCGGGCCGCCCGCGCCGTCGGCACCGTGTAGAAGCGGGACAGGATGTGCGGCAGTCCGGCGGTGCCCAGGACCAGCGCGAGGCCGAGGCTCATGAAGTCGAAGCGGGCCGTCCAGTCGCCCCCGTACTTCAGGCCCGGGGCGAGGAACCGGGTGCCGTGCCCGCTGCGCTCGGCGGCGGTGCTGAGCAGCTGGTCGAAGTTCCCGTGGAAGCGCAGCAGGACCAGCACGGTCAGGGTGACGGCCCCGCCCATCAGCAGGACGGCCTTGACGATCTGGATCCAGGTGGTGGCCCGCATGCCCCCGAAGGACACGTAGACCACCATCAGGGCGCCCACGCCGATCACGGTGAGGGTCCGGGCCCCGTCGCCCGAACTTCCCAGCAGCAGGCCCACCAGACTGCCCGCGCCGACCATCTGCGCGACCAGGTAGAGCACCGAGACCACGACGGAGGAGGTCCCGGCCGCGATCCGTACGGGCCTCTCGCTCATCCGGGCGGCGACCACGTCGGCGAGGGTGAAGCGCCCGCAGTTGCGGACCAGTTCGGCGACCAGGAACAGGACCACCAGCCAGGCGACGAGGAAGCCGACGGAGTACAGCAGGCCGTCGTACCCGAACAGGGCGATCAGCCCGGAGATCCCCAGGAAGGAGGCGGCGGACATGTAGTCACCCGCGATGGCGAAACCGTTCTCCAGGGGCGAGAAGAGGCGGCCGCCGGCGTAGAACTCCTCCGCCGAGCCGTGCCGGTTGCGGCTGACCCAGGTGGTGATGCCGAGGGTGACGGCGATGAAGAGGCTGCAGAGGATCAGCGCGAGGGTCTGGTGTTCGGTGGTCACCGGCCCTCCCCGCGCGCCCGGTCCCGCTCGCGTTCCAGGCCCCGCTCCTGCTCGCGTCCCTGCTCGCGCTCCTGCTCCCGCTCCTGTTCGCGTTCCTGCTCGAAGACGGTCCAGCGCAGGTCGAGCGCGGCCCGGTCCCGCCGCAGCCGGGCGTGCCGGGCGTACGCCCAGGTCAGCAGGAAGGTGCTGAGGAACTGCCCCAGCCCGGCCAGCAGCGCCACGTTGACCGCGCCGATGACGGGCCGGGCCATCAGACCGGGCGCCGCGGTGGCCGCGAGCACGTAGGCGACGTACCAGAGGAAGAAGCCGACGGTGGCGGGGACGACGAACCTCCGGTAGCGGCCGCGCACCTCCTGGAAGGCGGCGCTGCGCTGCACCTCCAGGTAGATGTCGGACGCCGCGGGCGCGGTCCGGCCCGCGGTCACCGGGCGTGGCGGTACCGTTTCCGCACTCTCGCCCCAGCCGGCGGCCGGCGCGTCGTACCAGGGGTCGTCGAGCCGGACCGTCGCGGCATCACGGCCGCGGCCTTCGTCCTTGTCCACCGAACTCTCCTTGTCCGCTGCCGCATTGGCCGCGTGCCCACAAGGATGTGGTCAATGGTCCTTTTCCGGACTGATGTCCCGGTGCTCTTCACTCCTTCAGGTGATGGAGGCGCGAGCTCCGGTGTGCCGGGGCCGGCGACGGACGACGGGCCGCCGCGCGGGGCCGGCCAGAAGGGGCCCGGCCCCGCATGCGGTCAGGCGTCGATGCGCGAGCGGTCCAGGGTCGCCGCCGAGCTGGTGATGAACTCCTTGCGCGGAGCCACCTCGTTGCCCATGAGGAGGTCGAAGACCTGCTCGGCGGAGTCCAGATCGCCGATGTTGATCCGCCGCAGGGTGCGGAAGCGGGGATCCATGGTGGTCTCCGCGAGCTGGTCCGCGTCCATCTCGCCGAGGCCCTTGTAGCGCTGGATGCTGTCCTTGTAGCGGATGTTCTTGCGCTGGTACTCCAGCAGCGTCTGGCGCAGCTCGTTGTCCGAGTACGTGTACACGTACTTGTCCTGCCCCTTCTTGGGCTGGACCAGCTCGATCCGGTGCAGCGGCGGCACGGCCGCGAAGACCCGGCCGGCCTCGACCATCGGCCGCATGTACCGCTGGAAGAGCGTGAGCAGCAGGATGCGGATGTGCGCGCCGTCGACATCGGCGTCGACGAGCAGGACGATCTTGCCGTAGCGGGCGGCGTCGATGTCGAAGGTCCGGCCCGAGCCGGCTCCTATGACCTGGATGATCGCGCCGCATTCGGCGTTCTTGAGCATGTCCGAGACCGAGGCCTTCTGGACGTTGAGGATCTTGCCCCGGATCGGCAGCAGCGCCTGGAACTCGGAGTTCCGCGCGAGCTTGGCCGTACCGAGAGCGGAGTCGCCCTCCACGATGAAGAGCTCGCTGCGGTCCACGTCGTCACTGCGGCAGTCGGCCAGCTTCGCCGGCAGCGACGAGGACTCAAGCGCGGTCTTGCGCCGCTGCGCCTCCTTGTGCTGGCGGGCCGCGATGCGGGTCCGGGCGGCCGCGACGATCTTCTCCATCACCGCGCGGGCCTGCTGCTTGTCGTCGCGCTTGGTGGAGGTCAGGAACGCCTTGAGCTCCTTGGCCACGACGGCCGCGACGATGCGCGTCGCCGCGGAGGTGCCGAGCACCTCCTTGGTCTGGCCTTCGAACTGCGGCTCGGCGAGACGGACGGTGACGACGGCCGTCATGCCCTCCATCGCGTCGTCCTTGACCACGTCGTCCTCGGCGACGCGCAGCAGCTTCGCCGAGCGCAGGACCTCGTTCACGGTCTTGGCGACCGAGCGCTCGAAGCCGGAGACGTGGGTGCCGCCCTTGGGGGTGGCGATGATGTTCACGAAGGACTTGACGTTGGTCTCGTACCCCGTGCCCCAGCGCAGGGCGATGTCCACGCCGAGCTCGCGGGTGACCTCGGTGGGGGTCATGTGGCCGCGGTCGTCGAGGACCGGGACGGTCTCCTTGAAGGTGCCGGTGCCGGTCAGGCGCAGCACGTCGCAGACGGCCTTGTCCTGGGCGAGGTACTCGCAGAACTCGCTGATGCCCCCGTCGAAACGGAAGGTCTCCTCGGTCTTGCCGGCCCCGTCGATGCCCCGCTCGTCGCGGACGACCAGGGTCAGGCCGGGGACGAGGAAGGCGGTCTGGCGGGCGCGCTGGTAGAGGGTCTCCAGGTTGAGCCGGGCGTCCTTGAGGAAGATCTGGCGGTCGGCCCAGTAGCGGATCCGGGTGCCGGTCTTGCCCTTGGCGATGCGCTTGATCTTGCGCAGGCCGCCCGTGGGGTCGAACGGGCTGTCGGCCCCCTGCTCGGTGAACATCCCGGGAACGCCGCGGCGGAAGCTGATGCCGTGGGTGGAGCTGCCCCGGTCGACCTCGACGTCGAGGCGGGCCGACAGGGCGTTGACCACGGAGGCGCCGACGCCGTGCAGACCGCCGGAGGCGGCGTAGGAGCCACCGCCGAACTTTCCGCCGGCGTGCAGCTTGGTCATGACGACCTCGACCCCGGAGAGGCCGGTCTTGGGCTCGACGTCGACGGGGATGCCGCGGCCGTTGTCCCGGACCTCGACGGAGGCGTCCTCGTGGAGGATCACCTCGATGTGGTCGCAGTACCCGCCCAGGGCCTCGTCGACGGAATTGTCGATGATCTCCCAGAGGCAGTGCATGAGGCCCCGGCTGTCGGTGGAGCCGATATACATGCCGGGGCGCTTGCGCACGGCCTCAAGGCCTTCGAGGACGAGCAGGTGCCGCGCGGTGTAGTTGGAACCGTCCCGGTCTGCTCCGGACAGCAGCGCGCTGGAAGGCACGGACGTGTCGGCGGTCACGCAGTTCGCTCCTCGCTGAATTTCTTTTCTGGCCCGGTCGGGCGCAGGGGTGGCTCGGTTGCCGGTCCGAGGGTACCGAGGCCTGGTAGAGCCGATGCAACGCCACCCTCGTAGCTTCTTCAGCCTAGTGCAGATCCGCACGGGTGTTCGATCCCCCGTCAGGGTGAAGCAAACATCACGTTCCCTTCGACGCATGAACCATTTAGGGTTCGGGCACGTCCTCATGCACACCGGCACTCACGCCGGGGAGGACGGGAACTGCTACAAGCGAACGACTGACAACGCGAAACCGTAAAGCACTGCAATACGGCTCCTTCGCCGCCAACCGGCAGCAGCCGGCCAGCTTCGGAAGGAAGTTTCGAGGAAAAGCCGCGAGCGGGAACGTTTTCGGCCTGGTTGGATGTTGACCCTGGTACGACAGCTCGTCGAGCTAGAGAAGAGGCGACGTGACTACTGTTCTGACACCCGCGACCCCGCTGACGGCCGCTGACCGATGCGACCGTTGCGGCGCCCAGGCATATCTGCGCGTCGTTCTCCTGAGCGGTGGTGAACTGCTCTTCTGCGCCCACCACGGGCGTAAGTTCGAGCCGGAACTCAAGAAGATCGCCGCGGAAATACAGGATGAGACCGAGCGGCTTACGTCCGCTCCGGCCGCTAGCGCTGCCGACACCGAGGACCGCTGACACAAGGCCTTACCTCGCATCCGACGAGCCAGGACCGGCCAGGCCGGTCGACGGGCGGCATCTCTGAGACCCAGGGAGGCCGCCCGTCCTCATATCCGGGGCACTTCCCGCTCCAGGCGCCGCCACCCGGCCCCGCACCCCCGTGACGGGCCGTGCGGGGCGCCTGGAGGCCCTCCGGACACCCCGCGCGGTGTCCCTACCCTCCGCCGGTGTGCGCGGCCCTCTGGGCGCCGCTCACGAAGCCGATCAACGGGGCGATCCGGGTGTACACCCCCGGGCTGTCGGCGCGCCCGCAGCCACGCCCCCAGGACACCAGCCCGATCAGCCGCCCCCGGGCCACCAGCGGACCCCCGCTGTCCCCCTGGCAGGCGTCCTTCCCGCCGTCGTGGTCGCCCGCGCACACCATCGACTCGGACCGGTACTGCCCGTCCGCATCACCCGGGTAGGCCCGCCGGCAGACGTCGTCCGCCAGCACCGTGAGGCGCGCCGCCCGCAGCCCGTACGCGTAGTCGCCGAAGCCGCTCGTGTCGCCCCAGCCGTACACGGCCGCCTCGGTCCCCGCCTCGTACGCCGGATCACCCGCCCCGGCCATCGGCAGTACGTGCTGCGCCGCGACCGGCTCGGCCAGCTCCAGTACGGCCAGGTCCCCGGCGTTGCTCCCGGCGTCGTAGGCCGGGTTCACCCGGGCCGCGCGCACCGCGATCTCCCGGCCCTCCTCGGCGTGGAGCTCCGTACGCCCGGTGATCACGCGGAAGTCGGCGACCGATTCCACGGGGCCGCCCAGCACCTGACGGCCCAGGCAGTGGGCCGCCGTCACCACCGTGGTGGGGGCGACGACGACGCCCCCGCAGAACTGGCCGTCCCGGGTACCCCCGAACCGGTCACGGGTGGCGAGGGCCACGACCCACGGACTGTCGGCGACGTTCACCGGGCTCCCGCCTATGACGATGCTGTCTGCGGCCACCCCGGGGGCCTGGGCCAGCGGCAGCGCCGCCGTTCCCGCCACCAGGGTCAGCGCGCCCGCCAGAGCACGGGCGAAGGGACGACGCATGAGGCCTCCTGACTCTGAGTGTGCATGACTCCACCCAGAGTGGGTCGCCCGCCGTCCGGGCGCACCCGCGCGGCCCCGTCGTACGTCGCCGCGCGCCCGGCGTACGTCCCCGCGCGCCCCGCCGGTCGCGCTCCGGCGGGGGCCCGCTCGTGCGTCCGTCCACAGCCCGTCCACCCGCGCTCCGGTCCGCGCCGCCGCGGACCGGAGCCGTCCGTCAGTCCAGGTAGTCGCGCAGGACCTGGGACCGGGACGGGTGACGCAGCTTCGACATGGTCTTCGACTCGATCTGGCGGATGCGCTCACGGGTGACCCCGTAGACCTTGCCGATCTCGTCGAGGGTCTTCGGCTGGCCGTCGGTCAGGCCGAAGCGCATCGAGACCACGCCCGCCTCGCGCTCGCTGAGGGTGTCCAGGACCGAGTGCAGCTGCTCCTGCAGCAGCGTGAAACTCACGGCGTCGGCCGGGACGACCGCCTCGGAGTCCTCGATGAGGTCACCGAACTCGCTGTCGCCGTCCTCGCCGAGCGGGGTGTGCAGGGAGATCGGCTCACGCCCGTACTTCTGGACCTCGATGACCTTCTCGGGGGTCATGTCGAGTTCCTTCGCCAGCTCCTCCGGGGTGGGCTCGCGGCCCAGGTCCTGGAGCATCTGGCGCTGTACGCGGGCGAGCTTGTTGATCACTTCGACCATGTGCACCGGGATGCGGATGGTGCGGGCCTGGTCGGCCATGGCGCGCGTGATCGCCTGTCGGATCCACCACGTCGCGTACGTGGAGAACTTGTACCCCTTGGTGTAGTCGAACTTCTCCACCGCGCGGATCAGGCCCAGGTTGCCCTCCTGGATCAGGTCCAGGAAGAGCATGCCGCGGCCGGTGTAGCGCTTGGCGAGGGAGACCACGAGGCGGAGGTTGGCCTCCAGGAGGTGGTTCTTGGCCCGGCGGCCGTCCTCGGCGATGATCTCCAGCTCGCGCTTGAGCTTGGGGGCCAGCTTGTCGGAGTTCGCCAGCTTGTCCTCGGCGAACAGGCCCGCCTCGATGCGCTTGGCGAGCTCGACCTCCTGCTCGGCGTTGAGGAGCGGGACCTTGCCGATCTGCTTGAGGTAGTCCTTGACGGGGTCGGCGGTGGCGCCGGCCACGACGACCTGCTGGGCCGGGGCGTCGTCCTCGTCGTCCGAGATGACGAAGCCCTTGTTCTCCCCGCCCTCTTCTTCCTCTTCGGCCTCGCCCTTCGCGACGTCGGGGGTCTCGTCCGCCCCCTCCTCGTCGCCCTCGTCGGCGTCCTTCTTGGCTGCGGTCTTCTTGGCGGCCGTCTTCTTCGCGGCGGTCTTCTTCGCCGGCGCGGCCTTCTTCGCCGCCGTCTTGCGCGCGGCGGTCTTCTTCGCGGCGGGCTCGGCCGCGGGCTCCTCGCCCGGGGCGACCACGAGCTCCGGATCCGTCGCCCCGGCGTCCGCGACGGCGTCCGTATCGGTGTCGGCCACCGCCGGGGCGGCGGCCGTCTTCGCCGCGACGGTCTTGGTCGCCGTCCGCTTGGCGGGGCTCTTCGCCGCGACGCTCTTGCGGGGGGTGCGCTTGGGCGACTCCGCGGCACTGACCATCAGCGTCACACCCTCTTCCTCAAGGATCTGGTTGAGGCTGCGCAGGACATTCTTCCACTGGGTCGCAGGAATCTGGTCAGCCTCGAAGGCCCGACGCACGTCATCGCCGGCGATCTGCCCCTCGGCCTTGCCCCGCTCGATGAGCGCCATCACGGACTCGGAATCGGCGATCTCCGGCGGGAGCGTACGGGATGTGCTGGCCGACACGAACAACCTCTCGGAACGATGGGAACGGCTTCCGACCCCGGCCTGGTGCTGGACCGGAGCCGACGACCACCGACTGGGGATGGGCCGGGGGCGCGGGCAGGGGCCGGGGAGCTGTACAGCATCCCCAAGGGCTGCTGTCTTCCCTCCGTCGGCCATCACCTCTTACGTCATCGCGCGACGTCGCGGAGCGTTACGCCGAATCTTCGTGGCCCGAATCACATCGGCCCCCGAACGGCCCCGCCGCGTGGCCGCGCGTGCGCGCACCGGAGTCGCGCGAACGCCCTGCGGAAGATACGCGAACGTCCCCCGCACACCGGAGTCGCCGGGCCCGAAACGGGCCCGGCGACCGGTCGTGCACCCCCGCGTCCCCGCGCGTCGGGGCGTCAGTGCTCGCGCGGGGCGGGGACCACGCGCTCGACCTCCGGGTGCACCGTCAGCAACTGGCGCATGGCGTTCTCGGCTCCCAGGGCGTCCCCGGCCGCGAGCGCCTCCACCATCCGGGCGTGGTGCGCGACGCAGGTCTCGCTGGGGCGGTCGCAGGCGGTGACGGGGCTGCCCGACACCTGGAGGGCGGCGGAGACGATGCCGGAGAGGTGTTCCAGCATGCGGTTGCCCGCGACCTGGATCAATAGCGCGTGGAACTCGTTGTCGGCGCGCGCGAAGGTGATCGCGTCACCCTGGCCGAGGGCGTGGCCCATGATCTCGACCATGTCGGCGAGGCGCTGCTGGACTTCCGGGCGGCCGTGGCCGGCGGCGAGCCGGGCGGCCAGCGGCTCGATGGTCCAGCGGAGCTCGCCCAGCTCGCGGCGCTGGTCGTCGCGCTGGGGGCCGAACGCCCGCCACTCGATGATGTCGGGGTCGAGCAGGTTCCAGTCGGCGACCGGGCGGACCCGGGTGCCCACGTTGGGGCGGGCGCTGACGAGGCCCTTGGCCTCCAGGACCCGCAGGGATTCGCGGACCACCGTGCGGGAGACCTCGAAGCGCTGGCCGATCTCCTCGGGGACCAGGGGGCGATCCGCTCCGAGGTCGCCGGAGACGATCATCTGGCCGAGCTGCTGGACGAGTTGGCCGTGCAGGCCGCGCCCGCGGCTGCCCGACGCGCGGCGACCGACGCGACCCAGCTCGACGTCGCCGCCGTCCCAGTGCGGCGGTCCGACGCGGTCGGACCCGGGGGCCTCCGGGTAGGGGTAGCGGTCGAGTTCGCCCGGGCCGGCGAGGCCGGAGTCGGCATGGCGGGCGGCGGTCATCATGGTGTGCGCAAGGGTACTCACGAATCCTTTGTCGGCCGTGCCTCCTTCACCCTTGAGGTCTTTGGTGAAAAGCACACGAAAGGGTGATCGGTGCCACCTACGCAATTGACGACTTATCGTAAAGAACCGGGCTTTTTGCGGGGAGTTGCGGTCCACTTCCCGCGATGCGGCCCGATGTGGACTTCTACGGTCCCGCCGGAGTCGCCTCCGGCCTCGGAACGGTCACCAACGGACGCGGCCGCGCAGTCCTGTGAACGCATAGGCGCACAACAGGACCATCAGGGACAACAGCAGTGCCGTGCCGACGGGTTGGACCATCACCCGAAGCGCCGCCAGCACGATCCGGTCCGTCTCCGGCGGCCACGGCGACCAGATCAGGCCGCGCAGCCGGGCGGTGATCCCGGTCACGGGGTACGCGGACGGCCCCTCCAGCGCCTTGCGCACCAGCGGTACCACCACCACCGGTACGGCGAGCACCGCGGCCACGCCCGCCGAGGCGGCCCGGAAGACGCCGGAGGCCAGCACGCCGGCCCAGGCGCAGCCGATGAGCAGCCCCGCCCAGCTCGCGGCGGGGGAGATCCACTCCGCGGGCGCGCTCAGCGGCCCGGCGCCGAAGACGAGCCGCAGCGCCGCCACGTCGGCGGCGACCGCGAGGACGCCGAGGACCAGGGCGAGGCCGGCGCAGACCACGAGTTTGGCGACGAGCAGCCCCATCCGGCGGGGGACCGTGCCCCGGTCCGCGGCGAGGGCGGGGTAGCGGTACTCCTCGCCGAAGGCCAGGGAGCCGAGCAGCCCGGCCCCGAGCGCGGCGGGCGGCAGCGGGAACAGCTCCGGCCAGGCGGCGAGCAGCCGGTTCTGGGGGGTGTGGCCGGCGTGGGCGAGCACCAGGGTGATGAGCGCGGAGACGGTGACGACGGCGGTGGCGGTCAGGAGCGCAGTGGCGGTGCCGAACACGCGGCGCGTCTCGTAGCGCAGCGGCCACAGCGGACCGCCGACGCGGCGCACCCTGGAACCGGGACGCCCGGCAGTCGCGTGGGCCGGCCCGGCGGCGGCCTTCCGCGAGAAGCCGCCCGGCGCGTCGGCGGGTTCCGGGAGGCCGGCCGGCTCGGAGGCGGCGCCCCATCCCGCGCCCGCCCGGTCCCCCTCCGCGCCCGTGCTGCCGATGCGTCCCGCCCCGGTGACGAGGGCCGTACGGAACTCCGGGCGCGGCTCCGGGTGATCCTGGGCCTGCGCCCCGGCCGGGAGGCCCGCACCGGATCCCGTGGCGGGGCGGCTCTGGACCGCGGCTTCGACCCGGACCTCCGCCCGGGCCGCCGTCGTGGCGCCCCGGGTACGGGCCTGCGGTACGGGCGGGTTCGGCGGCACGGGTGGAGCGGGTGGAGCGGCCGGGACGGGCGCCCCGGCGTCACCGGTCTCGTCGGCCAGCTGATGGACGAGCACACCGTGCCGGAAGGCCACTTCGCCGATCTCGGCGCAGGTGCTGCCGTACACCGACAGCCGGCTGCCGCTCTCCGCGACGATCTCCACCACACGCCGGGCGGACCGGGCCTCGCGGCCCAGTACGTCGGCGAGCCGGGCGGCGTGCGGGGTGCGTACGGCGACCCGCGGTCGCAGCCGGGTGCGGGCGAAGTCCGCGGCGTCCTGGTCGGCGACGAGACGGCCCGCGGCGATGGACACCACCCGGTCGGCGTGACGGGCGGCCTCCTTCGCGTCGTCCGTGGTGAACAGCACGGTCCCGCCGAGGGAGGCGTGCCCACGCAGGAGGTCGTGGAGCCAGGTCCGCTCACGGGCGGCGAGCCCGGAGGCGGGCTCGTCGAGGAGCAGCGTGCAGGGGTCGGCGAGCAGGGCCGCGGCGAGCGCGACGCGGCGCTCCATGCCGGCCGAGAGCGAACCGAGCCGCTGGTCGCGCAGCCCGCTGATGCCGACGACCTCCATCAGCAGGTCCGCCCGGGAGGCCGGTACGCCGACGGCCGCGGTGAGCATGCGCAGCTGGTTGCGGACCGTCCTGGACGGATGTCCGGGGACGTCGCCGAGGAGGACCCCGACTTCGCGGCCGGGATGCGGGACGCGGTGCAGCGGGCGGCCGCGGAAGTAGGTGACGCCGCGGCCCGGTTCGAGTTCGAGCATGAGCCGCAGGGCGGTGGTCTTGCCCGCGCCGGGCTCGCCGAGCAGGGCGGTCACGCACCCCGGACGGGCCTCGAAGCTGAGGTCGTTCACGAGGGGCGGGAGTTCTCGACGGGGTGTGCTGGTGAGTCCGATGGCCTGGAGCATCGCTTCTCTCGCGGGGGGTGAGACCGCTCTGCGGCAGGGTGAGTACCGCTAGCAAGATAACGCGATATGTCCGATTTTCCACGCAACCGGCTCGCGTCGGTCGCGAGAGTGCCGCCCGGCCGGCCCAACGCCCGGCCGGCGGGCCCGGCGGCGGGTCAGACCTCCGGACGCAGCATCGGCGGGTTGAGCAGGGTCGCCCCGCCGGCCCGGAACAGCTGGGCCGGCCTGCCACCCTGACGGGTCGTCGTCCCTCCGGCCGGAACCAGGAAGCCGGGGGTGCCGGTGACCTTGCGGTGGAAATTGCGGGGGTCCAGCGACACGCCCCACACAGCCTCGTAGACCCGGCGCAGCTCTCCGACCGTGAACTCCGGCGGGCAGAAGGCGGTGGCCAGGGAGGAGTACTCGATCTTCGACCGGGCCCGCTCGACCCCGTCCGCCAGGATCCGCGCATGGTCGAAGGCCAGTCCGGCGGAGGGCTGGTCGGCACCCTCCAGGAGCTCGTCGACGGGAGCCCAGCGGGCACCGTTGGCGTCACCGCCGGCCCGGGGCGCGGGCAGGTCCGGGGCGAGGACCAGGTGGGCCACGCTGACGACCCGCATCCGGGGATCGCGCTGCGGGTCCCCGTACGTGGCCAGCTGCTCCAGGTGCGCTCCGTTGTCCGCGCCGGGCACGGCGGCGTCGTGCGCGCACAGGCCCGTCTCCTCGGCGAGTTCCCGGGCCGCGGCCGCCGCCAGGTCCTCGTCGCCGCGGACGAAGCCGCCGGGCAGTGCCCAGCTCCCCTGGAACGGCTGCTCTCCCCGTCGTACGACCAGCGCGCAGAGCGCGTGGCGCCGCACGGTGAGCACGACCAGGTCGACGGTGACGGCGAAGGGCGGGAAGGCCGACGGGTCGTAGGGCGACATGCCGCGATCATAGTCGTCTGCCTGACGATAAACAGAGCTTTGGTGATCTCGGAGACGGCGATCTGGAACCCGGACCGCATCTTCGCGACCCACACGGTCGGTCGCGCACGCTCAGCTCCGCAGTTGCAGTCCATCGGCGGCCTCCTCCACCATTCCGACGCCGAGACGGCTGATCCGGACGGTGAACGGCTCCCCCGCCACCCTCAGGCCGGAGAGCCGCAGGGCGCCGAGGGGGGCGCCCGCCCTGGGGGTCACGGCGACCGTCCCGGCCGGGGCGTCCGGACGGATTCCGGCGAGTGCGGTGAGGGCGTGGATTCCGGCCGCGGCGGCGACTGCGGCGGGCCTGCACGCCGCCGGATGCGGGAGCGGTGCGCTGCCGGCGGTGCGCTGCTCGGCCGCGTACATCTCCGGCAGCCGGTATCCGAAGGTCTCCGCCGCGTCGAGCAGCCCCTTCAGCAGCCCGGCGGCCTCCTTCTCGAAGCCGGCCTGGGCGAGGCCCGCCACGGCGAGGGCGCTCTCGTGGGCCCGGACCGCGCCCGACCGGTGGCCGAAGGGGTTGTGGCCCGGTTCGCGGGCCGCCATGCTGCGCAGCCCCCAACCGGAATCCATGGCCGGGGCGCCGAGGAGCCGGGCGAGGTGCTCGGTGCGGACGGGGTCCAGCAGGCCGGGCGCGAGCCGGCCGCCGCCCAGCAGCCCAGCGTCGAGCAGGTGGGCGGCGGCCCCCGTCAGCCGGGGCAGCGGCCTGCCGTCGGGATGCAGGGCCGCGGCGGGGCGGCCCCCGTCCGGGCCGTCGATCCAGAACCGGGCCCGGAACCTCTCGCGCAGCGCCCCGGCCCACTCGCGCCATTCGGCCGCTCCGGGCCGCCCGCAGTCGGCCAGCAGGTCGGCGCCGAGCAGCGCGGCCCGGTGCGCGTGGGCCTGGGTCTCGCAGCGGCGCGGCCCCGGATCGGGGTCGGCCACGAAGCCGTCCTCCCCCAGTGCCCCGCGCAGCCAGTCCAGGCAGCGTTCCGCGACGGGCAGCAGCCGGGCCACCTCCTCCTCGGGCAGCCCCCACCTGCGGGCCTCGGCCAGCACCGCCGGGAAGCCGAGGGTGGCCTCGGTCCCGGTGCACCCCGGTGGCAGCTGCGGCCCGGCGGCACGCAGCGGCCCCGGGATCTTGCCCGCCCCGGGGCCGCGTCCCCCGGCCTGACCCCGGGCCAGGGTCCGCAGCGTGGCGGCGGCCAGCCCGGCGCCGAGCGGCAGCGCCATCCGGGCGGCCCACAGCGACTCGGCCGGGGCCAGCCCGAGCCGCCACGGCACTCCGGCCGCCGCGAAGGCGTCCCCGGGCGCCTCGGGGTCCCGTAGGAGCAGCGCGCGCAGGTCGTCGAGGCTGGTCCGGAACCAGGCCTCGGCCCTCGGGTCGTCCCCCTCGGCGCGTGCGTTCGCCAGCGGGTTCGCGACCTGCCCGGCGGGGGCCCGCGCGGAGCGGTCGCGGGTGGTCCGCAGCTCGATGCTGAAGGACTCGCCCGGGCCCAGTTCGAGCTGCCAGCGCAGCAGTCCGGCCGAGGCGAGGGCGTCGTCGGGGGCCGGTTCGGCGGTGGTGACGGCGAGGGCTTCCCCCGTACTCCAGCGCAGTCCCCCGGCATGCACCCCGGCGGCGAGCTCGGGCCCGGCGCGGCCCGCCGCGACGGCGCCGAGTTCGGCCAGGTCGGTGCCGAGGGAGACCTCCACGGGGAGGCGTAACGGACGGGTCGCGAAGCTGCGCAGGGTGATCCGCTCGGTGCCGTCGGCGTGGCGCACCCGCTCGACGCCGATGTCGGGGTCCGGGCCGGCCTCGACGCCGGTGCGGACGGTGGCGCTGAAGGAGGCCCGGTCGGCGCCGAGGCTGCGTGCCTGGACGGCGACCGGATCCCGGCCGGCCACACGCAGCACGCAGCGGGACAGCAGCCGCCGCCCGGCCCGGTAGATCCCGTCGATGCCCCGGCCGGTGAGCTGGCCATGTTCGGGCGAGATGACCAGGCAGGGCGCGGCGACGCAGATCACGGCGCCGTGTACGGGAGGCAACTCGGCCCTCCGCGCATGCCCCGCCCCGAACGGCTGCCCGGCGACCGCACCCCCGGGCTGCCCCGTCCCCGCGCCGAGGGACGGCCCCGTCCCCGCACCCTCAGGCTGCCCTGGCACCGCACCGCCCGGCCGGCCCGGCACCGCACCGACAGACGACCCCGGGCCCGGGCCCGAACCCACGGACCGCCCCGGCGCGGCGGGCTGCCCCGGCACCCCGCCGACCGGCGCGCCCGGCACCGCGCCGACGGCTCGTCCGGGTGCCGCACCGGCCGGGCGGGACTCCGGGCCCGGCCCCCGCTGGGGCCCTGCCGGCCGGTCCGAGGAGCCCCCGGGCATCCGGTCCGCGTCCCCCGGGGCCGGCCCCCGGTCCACTCCGGAGTGGCCGGCAGTGGAGTCGCACGCCACGACTTCCGGCCCGGCCCCGGAGGCCGGGCCGTCCCGGCGCTCCGGGAAGGGAGGCGGGAGGGCACCGGACGGGTCGGTTTCAGGTGCGGGGGGAGCCATGTGCCGCCTTGTCTGCGCTCCGGCCGGTTCTGCTGGGCGGCGGCGCGGCCGGGCGCCCACCACCCCCCAGCTGAACGCCGCCACCCCCGCCCGGGTCACGGGCTCCGCCGGCGGCTGCCCGCACCGGGCGGCGGGCCGACGGAGCAAGGCCGCGCCCACAGCGCTCCGCAGCCCCCGCGCGACACTCCGCCCGCGCGGCCCGTGGACGGGGCACGGCCCGCCGCGGGCCCGGCGCGGGCTCACTGCCCGCTCCCTTCGGCGCGACGGGCCGGGCGCCGGGTGCGCGGGGCGCGGCGGCCGGGTGGCCGGGTGGTGGCGGGTGTCCGCTTGCGGCGGGGTTCGCGGCGGGCGCGCTCCTCCCGCAGGCACTGCCGCAGCCCCTCCGGATCGATGCCCTCGTTGCACGCGTGGTGGAGGAGCTGGGCGAAGCGGTACTCGGCGTCGGCCCGCAGCGCGAGCCCGAACGCGATCCGGGCGGTCGGCTCGTCCCCGCTGGACCACGAGACCCAGCCGGCGAGGGTGAGCGGGGCGGCCGCGTGCTCCCCGTAGGCGCCGACGCAGCGCCGGGCCAGGGCCCGCCACAGCCGCAGGGCGGGGGCTGCCTCGTCCGCCTCCATCCACTCGGCGGCGATGTCGCGGATCTCGCGGTCCTGGAGCCCGAGGATCAAGGCGGCCGCCTCGTCGTGCCCGAGGAGGGCGTCGTCCCAGTCGTCGGCGCGCGGGCCTCCCTCGGCGGGCGGAGCGAGAGTCATCCGGCGCATCAGGGTCTTGGCCAGGGCGATGGTCTCCGCGCCGACCTGCTCCCGGGTGGCGCCGTCGAGGATCTTCGGGTCCAGGGCGGCGGCGGCCTGCCCCAGGGCCTCCTCCTGCTCGGCGGCCCAGGAGCCGCGCAGGGGCGTCAGCCGGCCCTCGATCTCCTTCAGCGAGCCCCTCACCTGGAGCCCGGCGAAGGTGGCCGCCGCGGCCATCACCGAGGTGCCCGGCGGGGCCAGCGGGTTGCCTTCGGCCGGGCAGCAGTCGGGATCGGCGCAGGTGTAGGACCAGTAGCGGCCGCCGGAGAGGCACAGGGCCTCCAGGACGGGCACGTCCAGCGCTCCGCAGGCGATCCGCAGCCGCTGGGCGAGCGGCCGCAGCCGGGTCATGACCCGCTGACCGCTCTCCCCGCCCCGGGGGTCCTGGCAGAGGAACACCACGATGCCGTCGGGCTTCTCGCCGCGCCGCTCACTGCCCCGCACGAGGCACTCGGCGACCTGCCGGGCGGTGTCCTCCCACTCGGAGTGTGCGGGAGGGATGCCGACCCGGAGCCGGCCGCCGAAGCGTCCGGCCTCGCCGTGCACGGCGACCATGACGAGGGAGTCGGTGGGGTGGAAGCCGAGCATGTAGGGCAGGGCGTCGGCCAGTTCGGCCGGGCTGCGCAGGGTGATCTGGGAGGGGTCGGCGGCTCCGGAGGGGCCGGCGGACGGTCGTCGGGACGGGCTGCGGGATTCGTGGTTCGTCGTCATGCCTCGAAGGTCCCGTGCCCGGTCCGATCCGGAAACCCCTGTGGATAACTCTTTGAATCTTCAATATCCACAGGTTCAGAGCGCCATTGGCGCGATGTCCGAGGCATCGGGTTGCATGGGGGCATGAACGCAGACCTGAGGTCCTCGGCCGATTCCGTACTCGCCCGTCTCGTGGGCGACCCCACGGGCACCGCAAAGCTGCGCGAGGACCAGTGGCTGGCGATCGAGGCCCTCGTCGCGCACAAGCGGCGCGCCCTCGTCGTCCAGCGCACGGGGTGGGGCAAGTCCGCGGTCTACTTCGTGGCCACGTCCCTGCTGCGGGCGAGCGGCGCCGGCCCCACCGTCATCGTCTCCCCGCTGCTCGCGCTGATGCGCAACCAGGTCGAGGCCGCCGCCCGGGCGGGCATCCGGGCCCGCACCATCAACTCCGCCAACCCCGAGGAGTGGGAGGGCATCCAGGCCGAGGTCGCGGCGGGCGAGGTCGACGTCCTGCTGGTCAGTCCGGAGCGGCTCAACAATCCCGACTTCCGCGACCAGGTACTCCCCAAGCTCTCGGCCGCCACCGGCCTGCTCGTGGTCGACGAGGCGCACTGCATCTCCGACTGGGGACACGACTTCCGCCCCGACTACCGCCGCCTGCGCACCATGCTCGCCGATCTGCCCCCGGGCGTCCCCGTCCTGGCGACGACCGCCACCGCCAACGCCCGCGTGACGGCCGACGTCGCCGAACAGCTCGGCACCGGAGCGGGCACCGACGCCCTGGTGCTGCGCGGCCCGCTGGACCGCGAGAGCCTGAGCCTGGCCGTACTGACCCTGCCCGACGCCGCGCACCGGCTGGCCTGGCTCGCCGACCACCTCACCGACCTGCCGGGCTCCGGAATCATCTACACCCTGACGGTCGCCGCCGCCGAGGAGGTCACCGCCTACCTCCGCCACCGCGGGCACACGGTGTCCTCGTACACCGGCAAGACCGAGAACGCCGACCGCGAACAGGCGGAGAACGACCTCCAGGCCAACCGGGTCAAGGCCCTGGTGGCCACCTCCGCCCTGGGCATGGGCTTCGACAAGCCCGACCTGGGCTTCGTGGTGCACCTGGGGTCGCCCTCCTCCCCCATCGCCTACTACCAGCAGGTCGGCCGCGCGGGCCGCGGCGTCGAGCACGCCGAGGTCCTCCTGCTCCCCGGCCGCGAGGACGAGGCGATCTGGCAGTACTTCGCCTCCGTCGCCTTCCCGCCGGAGGAGCAGGTGCGCCGCACCCTGGACGTGCTGGCCCAGGCGGGCCGACCCCTCTCGCTGCCCGCCCTGGAACCGCTGGTCGACCTGCGCCGCACCCGCCTGGAGACGATGCTGAAGGTCCTCGACGTGGACGGGGCCGTCCACCGCGTCAAGGGAGGCTGGACCTCCACCGGCGAACCCTGGACGTACGACGCCGAGCGCTACGCGTGGGTCGCCCGGCAGCGCGCCGCCGAACAGCAGGCGATGCGGGACTACGCGGCGTCGACCGCCTGCCGGATGGAGTTCCTGCGCCGCCAGCTCGACGACGAGGAGGCCGCGCCCTGCGGCCGCTGCGACAACTGCGCCGGGGCCCGCTTCACCGCGGACGTCTCCACCGCCGCCCTGGACACCGCCCGCGGCGAACTGGGCCGCCCCGGCGTGGAACTGGAACCCCGGAAGATGTGGCCGACCGGTCTCGCGGCGGTCGGTGTGGACCTCAAGGGCCGGATCCCGGCCGGGGAACAGGCCTCCACGGGCCGGGGCCTCGGCAGGCTGTCCGACATCGGCTGGGGCAACCGGCTGCGGCCCATGCTCGCCCCGCAGGCCCCCGACCAGCCCGTTCCGGACGATGTCGCGCAGGCCGTGGTGGCCGTCCTCGCCGACTGGGCGCGCGGGCCGGGCGGCTGGGCCTCCGGCGCCGACGACGCCCCGGCCCGGCCCGTGGGCGTGGTCGCGCTGCCCTCGCGCACCCGCCCCCAGTTGGTCGGCTCCTTGGCCGCGCGGATCGCGGAGGTGGGGCGCATCCCGCTGCTCGGCGCCCTGGAATACACCGATCAGGCACCTGAGTTCGGGCTCCCGTCCTCGAACAGCGCCCAGCGGGTGCGCGGACTCCACCAGGCGTTGACCGTTCCGCCAGCCCTGGCGACCAGCCTGTCCGAGGCGCCGGGTCCGGTGTTCCTCGTCGACGACCGCGCGGAGAGCGGCTGGACCCTCGCGGTGGCGGCCCGGCTGCTGCGCCGGGCGGGCGCGAAGGGGGTGTTTCCGCTGGTGCTCGCGCTCCAGCCGTAGGCGAATGAGTCATCTCCGGCGTGACGGGGCTCGAAGGGGGCAAGGATATGAACGGCATACCGGCGAATTCCGGTCTGCGGCTTCAACTGCTCATTGCCCCACCGTCACGCGCCACGCGAGAATCGGAGTGCTCCCGCTCGGCTCCTCGGCACTCCAGGGCCACGCCGTGGCGCGCCCACATCCCAGCCGTGCCCGTTCGCGGGCGTGTACCCGAAGGGAGGACCGTGACCTTCGGATTCGCCCCGCCCTCGACCACGTCCCTGACCACGGCCGCGGGCGGCACCAGCCGTCACGGCCGGCTGCTCGAACCCGCCGACTGGACGGCGGCGGGCATACCCCTGCTGCGCGACCCGCGCGAGGTGGTGGTTGGCCTGCACGCGCGACACAACCCCGTCCCGTCCACCGCGGTGATCGCCGTGCTCGGCCCCGAGGAACAGCTCGTGGCGAGCGCGTCGTTCACGCAGCGGTCGGGTTCGGCGGACGGCTGGGAGTACCGCAACGCGCTGCTCTCCCGGCTGCGCAGGGTCATCCCGCACGACCTGCGGCGGCGGACCCCGGTGCGGACGGCGGTACTGATGTACTGCCGTGAGGGCGACGAGCGGTGGACCGAGGAGGACGGGGCCTGGATGTGGGGGCTGCGGGACGCCTGCACCCTGCACGGGCTGCGCTGCGGCGCGTACATCACGCTGACCCGAGGGGGCTGGCAGGTGCTGGGCGAAGGCCGCGGCGGCCGCAGCCCCGGCTCGCGGTCCCGGTCCGAGGGCCTCGGTTCCGTGCACCCCGAGCTCGCGCCAATGACCCTGAGCACCGCCGGCGGCGCGGCCGAGCCGCTGCGCCGCACCGCGGCCCGCTGAGCGGTCGGGCACCGGCGGGAGGGGCTCGAAAACCGGCACTCCCACAGCGAGGCCCGTACCGGGAGCCGAGACCCGAGAGCGTGAACGAGAACCCTGACACGCACAGCGTCATGACGCAGTGTCAGACCGGCCACTCACGCCTCTACGACGACACCGGCTCAGCCCGTCCGGCACCCACAACGCTCCCCGCCGCCCGGGCAGCCCTCACGGCCGTACTCCCGAAAAGAAACGGGGGTACGGCTGATCGGGCCCCGGACCTCGGCGGAGCCACCAAGCCCCGCCCTTCACACCGTGCTGGCTACGGGACGTCAGACGCCCGCACCCAGCACGGAGTTGATCTGGTGTGCGTCGCCGCACACGATCAGCAGGGCGCCGGCACGCGTGAGCGCGACGGGCAGTGCGGTGACGGTGGTCCCCTCGGGTCCGCCGTTGGCCGCGAAGACCACGACGGGACGGCCGGCGGCGCGCTCCACGTGCGCCGCGTCCGCGTAGAAGACGTCGTCCCGGGCGTCGTGCTGGGCCCAGTAGGACGCCTCGCCGAAGGACAGTTCGTGCGCGGCCCACGGGTGCGGGTCGCCGGTGGTGATCACCAGGATGTCGCCGGGCGCGCGCCCGGTGTCGAGCAGCAGGTCCACGGCCTCCTCGGCCGCGTCCAGCGCACCCTCGGCGGACGCCGGGATCAGCTGGACCTGGGGCACGGCCGCCGAGACGGACGGCGCGGTGGGGGCTGCGGGAACGGCTCCGGTGGCGGCCTGCGCCGCGCGCTGCGCGGGCGGGGCCGGCCGGACGGGACCGGGGCGTCCGGGCCGGGGTACGGCGGCGGGACGCGGACCAGGTACGGGGCGGGGGGTCTGCGCGGTGCGGCTCGCGGCCGGCGTGACGCGGGGACCCTGGGCACTCTCGTGAATCTGAGGCTCCTCGATGGCGGGGGTGAGAGGCATGAGTTGATATCTATCAAACACCGGTACGAAACGTACCGGTGGGTGGCACGTGGACGCGATCAGAAATCGAAGCCGAGTTGGCCTCCGTTTTCCAGCTCCATCGATTCCTCGCTGCGGCGCACCTTCTTCAAGTGGCGCCACCGGGGCAGCCCGTCGAGGTACGACCACGAGAGCCGGTGGTACGCGGTGGGCCCCCGCTCTTCGAGTGCCGCCTTGTGCACGGGCGAGGGGTAGCCGGCGTTGGCGGCGAAAGCGAAGTCCGCGATTCCGTCGCCCTCTTCGCCGAGTCCGGCCATCATGCGGTCGCGCCGGACCTTGGCGATCACCGAGGCCGCGGCGACGGCGACACAGGACTGATCGCCCTTGATCACCGTACGGACGCGCCAGGGCGAACCGAGGTAGTCGTGCTTGCCGTCGAGGATCACCGCGTCGGGCCGCACCGGGAGGGCCTCCAGCGCGCGGACCGCCGCGAGCCGCAGGGCGGCGGTCATCCCGAGCTCGTCGATCTCCTCCGGGGACGCGTGCCCCAGGGCGTGCGCCGTGACCCAGTCCTCCAGGATGTCGAGCAGCACGTCGCGTCGCTTGGGGGTGAGCAGCTTGGAGTCGGTGAGCCCCGTCGGCGGGCGGCGCAGACCGGTGATCGCCGCGCACACGGTGACGGGACCGGCCCAGGCCCCTCGTCCGACCTCGTCGACCCCGGCGATGACCTTGGCGCCGGTGGTGGCACGGAGGGAGCGCTCGACGGTGTGGGTGGGTGCTTCGTACGGCATGGCGCCAGCAAGGTTACGCCGCCCCGGGCCGCCTGCACACCCCGGCCCACTCCCAGCCGGGCCGAAGGGGGTCCGCCCGGTCGCGCACGGCCCTCCCACGAGCCCGTCCGCACGCCCCTTCAAGCCCCGCACGCCCTCCGCCTGGGGCGGGAACGTCTTCGGTCAGGCCCGGAGCAGGGGCATCAGCACCCCGTCGATCATCTCCGTGATCTCCGAGTCCGGCCATTCGCTCCCGCACATCTTGGTCCGGTACATGAACAGCGCCGGTATCACGTCGGCGACCATCGGTTCGGCCGCGTCCGGCCGGACGTCCCCCCGCGCGATTCCGCGGCCCACCAGTTCCCGCGTCAGCCGGTGCGCCGGCTCGTGCAGCCCCTTCCGGATCACCTCGCGGAACCGGTCGGCATGGGTGTGGTCGCATTCGTGAAGCACGGCTCGCAGGGCTTCGCCGGCCGGCGAACGCATGACGTCCCGCATCCGCACGCACAGCCGGTAGAGGTCCTCGCGTACCGATCCGTGGTCCATGACCCCTTCCAGCTCGGGCAGCCCCTCCCGCAGCGCCTCGGCGACCAGGTCCGCCTTCGACGACCAGCGCCGGTAGAGGGCCGCCTTCCCCGTGCGCGCGCCGGCCGCGACGCCTTCCATGGTGACGGCGCCCCAGCCGACGGTGCCCAGCTGCTCCAGCGTCGCGTCCAGAATGGCCCGTTCGAGCTCCGGTCCCCGTCTGCGCCCCGGAGCCGCCCCCGCCGACCAGCCCAAATCCTCCATGCTCCCTACCTCCGACCGGCCGGCGCGCGCTTCGCACGAATTTTCAGCCACAGTGAACGCTTGCGTTCCCTACTGCGGGCCTCCTACCGTGTGACCCGCAGTGAACGATTACGTTCACTATTTCACTTCGGGGGGATCCACAGTGACAAGTGCCCGACTCGAAACTCCTCGGATACCGGGGGCCGCCCGCCGGCCCGGGCGTCCAGGAGTGGCGCTCGCCGTCATCGCGGCCTGCCAGCTCATGGTCGTCCTCGACGCGACGATCGTGAACATCGCGCTCCCGCACATCCAGACCGCCCTCTCCTTCTCCACCACCGACCTCTCCTGGGTGATCAGCGCCTACACCCTGGCCTTCGGCGGCCTGCTGCTGCTCGGCGGCCGCGCGGGCGACATCCTGGGCCGCCGCCGCGTGTTCATGACCGGCATCCTGCTCTTCGCCCTGGCCTCCCTGCTCGGCGGCTTCGCCCAGGAGCCCTGGCAGTTGCTGGCCGCCCGCGCGCTCCAGGGCGTCGGCGGCGCCATCGCCTCGCCGACGGCGCTCGCCCTGATCACCACCACCTTCGCCGAGGGCCCCGAACGCAACCGTGCCTTCGGCGTGTTCGCGGCCGTCTCCGCGGGCGGCGGCGCGATCGGCCTGCTGGCCGGCGGCATGCTCACGGAGTGGCTCGACTGGCGCTGGGTGCTCTTCGTCAACGTGCCGATCGGTGTGCTGATCGCCGTCCTCGCCCCGCTGTTCATCAACGAGTCCGAACGCCACCCCGGCCGCTTCGACGTCGCCGGAGCGCTCACCTCCACCGGCGGTATGACCGCGCTCGTCTACGGATTCATCCGCGCGTCCGAGGACGGCTGGCGGGACTCCCTGACCATCGGCTCGTTCGTCACCGCCGTCGTCCTGCTCGGCGCCTTCGTGCTGGTGGAGTCGCGGGCGGCCGATCCGATCATCCCGCTGCGGATGTTCGCGGACCGCAACCGCGCGGGCACCTACCTGATCATGCTCGGGCTGGCCGCCGCCATGTTCGGCATGTTCTTCTTCATCGTCCAGTTCGTCCAGAACGTGCTGGGCTTCTCCCCAATCCAGTCCGGACTCGGCTTCCTGCCCGTGACCGCCGCCATCGTCACCGCCGCCGGGATCTCCCAGCGCTTCCTGCCGCGCTTCGGGCCGAAGCCGTTCATGGTCACCGGGTCCGCGCTGACCGGCACCGGTCTGGCCTGGCTCAGCTTCATCGGGACCGACAGCTCGTACGTCTCCGGCGTGCTCGGCCCGATGCTGCTCTTCGGCTTCGGCATGGGCCTCAACTTCGTGACCCTCACCCTCACCGCCGTCTCCGGGGTGTCGCCGAGGGAGGCGGGCGCGGCCTCCGGGCTGCTCAACGCGAGCCAGCAGGTGGGCGGTTCGCTGGGCCTGTCCATCCTGGTCACCGTCTTCGGCACGGCCGGCCGCGAAGAGGCGGAGAAGCAGTTCCCGGCCTTCATGGCACAGGCCGATCCGGAGCAGCTCGCCGCCTTCAAGCAGACCGGGCGGCTGCCGGACCCCTGGGGCGACCTGGTCCTCGCCCAGGGCATCTCCAGCGCCTTCACCGCGGCCGTCGCCATGGCGGGCCTGGCCCTGGTCACCGCGCTGGTCGTCATCCGGGTGCGCAAGAGCGACCTGGAGGCCCTCAACGGAGCCGCAGCCAAGGCCGGCCCGGCCGCCTGACCAGAAGAACCGGCACGCGGACCGGCACCAGAACCCGTACGCAGACCGTACGCGGCCCGGCGCGAGGGGGCCCGTACGAGGCCCCCTACGAGAACCGGTACGAGAACCCGTGCGCGGATCCGCACCAGCGGATCCGCGCACGGGCACGCATCCCTCCGCTCAGGCCGCCGAATCCGGCAGCCACGACGGCAGGGCCTCGGTCCGCGCCACCCAGGCCCCGGGCAGTACCGCGTCCCCCCGCCCGCCCAGCACCCCGCCGACGATCGCGCAGGTGGTGTCCACGTCGCCGCCCACCTGCGCGGTGGTCCAGAACGCCCGCTCGAAGTCGTCCAGCGACCGCGCCGCCGACCACAGCGCGAACGGCACCGTGTCGTGGGCGCTGGTCCGGCGCCCGCAGCCCAGTACCGCGGCGACGGTCGTCGCGTCGCCGTAGTCCAGCATGTCGCGCGCCCGGCGCACGCCCGCGCCCACGGCGCTGCGCGGCACCAGCGCGATGACCCCGTCCAGCAGGGCCTCGGCGGTCGGCGGGCCGTCCGGCGACGCCGCCAGCGCGGCCGCCGCCGCGACGGCCATCGCCCCGCACACCGCCTCGCGGTGCTGGTGGGTGGTGTAGGCGGAGATCTCCGCCTGGTGGGTGGCCTGCTCGGGGTCGTCCGCGTACCAGGCGCCCAGCGGCGCGATCCGCATGGCGGCGCCGTTGCCCCAGGAGCCCTGGCCGTTGAACAGCTCGGCGGCGAGCGTGCGCCAGTCCGCGCCCTCCCGGACCAGGCGCAGCATCCGGTTGACGGCGGGACCGTAGCCGCGGTCGAAGTCGTGGTGGTCGGCGAAGGAGGAGGCCAGCGCGTCCTGGTCGACGCGTCCGTGCGTGGCAAGAACGGCCACCACCGAGCAGGCCATCTCGGTGTCGTCGGTCCACTGCCACGGCTCGCCGCCGGCCGGCAGCTCGCGCCGCTTGAGCAGCGGGTAGTTCACGGGGACGAAGTACTGGGAGCCCAGGGCGTCCCCCAGGGACAGCCCCCTGAGGCTGGAGATGGCGCGCGCGTAGCGCCCTTCGGGAGTGGAGTCAGCGGTCATCGCGCGTCACTTTAGCCGTCCAGGTCATAAGGCTCGGGTGTGGTCCACCGCTCAAACGGGCGGTCCATCCGGTAGCGGCCGTCCGGGCCCAGCATCAGGACCCGGAATTCGCCGTTCCCCGGGTTGGAGAGGGCCTCGAACTCGGCCACCGACCAGTGGAACCAGCGCATGCAGAAGAGCCGCATCGTCAGCCCGTGCGTCACCAGCAGCACGTTCTCGGGATGGTCGGCGGCCTCGAAGCTGCGGTAGAGGCTTTCGAGGAAGGAGCCGACGCGGTCGTAGACGTCCGCGCCCGACTCCCCTTGGGCGAAGCGGTAGAAGAAGTGCCCGTAGGCGTCCCGGTACGCCTTCTGGAGCCGTACGTCGTCCCGGTCCTGCCAGTTCCCCCAGTCCTGCTCGCGCAGCCGCGGCTCCTCCCGCATCCGCACCCGGGAGGGGTCGAGCCGCAGCTCGCGGAAGGTCTGCAGGGTGCGGCGGTACGGGGAGACGTACGCGCTGATGTGCTCCTCGCCGAAGAGCGCGCGCAGCCGGTGCCCGACCTCGGCGGCCTGCTCGCGGCCCGTACGGGTCAGCCGCAGGGCGTGATCGGGCTCCCGCTCGTAGACGGTGTCGTCTACGTTGCCTTCCGATTCCCCGTGCCGGACAAGGACGATGCGCCGTGGTCGTACCATTCCACGACCCTATTCGGCCAGGGGGGCGCGCACCGCGCGGGGCACGCCGGTCGGGCAGCCGGTCGTCGTACGGTCATACCGTCCAGGCGGGTTCGAGGTCGACGACGTCGCCGGTGAGCGCCTCGACGTCGGCTTCCATCTGGGCCCGCAGCGAGAGGCGCTCGACGCGTTCCTGGCGGTACTTGCCGTGCTCGGCCGCGGCGAGCCACATCGACAGCACCAGGAACTCCCGGCCGGGCGCCTCCCCGAAGAGGCCGCGGATCATTCCGGGGGACCCGGCCATGGCCGGATTCCACACCTTCTCCTGCATCAGGGCGAAGTGTTCGTCCCGGCCCTCCCTGACGCGGGTGTGCGCGACCCGGACCACGTCGGCGTCGGTGAAGCGCGGTTGGAAGCCGGTCTTCACGTCGAAGCGATGGTCGAAGAGGGTCACGCGGGCATCGGTGAAGGTGCCGTTCTGCGACGCCGCGAGCCGGTCGTGGGAACGGGCCATGAAGGAGTCGTAGAAGGAACGGCTCTCCCAGAACGTGAAGACGTGCGCGACCCCCTGCCGGCCCCGGCTCCAGCCGCCGCCCTGCCCCCGGAATCCCGGTTCGCCCGGCAGACCCGCCCATTTTCGCTGCCCGCGCTCGAACCCGCGTCGGTCCGTCACCGTGCAGCGAATCCACTTGACCAGCACCGCGCCATCGTACGGGCCAGGCCCGGCCCGGGTCAGTCCCCGGAGCGGTGGATCCGTACCAGTTCCGCCCCATCCCGCCCGGACAGCCGAATGCCGAACTCCCGGTCGACCAGAGCGACCAGCCCGTCCGAACGCACCTCCTCCCGCTCGGTCCGCCCGTCGGGGTACAGGCGGGTGAGCTCCCGTCCCACCAGTCTCAGGCGTACGGCTTCGCCCGGGTGCTGCACGATGATCTGCCCTACAAAGGAGGAGAGGGGGTGCGAGGAGCTGTAGTGGTTGAGCAGGACGTAGTCGGCGGGGTGGTAGCGCTGTGGGGAGAAGGCGTACAGGTCCCGCCAGACGTCCCCGTTCCTGGTCCGGAGCGCGAGGATGCCGTCCTCCTCCTCACGGACGGCGTACGTCCACGCCCCCTGTCGCACCACGGCGCCCGGGCGCGCCAGCGGAACGGGCTCGCGCGGGCCCAGGTAACCGAACCCGGCGTCGCACAGCCACGGTTGCCCGTCGACGGTGACGACGAGGACCGCGTGCGTCACCGGCGGCAGGCGGACACCCCGGGTGCGGTTGCGGGCGCCGCGCCCGGAGACCTCGAAGCCGATCCGCTCCAGGGCGGCGGCCAGCAGCGAGTTCTGCTCGTAGCAGTAGCCGCCCCGGCGGCCGTGCACGAGCTTGTCCTCGACGGCTTTGACCTCCAGCTCGACGGGGCGGCCGAGCAGGACGTCCAGGCTCTCGAACGGTATGGCGGTGGTGTGGGCCCGGTGCACCGCGTACAACGTGTCAAGGTCCGGCCGGAGTTCCCGGGTTCCTTCCCCCGCCCCGTCGCCCAGTCCGATCCTCGCCAGGTACGCGTCCAGGTCCAGCTCGTCACCGTGCCACATGGTTCCCCGTCTCCCCTTGTCCGTACACGGACTCAGCGCCCGCCCGCACAATGATCGCCATGACAGCCGTCACCGCTCCGGCCGGGAGGGCGGAACGCCGGAGCGGGGACCGGCGTGGTGCCGGTCCCCGCTCCGTCAGCTATGCGGTGGCAGTCAGCTGCAGCCGCTGGTGGAGCCGCAGCCCTCGCAGATGTAGCAGGAGCCGGCGCGCTGCATCTTCGTACCGCAGGAGAAGCAGAGCGGGGCGTCGGCGGAGACGCCGAGCTGCATCTCGACCAGTTCGGCGCTGGAGTGCGCCGTCTTGGGGGCCGGGACCGGGACGACCGCGACCGGCTTCGGGGCGGAGGTGACCGGGACCGACGCCAGCGGAGCCGACTGGGCCAGCGTCTCGGTGTCGAGCTCCTCGCCCTCCAGCGGCTCGTAGGAGCCGGTGTCGAGGTGACGCTGGCGCTCCTCGGCGGAGTGGATGCCGAGGGCCGAGCGGGTCTCGAAGGGCAGGAAGTCGAGCGCCACACGCCGGAAGATGTAGTCCACGATCGACTGCGCCATCCGCACGTCCGGGTCGTCCGTCATACCGGCCGGCTCGAAGCGCATGTTCGTGAACTTCGAGACGTACGTCTCCAGCGGGACGCCGTACTGCAGGCCGACCGAGACGGCGATGGAGAAGGCGTCCATCATGCCCGCGAGGGTCGAACCCTGCTTGGACATCTTCAGGAAGACCTCGCCCAGACCGTCGTCCGGGTAGGAGTTGGCGGTCATGTAGCCCTCGGCGCCACCCACCGTGAAGGAGGTGGTGATGCCCGGGCGGCCCTTGGGGAGGCGCTTGCGGACGGGGCGGTACTCGATGACCTTCTCGACCGCCGTGCGGATGGTCTCCTCGGCCTTCTCGGTGATCTCGGCCTTCTCCTCCTCCTTCTTCTTGGCGGAGAGGGGCTGGCCGACCTTGCAGTTGTCGCGGTAGATCGCGAGCGCCTTGACGCCCATCTTCCACGCCTCGAAGTAGATCTCCTCGATCTCCTCGACGGTCGCCGTCTCCGGCATGTTGACCGTCTTCGAGATCGCCCCGGAGATCCAGGGCTGGATCGCGGCCATCATGCGCACGTGGCCCATCGCGGAGATGGAACGCTCGCCCATCGCGCAGTCGAACACCGAGTAGTGCTCGGCCTTCAGGCCCGGAGCGTCGACGACCACGCCGTGCTCGGCGATGTGGGCGACGATCGCCTCGATCTGCTCTTCCTGGTAGCCCATGCGGCGCAGGGCCTGCGGAACGGTGCCGTTGACGATCTGCATCGAGCCGCCGCCGACGAGCTTCTTGAACTTGACCAGGGCCAGGTCCGGCTCGACACCGGTGGTGTCACAGGACATCGCGAGACCGATCGTGCCGGTCGGCGCGAGGACGGAGGCCTGGGAGTTGCGGAAGCCGTTCGCCTCGCCGAGGCGCAGCACGTCCTGCCAGGCCTCGGTGGCCGCGGCCCAGATGATGTTGTCGAGGTCGTCGGTGCGCGGCGCGACGGCGTTGGCGTCGGCGTGCTGCTTCATCACGCGCTTGTGCGAGTCGGCGTTGCGGGCGTAGCCGTCGTACGGGCCGACGATGGCGGCCAGCTCGGCGGAGCGCTTGTACGCGGTGCCGGTCATCAGCGAGGTGATCGAGGCGGCGAGGGTGCGGCCGCCGTCCGAGTCGTACGCGTGGCCGGTCGCCATCAGCAGGGCGCCGAGGTTGGCGTAGCCGATGCCGAGCTGGCGGAAGGCGCGGGTGTTCTCGCCGATCTTCTGCGTCGGGAAGTCCGCGAAACAGATCGAGATGTCCATCGCGGTGATGACCAGCTCGACGACCTTGGCGAAGCGCTCGGCGTCGAAGGACTGGTTGCCCTTGCCGTCGTCGTCGAGGAACTTCATCAGGTTGAGCGAGGCGAGGTTGCAGGACGTGTTGTCCAGGTGCATGTACTCGCTGCACGGGTTGGACGCGGTGATGCGGCCGGACTCCGGGCAGGTGTGCCAGTTGTTGATCACACCGTCGTACTGGATGCCCGGGTCGGCGCAGGCCCACGCGGCCTCGGCGAGCTTGCGGAAGAGCGCCTTGGCGTCGACCTTCTCGATGACCTCGCCGGTCATGCGGGCGCGCAGACCGAACTCGGTGCCGTTCTCGACGGCCGTCATGAACTCGTCGTTCACGCGGACGGAGTTGTTGGCGTTCTGGTACTGGACGGACGTGATGTCGTCGCCGCCCAGGTCCATGTCGAAGCCCGCGTCGCGCAGGGCGCGGATCTTCTCCTCTTCCTTCACCTTGGTGGCGATGAAGTCCTCGACGTCCGGGTGGTCCACGTCCAGGACGACCATCTTGGCCGCGCGGCGGGTGGCACCGCCCGACTTGATCGTTCCCGCGGACGCGTCGGCGCCGCGCATGAAGGAGACCGGGCCGGAGGCGTTGCCGCCGGAGGAGAGGAGCTCCTTGGAGGAGCGGATACGGGAGAGGTTCAGGCCGGCGCCGGAACCGCCCTTGAAGATCATGCCCTCTTCCTTGTACCAGTCGAGGATCGACTCCATGGAGTCGTCGACGGACAGGATGAAGCAGGCGGAGACCTGCTGCGGCTGGGGCGTGCCGACGTTGAACCACACCGGCGAGTTGAAGCTGAAGATCTGGTGCAGCAGCGCGTACGTGAGCTCGTGCTCGAAGATCTCGGAGTCGGCCGGGGAGGCGAAGTAACCGAAGTCGTCGCCGGCCTTCGTGTACGTCTTCACGATCCGGTCGATGAGCTGCTTCAGGCCGGTCTCGCGCTGCGGCGTGCCGACCGCGCCGCGGAAGTACTTGCTGGTGACGATGTTGACCGCGTTCACCGACCAGAAGTCGGGGAACTCGACGCCTCGCTGCTCGAAGTTGACCGAGCCGTCGCGCCAGTTGGTCATGACGACGTCACGGAGCTCCCAGCTCACCTCGTCATACGGGTGCACGCCCGGGGTGGTGTGGATGCGCTCGATCCGCAGGCCGCCCTTGGCGGCCTTGGTCCCCTTGGTGCGGGAACCTCGCGCCGAGCCGCTCGCCGTCTCTGTCATGCCGCCTCCCATACCTGGGCAAAAACGCCCTAAAGTGCCAGCGATATTCCGCACGGCACGGTGCTGTGTGTGCTGTGTGTCTTGTATCGACGTATCTACGTGACGACGTATGTACGTAACGACGTATGTACGTAACGACGTCATTTCGCCCTGCCGGGGCCGGCCGGGCCGCGCCGGGGTGCGGCCCGTCCGGTCAGTCGGAGGCGGAGGCGGGCACCGGGACGACCGCTGGGGTCCCTCCGGGCTCGCGCTCAGGGGGGCGAGGCTGCGAATCGCGCAGTTCCGCGATGGCCGCCTCGAAGTCTTCAAGGGTGTCGAACGCTCGGTAGACGGATGCGAACCGCAGGTACGCGACCAGGTCGAGCTCCTGCAACGGACCGAGTATGGCCAGACCCACGTCGTGGGTGGTCAGCTCGGCACTGCCCGTGGCGCGCACCGCTTCCTCGACCCGCTGGCCGAGCTTGGCGAGGGCGTCCTCGGTGACCGGCCGTCCCTGGCACGCCTTGCGGACGCCAGAGATGACCTTGGTGCGGCTGAAGGGTTCGGTCACCCCGCTGCGCTTGATCACCATCAGCGAGGCCGTCTCCACCGTCGTGAAGCGACGGGAGCAGTCGGGGCACTGACGGCGCCGGCGGATCGACGTGCCGTCGTCCGTGGTGCGGCTGTCGACGACGCGACTGTCGGGGTGCCTGCAGAAGGGGCAGTGCATGGTTCCCTCACCCTTCTTCCGGCACGACTGAATCACTCCACAGGGTCCCTGAGCGGCAGGAACAGGCCCTGCCGGGGACTCGCGAAGCAGCCACCAGCATAGGCGATGTCGGGAGCCTCGGCGGACCGGGGGACCACAACTTCTGGGCGGCCGCGCTCATCCAACCACTAGATCTTGGGTTGGCGCGGATTTACGCCGCTCCGCGTGTCGTGCCGCACGATGGCCGGTTATGGGGTGTCCCGACGCCACACTGGGCACAGGCCCGGAAGGTGGAGATCCAACCGGGAAGGGTACCGTAAGCACGGGACGCGGAGCCGAACCTCCGTTCGGGACGCCGGCCTGCGGGCACACTCGCGGTCGGCCTCGCGCCGGGGGTCGTCACCCGTCCCCCACACCCGCCCCGAAGGCCGCCCCCGGCGGCCCGACTCCGCCCGGCGGCCCCAACGGCCGTCCATACACCCGCCGCTCTAGCCCAGGTGGGCGATCCCGGTTTTTTCACTCGAACGTGTGTTTGGCGCAACCTTTCGAAAGCTACTACCGTTGTCCAGCTAGGGAGAACATTTCGAGAGGGGCCGACGTGACCACCACCGCAGACAGTGCCACCATCACTGCCCAGAACCGCTCCCAGAGCCGACTTGAGCCGGTGCATGCCATGAACGACGCAAGTCTCAACCCGGAGGCGGAGCCCGTACGCCCCGCACGCTCGCTGCCAGGGCGACCTCCAGGTATCCGTGCCGACAGCTCGGGGCTCACGGACCGGCAGCGGAGGGTCATCGAGGTCATCCGCGATTCGGTGCAGCGCCGGGGGTACCCGCCGTCGATGCGGGAGATCGGTCAGGCCGTCGGCCTCTCCAGCACCTCGTCCGTCGCGCACCAGCTGATGGCTCTGGAGCGCAAGGGCTTCCTGCGCCGCGACCCGCACCGGCCCCGCGCCTACGAGGTGCGCGGCTCGGACCAGCCGAGCTCGCAGCCCACCGACACGACCGGCAAGCCCGCCGCGTCCTACGTACCGCTCGTGGGCCGGATCGCGGCCGGCGGCCCGATCCTCGCCGAGGAGTCGGTGGAGGACGTCTTCCCCCTGCCCCGGCAGCTGGTCGGGGACGGCGAGCTGTTCGTGCTCAAGGTCGTCGGCGACTCGATGATCGAGGCCGCGATCTGTGACGGGGACTGGGTCACCGTCCGCCGCCAGCCGGTGGCGGAGAACGGCGACATCGTCGCCGCGATGCTGGACGGCGAGGCCACCGTCAAGCGCTTCCGGCGGGAAGACGGTCACGTATGGCTGCTCCCCCACAACTCCGCGTACCAGCCGATCCCTGGTGACGAGGCGACCATCCTCGGCAAGGTCGTCGCCGTCCTGCGTCGGGTCTGACCCTCAGGTCCGACCGCGCCGCCCCTCAGCCAGCTCCGGGACCCACTGCGCCGGTCCCGGAGCTGTTCCATGCCCGGGGGCCACGGGACCCCGCCGGGCCTTTCCGGTCCCTGCGGCCCGGTGCGGAGCCGGCTCCTACTTGTCGTCGGCCTTGGCGGTCGCGTCGATCGCGGCCAGTGAGCGGCGGACCTGGTTGCGGTCCGTGGTGTACCAGAAGTCCGGCAGGGTGGCCCGCAGGAAGGTGCCGTACCGGGCGGTGGCCAGACGGGGATCCAGGACCGCGACCACGCCCTTGTCACCGGACGCCCGTACGAGCCGGCCCGCGCCCTGCGCCATCAGCAGCGCGGCGTGGGTGGCCGCGACCGCCATGAAGCCGTTGCCACCGCTCTCCTCGACGGACTTCTGCCGGGCGCTCATCAGCGGGTCGTCGGGGCGCGGGAAGGGGATGCGGTCCATGATCACCAGCTGGCAGCTGGGGCCGGGCACGTCCACTCCCTGCCAGAGCGACAGCGTCCCGAACAGGCAGGTCTTCGGATCGGCCGCGAAGGCCTTGATCAGCTCGCCCAGCGTCTCCTCGCCCTGGAGGAGGATGGGTTGGTCGAGCCGCCCGCGCAGCTCCTCGGCCGCCGCCTTCGCGCCGCGCATGGAGGAGAAGAGGCCGAGGGTGCGGCCGCCGGCCGCCTCGATCAGCTCCGCCAGCTCGTCCATCATGTCGCCGCGGGTGCCCTCACGGCCGGGGGTGGCGAGGTGCTTGGCGACGTAGAGGATGCCCTGCTTGGGGTAGTCGAAGGGCGAACCCACATCGAGTCCCCGCCAGACCGGCACCCCGTCACCCTCCACGCCCTCCGGGGAGAGGCCCAGCGAGGCGGCGACGCCGTTGAAGTCGCCGCCCAGCTTCAGCGTGGCGGAGGTGAGGACCACCGAGCGGTCCTCGAACAGCTTCTCGCGCAGCAGACCGGACACCGAGAGCGGGGCGACCCGGAGGGTGGCGCCGAAACGGTCGTGGCGCTCGTACCAGACGACGTCCCACTCGGAGCCGAGCATGATCCGCTCCGCCACGCCATGGACGCTCTCCACCGCGGCCAGCGCCTGCTTGCGGACGGCGTCCTCGTCCTGGACGGACTTGTCGCGGGTGGCGCCCATCGCGGAGATCACGTTGCGGGCGGCGTCCCGCAGCGCCATCAGCGCGTAGCCGAGGTCCTCGGGGATCTGCTCCAGGCGGCCGGGGAGCGCGAGCTCCATCACCCGCTCGAAGGACTCCGAGGCGGTCTGCAGGGAGTCCGCCGTCTTCTCGTCGACTAGCTTGGCCGCACGCTTGACGGCCCGGTTGACCTGGCCGGGGGTGAGCTCGCCGGTGGCCACTCCGGTGACGCGGGAGACCAGCTCGTGCGCCTCGTCCACGATCAGCACCTCGTGCTGCGGCAGGACCGGGGCGCCCTCGATGGCGTCGATGGCGAGCAGGGCGTGGTTGGTGACGACCACATCGGCGAGCTTGGCCCGCTCGCGGGCCGCTTCCGCGAAGCACTCGGCGCCGTACGCGCACTTCGAGGCGCCCAGGCATTCCCGGGAGGAGACGGAGATCTGCGACCACGCCTTGTCGGAGACGCCGGGGGTGAGGTCGTCGCGGTCGCCCGTCTCGGTCTCGTCGGCCCAGTCGCGCAGGCGCAGCAGGTCCTTGCCGAGCTTGCTGGTGGGAGCGGCCGCCTCGAACTGGTCGAAGAGGCCCTCCTCCTCGTCCTGCGGCGCCCCCTCGTGCAGGCGGTGCAGGCAGAGATAGTTCGAGCGGCCCTTGAGCATGGCGAACTGCGGCCGGCGACGCAGCTGCGGGTGCAGCGCCTCGACCGTACGCGGCAGGTCGCGCTCGACGAGCTGGCGCTGGAGGGCCAGCGTCGCGGTGGCCACGACCACGCGCTCGCCGTGGGCGAGGGCCGGCACCAGGTAGCCGAGGGACTTGCCGGTGCCGGTGCCGGCCTGGATCAGCCGGTGGGAGTTGTCGTCGATGGCTTCGGCGACGGCTTCGGCCATGGCCACCTGGCCGGGCCGCTCCGTGCCGCCGACGGCGGAGACGGCGGCATGCAGCAGGTCGGGGAGGGAGGGCTTCGTCATAGCAGGACCAACCCTACGGGGCGCCACTGACTGGGGCCGCATCCGATCATGGTCACGACTCGTGCAGGGGGTTGGGCACGGTGCCGAGGACGACGGCGCGCGGGCGGTCCGGGCGGTCACGGTAGCCGTCCTGGTGGAGCCGGTTGCGGTTCAGGCAGAGCCGGTCGATGCGCTCGGTGAGCAGGTCGAAGAGCTGATATCGCTCCTTGAGCTCGGGGAAGCGCGTCTGGTGGCGGATGATCTCCGCCCGTACGAGGGACCAGAACTCGGCCTCCGGAACGCCCAGCCGGTCCTCGCAGAGCGCGCAGAGGTAACGGAAGACACCGACGAAGAGCCCGGAATGGATGAACTGGGTCAGGAAGGCGGGCGGCTCGGTCGGCAGGACCGCGCGGACGCCGTCGGGGACGGCGGCGTGTTCGGGCAGCGGCTCGCGGCTGAGGTGGACCTCGCTGACGAAGTCCTTGATCGCGAGTCTGACGGGGACGTCGCTCTCGTCGAAGATCACGATCGCGTTCTCTCCGTGCGGGGAGAAGACGGTGCCGTAGCGGTAGAGGAAGTGCAGCAGCGGGGGCAGCAGGGCCGCGAAGAGCCGCTGGAGCCAGGCGGTGGGGGTCAGGCCGGAGCGGGCGACCAGTTCGGCGGTGAAGGAGCGGCCGCGCGGATCGGTGTGGAGGAGGGAGGCCAGGGTGCGGGCGCGTTCACCGGGGGCGAGGTGCCCGGCCAGGGGTTCGCGCCAGATCGCCCCGAGGAGCTCCCGGTACTGGTACGGGGCTTCGGGGAGCTGCTCGTACACGGGGTGGCGGACGGTGAGGGAGGCGACCTCGCCGAGCAGGACGACCCGGCATTCGTCGCGCAGGAAGGGGTCGGCGTCGCGCAGGGAGTGGATCCAGGCGGTGACGGCGGGGGCGGCGAGGGTGTGATCACCGGCGAGGCCGCGCCAGACGGTGGTGTTGAAGACGAAGAGCGGCAGTTTGACGGTGAGCCGGTCGGGGTGGGTGATGTTGAGGAAGGTACGGACCGACTGCTGGGGCAGGCGCACGTCCGGGTCGGCGGGCAGCGGGACCAGGGCGCCGGAGGCGAGGGCGGGGGCGAAGAGCGGCAGCACTATCTCGTCCCACTGCCACGGGTGGACCGGGAGGTAGAAGTAGCCCCGCGGGTCCAGGCCCCGGTCGCGCAGTGCCTGGTCGAAGACGGTGCGGGTGGCGGAGTCGAGCTCGGCGGAGTAGAGGCGGGCGGGATCCTCCAGGCCGGCGGTGCCGCGGTATTCGGCGAGCGAGGTGTGGGCGGCGAGCCAGGGGAGCCGCTGGCGGATCCGGGCCTCGGGCGCCCAGGCGGCGGTGTCGGCGGCGGAGAATCCGATGCGTCCCTTGTTGAGGACGAGCCAGGGGTGGCCGGTCTGGTGCCCTTCGAGCTCGGCGTAGTCCAGGTCGGCGAGGACGTCGGCGGTGAGCGCGTGGTGGTCGATGCGGGCGTCGGCGGCGAGGGTGGTGCTGAGCTCGTGGACGAGGTGGCCGAGGGTCGGGCCGTCGAGGCCGAGGAGGGTGCGGGCGCCGACGAGGAAGGCGTACGGGTCCCCGAAGGCGGTGGGTATGGCGGCCGAGGGCGGCGGCGGGGTGAGGGTGACGGTGTCGGGGGCGACCTGCCAGCTGCCGTACGAGCGGCGGCGGGCCCGGAAGCCGAGGCTGCTGCCGTCGTCGAGGGTCAGGGTCCAGGCGTCGCCGGCGGCGGCGGCCGGGACGGGGACCGGGTCGGGGACGGGGCTGACGATCTCCTCGTACGCGAACTCTCCGATCATCTTCGCCAGCAGCCGTCGGGCCGCGAAATCCCAGGTGGGGCGGTTGAGTTCGGGGGGCGTGCACGGGTGCTGGGGTGAGGGGGGCACGGAGGGCTCGGCGGAGTCGGGGGCGGCGGAGAAATTCGGCACGGGACTCCTCGGAGATCGGGAACTGTACTGCGTGACGCAGAGTTTTCGAAGGGAGAGGCGTTGGACGACCGGGCGGGAGACGGGCAGGCGGGGCGCGGCGATCAGAGGAGATTGCGCAGCGACCGCTCCCGGATCATCAGGGCGGCGCGCTTCTCGGGGAGGTCGATTTCCGCCGCGTAGCGAAAACCGGCGGTCAGGAAGGCTGATACGGAGGGGGTGTTGCGAATGTCCGGTTCGGCGATGACGCGTGTGCAGCGGGGCCGGTGGTCGAAGACGAGGTCGGCCACGGCGCGCAGCAGGGTGGTGCCCAGTCCCCGGCCGCGGTCGGTGCGGTCTCCGATGAGCAGGTGGATACCCGTGTCGTGGGGGCGCGCCGGGTAGTGGTGGGAGAGCGGGTCGAGATCGGCCCGGTAGATCTCCCAGTAGCTCATCGGGGTGCCGTCGAGGAGGCCGAGGCAGGGGATGCTGCGGCCGTCGGCGTCGAGCTGGGCCCGCAGGTGGGCGGCGGTGACGGCGGCGGGGCCGGCCAGTTCCCAGTAGGCGGCCACCTCGGGGTCGTTCATCCAGCCGGTGAGGAGCTCCAGGTCCCGGCCCGGCCGTACGGGTTCGAGGCGGAAGGCTCCGGCCGGGGTGGCGGCGGTGCCCCAGTCGGCGGGTGAGTCGAGGAGGTCCGCCTCGGCCAGCAGGGGCAGCAGGGCGGCGGTGAGGCGGGGTTCGGTGGGCCGGTAGAGGCCGGGTCCGGTGGTGGAGGCGGTGAGGCGGATGGGGCCGGCGGTCGTGTCGGTGGAGGGCATCGGGGCCATCGGGGCTCTTTCTCCGTGTCTCGGTGCGGGGGCGCGTCAGGCGTGGAGGGGGTTGGTGATGGTGACGTAGACGGACTGGGTGTCGACGGGTCCCACGAGTTCGTCGAGGCCGCCCAGGCGGGTGAGGAGGTTCGCCTTGCAGCGCAGGGTGGGTGAGTCGAGCAGCTGCGCCGGGAGGGGGCCGAGGCCCGCGGCCTTGCCGAGGAAGCGGCGGAAGGCGGCGAGGAGGACGCGTTCGTCCGCGAGGCGCTGGGATCCGAAGGCTCCGATGAGGCCGAGGACGTTGTTGATGCCGAGGTAGTAGGCGAAGCGTTCGTCGGTGACGGCGTCGGAGACGAAGGTGTCGCTGGCGCTGCCGATGCCGGGGAGGCGCTGTTCCAGTTCGGTGCGCCGGGACTCGCGGAAGTAGTAGCCCTGGTTGTCGCGGAAGCGGCCGCCGACGGGCCATCCGGCCTCGTCGAGGAGGACCAGGGTGTTCTGCTGGTGCGCTTCGAGGGCGATGCCGGCGAGGGCGTCGAAGGCCAGGACCGGCAGGACGACGTGGTCGAGGTAGCGCAGGAACCACTCGGCGGCCACCGCGGAGACGGGGCGGCCGGTGGTGGCGGCGAGGCCTGCGACGGCCTCGGCGAGGCGGGAGCTCATCGTGGTCCGGCCGGGCCAGGGGCGCGGCGAGGTGAGTGAGGCGACGCAGACGGCGTCGTCGCCGGAGCGGAAGGGGTTGTGGCGCAGCAGGGCGTCGAGTCCGGGGACGGGGGTGCCGTCCGGGGCGTCGACGGCGACCCAGGCGGGGTCGCGGACGATGTCGAAGCCGGGGTGGGCCGCCCGCCATCGTTCGGCGAGGCCGGTGCGGAGCAGTCGGTGCACTTCGACGCCCCGGTGGAGTTCCTTGCGGAGGTTCTCGCGGCGGGAGTTGGTGATGCGCACGCCGAGGGAGAGCTTGAGCATCGCGGGTGCGCCGGGGCGGTGGACGGTGCGGACGGAGGAGGTGGGGTACCAGGGGGTTCCGTGGGGGCCCAGGTCGGTCAGGAGTCCGGCGTCGCGGAGGGCGGCGACGGCGGGGCGCTGGAGGAGGTCGCGGGCCTGCCAGGGGTGGAGGGGCAGGGCGGTGGTGCCGGCGGGCGGCTGGAGTCCGGGGGCGAGGCGGGAGAGGAGCTGGGCGGCGGGGACGAGGCGGCCGCGTTCGGTCCAGGCGGAGTCGGTGGCGAGGGCGGTGTCGGCGACGGCGATCCAATGGAGGGGGAAGGAGCCGTGGAGTTCGGGTGAATAGCTGCGGACTTCGGCTTCGGAGAGTCCTTCGCGGCTCTTCGGGTCCGGCTGGAGGGGGTGACCGAGGAGGAGGGACTGCTCGGCGGTGAGGAAGCGGTCCCCGGCGATGGGGGCGGGGGCGTGCGGGCGTTGGCGCCGGTCGGCGATGAACTCGGCGGTCCGGCGCACCGAGTCGGCGACCCGGCCGACGAGGTCGGCGCCGCCGTGGCCGGTGCGGTTGCCCTCGCGGGCGAGGAGGGCGGCGAGGGTGACGGCGTCCAGGGCGGGGGCGTGAGCGGGGGCGGCTTCGAGACGGGCGGAGCCGAAGCGATGCCAGCCTGCCGGGGACCAGTGGCGGACGGGGACCAGCAGGGCGGCGCCGGATGCGCGGAGGGGAATGCGGAGGGGGGCCCCGGCGGGCCCGCCGGGGCGGCGGATGCCGCTTTCGCGGACCCAGCAGCGCAGCAGGTTCTCCACCGCCGCGGCTTCGGCGGCGGTGGCCGGGTCGGGATGGTCGAGCGGGTCGGGGCCGTCGGCTCGGGGGCGGAGGCTGCCGTCGTTCTGCCGGGGCACGGTGCCGACCGGGGGGCGGGCCGGTACGCCGCCTGACGCGGGTCCGGCCGCCGATGTCCCGGGGGCGGCTGCGCCGGCCGGTCGGTCCTGGGATCCGGTCTGCCCCGATCCCAGGGCGGGGCCGTCCGCCGGCGCCCCGGGGGTGGCTGCGCCGGCCGGTCGGTCCCGGGGTCCGGCGTGCCCCGGTCCCGGGGTGAGGCCGTCCGCCGGCGTCCCGGGGGTGGCTGCGCCGGCCGGTCGGTCCCGGGGTCCGGCGTGCCCCGGTCCCGG
>NZ_JBVJLO010000006.1:341881-405344 GCF_055584685.1 Streptomyces sp. NPDC102258
GGTGAGGCCGTCCGCCGGCGTCCCGGGGGTGGCTGCGCCGGCCGGTCGGTCCCGGGATCCGGTCTGCCCCGATCCCAGGGCGGGGCCGTCCGCCGGCGTCCCGGGGCCGGCTGCGTCGGCCGGTCGGTCCCGGGGTCCGGCGTGCCTCAGTGCCGGAGTACGGCCGTCCGCCGGCGTCCCGGGGGTGGCCGCGCCGGCCGGTCGGGCCCCGGGTCCGGCGTGCCCCGGTCCCGGGGCGGGGCCGTCCGCCGGCGGTTCCCCCTGGGGCGGCTGGGCGGAACCGGCGGATCCGGGGAGGGAGGAGCTGACGGCAGTCGGGGGCACGGGGTCCGGGGTCGGGCCACACCCGGGGCGGATCGGTTCCGCGGGGGCCGGGCGGGGGGCGGGGGGCGTCGCGGGGCCGGCCACCGGCGCCTGGGAGGCATCCGCAGCCAGGGGGCCACCGGCGGCGGGTCCCGGCGCGGGGTCGGGGTCGCTCATGGCCGGGGCGTGGCCCTGGTGCGCGACCGCCCCGCGTGTCGGCGGAGCCGGGCGCAGCGTCCGGAAGGCTCCCTGCGGGGATGTCGGGGCCGACCCCGGCCGGGGTGCCTCCGCTTCGCCCGCAGCCGCCGTCTGCTGCGGCGCGACCCACATCGGCAGGACGCCTCCGGTGGGGGTGGCGACGTCCTGCTGCCCACCCACATCGCAGGGCGTCAGGAAGGCAGTCCCCTCCACCAGAAACGCCGCCCGGACCGCAGCGGCGTCCATCGGTCCTCCCGACATCGAAGGCGGGCTCGGGACCGTCGCCCCCAAGGCAACCACCCGGCGCGGAGCAACGGCCGCCGTCGGGACGCCCCGCATGTGAAGCGGACCCACATCCGGCTGGCGCTCGGCGGCGGCCCGGAGGAGGTCGGCGGGCGTCCGAACGTCGGGCCCGGGGGGCCGGGTGCGGGCCGGATCCGCGTCCGGCGGTGGCGGGGCGGCGTCCCGGAGAGCGCCGACGGGCGTCCGAGCATCCGACCCCGGGGCCGGGGCGTGGGACGGATCCGCGTCCGGCTGCGCCTGGGCGGCGGCCCGGAGAACGTCGGCCAGCATCTCGGCATCCGGCGCCAGGGCCGGGGCATGGGCCGGAACCGTAGCCAGCTCGGGCTTGGCGGCGGCCCGGAGGGCGTCGGCGGGCGTCCGGGCATCCGACCCCGGGGTCGGGGTGCGAGACGGAATCTTGTCCGGCTGCTCGGGGGGCGGCTCCGACGGGGCGGCGGCTGCACTGGGGGCGACCGTCGGGGTTGGGGCGTGGGGCTGGGGCGTGGTCGGGTCCGGTGGGGTGGCTGGAGCAGCGGGCGTCGCGGGCGAGGAGAGGGGGGTCGTCGGGGGCAGGGGCTGGAGGAGGGGGGTGTGGGGGCCGGCCGGGGGGCGGGGGGTGTCGGGCATCGGGGGTCCTTCGGGCGGTCAGAGGGGGCGGCGGGCCGCGGCCGGGAGGGCGTCGGCCAGGCGGTCCAGGACGGCCTCCGCCTGCTCGTCGGTCAGGGTCAGCGGGGGCAGCAGGCGGACGACGCTGGAGTACCGGCCCCCGAGCTCCACGATCAGGCCGCGGTCCAGGCACTCCTGCCGCACGGCGGCCGCGAGGGCGGGGGCCGCGTCCCCGGTGGCGGGATCGACGAGTTCGAGGCCGATCATCAGGCCCCGCCCGCGTACGTCCCCCACACAGGGCTGCTCGGCGGCGAGGCCGCGCAGGGCGGCGAGCATCCGCTCCCCGAGGGTGGCCGCCCGCTCGGCCAGCCCGTTGCGGCGGACGTAGGCGAGGGTGGCGGTGCCCGCCGCCATGGCCAGCTGGTTGCCGCGGAACGTTCCGGCATGGGCTCCGGGGGCCCATACGTCCAGCTCGGCCCGGTAGACGATGACGGCGAGCGGCAGACTGCCCCCGATGGCCTTGGACAGCACCATCACGTCCGGCACCACGCCCGCGTGGTCGACCCCCCAGAAGGCGCCGGTACGCCCGACCCCGGTCTGTACCTCGTCGGCGATCAGCGGGATGCCCCGGGCGGCGGTGATCTCCCGCATCCGGCGCAGCCAGGCGTCGGGGGCGGGGTGTACGCCGCCCTCGCCCTGGACGGGTTCCACGATCATCCCGGCGGGCGCGCAGACGCCGCCCTTGGGGTCGTCGAGGAGGATCTCGGTCCAGTGGGCGGCGAGTCGCGCGCCCTCGGCCCCGCCGATGCCGAAGGGGCAGCGGTGGTCCTGCGGGTACGGCAGCCGGGTCACGCGGACGTCGGTGGCGCCGCCGGAGGCGTCCAGGGCTCCGGCGGTCATGCCGTGGTAGGCCCCGGTGAAGGCCAGCAGCCCGGAGCGCCCGGTGGCGGTGCGGACCAGTTTCAGCGCCGCCTCGACCGCGTCCGTCCCGGCGGGCCCGCAGAACTGCACGCGGGCGTCGGCCGCCAGCGCCGGCGGCAGGTTCGCGAACAGCTCGGTGGTGAACGCGTCCTTGACCGGGGTCGCCAGGTCCAGGACGTGCAGCGGAGCCCCGGAGTCGAGGACCCCGCGGATGGCTTCGAGGACGACCGGGTGGTTGTGCCCGAGGGCGAGGGTGCCCGCACCGGAGAGGCAGTCCAGGTAGCGCCTGCCGTCGGCGCCCTCGATCGTCAGCCCCCGGGCGCGCACCGGGACGATGGGCAGGGAGCGGGCGTAGGTCCGCGCGGCGGACTCGCGCAGCGCCTGCCGGCGCAGGATGCCCTCGGCCGCGACGGGCCCCCGGCCGCCCTGCGGCGGAACCTGCGGGGGGACCGGGGGGACGGGCGGCGGAACGTGCGGTGGGATCTGCGCCTCGGCTGCGGTCGGATCGGTCAAGGCCACGACTGTCGGTCCTCCCGCACGGGATGCTCTTCCGGATTGCGTGTCGAACATGAACGCTGCTGTTCCATCCCCCGTACGTACCAACGACGGTGACGGCGGAGGATCACGGGTCGACGGAAGATCCTTGACCGCCGGCTTCCGACGAGCCGGAGGAGACCGGAACCACCGACCCGGAGGCGGCCGTCCTCCACCACGGCGGCATAGTGGGGTGCGGCGATCCGCCCCGGAGCAACACCGAACACACCGAGCTCACCGAGCACACCGAACACACCGAACACACCGAAGACGCAAACCTCGAAATACCAGGGGGACTTATCCACATGCGACCGATCCGACCGGTCACCGCCATCCTGTGCGTCGCCGCGCTCGCGCTGACCGCCACGGCGTGCGGGCCCGGCGACGACGAGGCCGGCGGCGACGCCAAGCCGACCGTGGCCGCGCCCCCGCCGTCCGGCGCCGTCGACGGCATCAAGATCCCGCAGGAGCTGAAGGACAAGCTCAAGCAGCACGGGTTCGACATGGAGAAGTGGAAGGGGGGCGCGTGGAAGAACTGGAAGAGGGAGGACTGGCTCCGGGAGGCCGGCGACTACGTCAACCCCATCATCGACGGCCTCTGGGACCCGGAGCGGATGCGTGACGCGGAGCAGCCGCAGCGCCCGTCGGTCGACCCGGACGCGGGCAAGGACCAGGGCGTCACCGACCCGGCTCCGGCCCCGGTGCCGGCCAAGGCGGCCGCCGCGCCGTACCACGGGAGCGTGCCGGCGTCCGGCAAGGTCTTCTTCGACGGCCCCGAGGGCTCGATGGTCTGCTCCGCGACGGTGGTGAAGGACCCGGCGCATCCGGGCAAGTCCAACCTGGTCTGGACGGCGGGCCATTGCGTGCACGCGGGCAAGGCCGGCGGCTGGTACCGCAACATCGCCTTCGTCCCCTCCTACAACAACGCGGGCCGGCCGGCCGCCGAGCTCAAGGGCGCGCCGCGCGAGCAGGTGGCCCCGTACGGCGTGTGGTGGAGCGACTGGGCGCAGACCTCGGACCAGTGGATCGCAACGGGCGGCCCGACGGGCGGCGCGGGCGCCCCGTACGACTTCGCGGTGCTGCACGTGACCCCGGAGAAGGGTGGCGGCAAGTCGCTGGAGGAGACGGTCGGTTCGGCGCTCCCGGTGGAGTTCAACGCCCCGGCGGTGCCGAAGGTCGCGAGCATCACGGCGACGGGCTACCCGGCGGCGGCCCCGTTCGACGGGCAGAAGGCGTACCAGTGCGCGGACAAGCCGGGCCGGCTGGCGCTGACGCCGGCGGACCCGGTGATGTACCGCATCGGCTGCACGATGACCGGCGGTTCCTCCGGCGGCGGCTGGGTCGCGGCGGGCGCCGACGGCAAGCCGGCGCTGGTGTCGAACACCTCGATCGGCCCCGTCAAGGCGGGCTGGCTGGCCGGACCGCGGCTGGGTCCGGAGGCGAAGGGCATCTACAGCGCGGTGAGCGGCAAGTTCAAGTAGGCCCGGTCCACGTAGGCCCGATGCATGTAGGCCCGATCCATGTAGGCCCGTTCACGTAGTCCCGGTCCGCGTAGTCCCGTTCACGAAGTCCCCTGACATGACCGAGGGCCCCTCGCACAGGCGAGGGGCCCTCGGTCATGTCGTACGGCGTCGCCGTGCCGTCCGCCGCCTACCGCGTGGCGGGAACGTACGGTGCCAGGTCCGCCGCCAGTTCCTGGTGGACCCGGGCCTTCAGCAGGGTGCCCTCCGGGGTGTGCTCCTCGGAGATGACCTCGCCCTCGGCGTGCGCCCGGGCGATCAGCGAGCCGTGCGTGTACGGCACCAGGGCCTCCACCTCGACCTCGGGCCGCGGCAGCTCGGTGTCGATGAGCGCGAGGAGTTCCTCGATGCCCTGGCCGGTGCGCGCCGAGACGGCGATGGAGTGCCGTTCGATGCGCAGCAGCCGCTGGAGGACGAGCGGGTCGGCGGCGTCCGCCTTGTTGATGACCACGATCTCGGGCACGTTCACGGCGCCGACCTCGCGGATCACCTCCCGTACGGCCGCCAGCTGCTCCTCCGGCGCCGGGTGGGAGCCGTCCACGATGTGCAGGATGAGGTCGGAGTCGCCGACCTCCTCCATCGTGGAGCGGAACGCCTCGACGAGGTGGTGGGGCAGGTGCCGGACGAAGCCCACCGTGTCGGCCAGGGTGTAGACCCGGCCGGAGGGGGTCTCGGCGCGGCGCACGGTCGGGTCGAGGGTGGCGAACAGCGCGTTCTCCACCAGCACGCCCGCGCCGGTGAGGCGGTTGAGCAGGGAGGACTTGCCGGCGTTGGTGTAGCCGGCGATGGCGACCGAGGGCACCTTGTTGCGGCGCCGTTCCTGCCGCTTGATGTCGCGGCCGGTCTTCATCTCGGCGATCTCCCGGCGCATCTTCGCCATCTTCTCGCGGATGCGGCGCCGGTCGGTCTCGATCTTGGTCTCACCGGGGCCTCGGGTGGCCATGCCGCCACCGCCGCCGCCACCCATCTGCCGGGACAGCGACTGACCCCAGCCGCGCAGGCGCGGCAGCATGTACTGCATCTGCGCGAGTGCGACCTGCGCCTTGCCCTCGCGGGACTTGGCGTGCTGGGCGAAGATGTCGAGGATCAGAGCGGTCCGGTCGACCACCTTGACCTTGACGACGTCTTCGAGGGCGATGAGCTGGCCGGGGCTGAGTTCGCCGTCGCAGACGACGGTGTCGGCGCCGCTCTCCAGCACGATGTCGCGCAGTTCGCGGGCCTTGCCGGAGCCGATGAAGGTGGCCGGGTCGGGCTTGTCGCGACGCTGCATGACGCCGTCGAGGACGAGGGCGCCGGCGGTCTCGGCGAGGGCCGCGAGCTCCGCGAGGGAGTTCTCGGCGTCCTGCACGGTCCCGGAGGTCCAGACGCCGACGAGTACGACGCGCTCCAGGCGGAGCTGTCGGTACTCGACCTCGGTGACGTCTTCGAGCTCGGTGGAGAGACCGGCCACACGGCGCAGGGCCGCGCGCTCGGAGCGGTCGAGCTGGTCGCCGTCCCGCTCTCCGTCGATCTCGTGGCTCCAGGCGACGTCCTCTTCCATCAGGGCATCGGCCCGAAGGCTCTCGGTGAAGCTCTGCGGGTCCCGCGCGTCCTGCGCGTCCCGCGGGTCCTGGGAAGGGGAAGAAGAGGAGGTCATTGGATCCTTACGTCGTTTCGATGGCGTCCGCGCCGGCTATGGCCAAAGGTACCGCCGCACGTGACATAACACTGTCACGTCCAACGCGTCACCCCGCCCGGTGATTCCCGGGGCGGCCGGCCCTGTCGATGGTGACATGCCCGTTCCCGGCCCGTCATACCGTTTTCCCGGCCGCTCCCTTCCCGGCCGCGGCCTTCGCGGGGGCCTGCGCGGGGGCCTTACGCGCCGGAACCTTCGTCGCCGGGGCCTTCCGCGCTGGAGACTTGCGCGCCGGAGCCGACGCCGCCGAGGCGCTCCACTCCGGGTGGCCCGGCATCGGCGGGGTCGTCTTCCCGTACAGCCACGGCTCCAGGAAGGCCCCGAGGTCGCGGCCGGCCTCGCGGGAGGCCAGGCGTACGAAGTCGTCGGTGCCGGCCACGCCGTCCTGGTGCTCGGCGACCCAGCTCCGCTCGATGCGGTCGAAGGCCTCGGCGCCGACCTCCTGGCGCAGCGCGTAGAGGATCAGCGCGGAGCCGTCGTAGACGACCGGGCGGAACAGCCCGATCTTCTCGCCGGGAGCCGCCGCCTTGGGGGCCGCCGGGGGGCCGCCGGCGGCCCGCCACTGGTCCGAGCGCTGGTACGCCTCGCGCATGCGCCGCTCCAGGGAGTACGTGCCGAGCCCGTCCGCGTAGAGGGCCTCGTACCAGGTCGCGTGTCCTTCGTTGAGCCACAGGTCGGACCAGGTCCGCGGGGCCACGCTGTCGCCGAACCACTGGTGGGCCAGCTCGTGGACCATGACGGACTCCACGTACCACTCGGGGTAGCCCTCCCCCGCGAACAGGCTGTGCTCGAAGAGCGAGAGGGTCTGCGTCTCCAGCTCGAAGCCGGTCTTCGCGCGGGCGATGAGCACGCCGTAGTTCTCGAAGGGGTAGCGCCCGACCCGCTGCTCCATCCACTCGATCTGCCCGGCGGTCCTGGCGAGCCACGGCTCCAGCCGCTCGCGGTCGGCTGCGGGCACGACGTCGCGCAGCGGGAGTCCGTGCGGCCCGGTGCGGTGCACGACGGCGGAGCGGCCGACCGAGACCTGGGCCAGCTCGGTGGCCATGGGGTGCAGGGTCTTGTACGTCCACACCGTCGCGCCGCCCGCACCGCCGATGCGGGCGGCCGGGAGGGCGCTGGGCACTCCGTTGGCCACGGCCGTCATCCCGTCGGGCGCGGTGACGTGGAAGGTGAAGTACGCCTTGTCGGCGGGGTGGTCGTTGCAGGGGAAGACGCGGTGGGCGGCGTCGGCCTGGTTGGCCATGGCCAGGCCGTCGTCGGTGGGCACCCAGCCGCCGTCGGAGCGGCCGCGCGGGTCGCTGGTGTGCCGGACGGTGATGCGCAACGGCGTGCCGGCGGCCACGGCGTGCGCGGGGGTGAGTACGAGGTCCTCCCCGGCGCTCTCGAACCGCGCGGGTTCCCCGTTGACCTCGGCGGAGGCGACCGTTCCGTTGGTGAAGTCCAGATTGATCCGCTCCAGCGGCTCCAGGGCGCGGGCTTCGATCACGGTCACCGCGTCGAGGGGGCTGCTGTTGTCCTTGTACGTGAAGGACAGGTCGTACGTGAGGACGTCGTACCCCGGGTTGCCGAGCTCCGGGAACAGCCGGTCGCCGATGCCGAGCGGCTTCGGCGGGGGCAGCACGGCGGCGACGAGGGTGAGGGAGGCTGCCGCCAGCAGGGCGGCGCGCAGGCGCGGGGAGGAGAGCTGCATCCACCATCGCTTACCAGCGCCCGCCGGACGCCCGTGGGCGACGCGCGACGGGGCCACCCGAACGTGTCGCCCCGGCGCCGCACCGGCCTACGCACGCCCCCGGCGTACGCCCCCGCCCGCCGCACGCCACCGATCCCGAAAGCCGCAGACCCCCGTAAGCCCCGTAACCCCGTAAGCCCCCGGAATCCCTAAGCCCTGCTGACGTCGTACACGCCCGGCACGTCCCGCATCGCCCGCATCAGGGCGGGCAGTCCCGTCGCGTCGGGCAGTTGCAGCGTGTAGGAGTGCCGGACCCGCTGCTCGACCGGCGGCTCCACGGTCGCGGACACCACCTCGACCCCCTGCCGGGCGATGGCCTCGGTCAGGTCGGCCAGCAGGTGCGGGCGGCCGAACGATTCGGCGAGCAGGGTGACGCGGCAGTCCGCGGTGGCCCGCCAGTGCACGGCGACCGAGGTGCGCCCCACGGAACGCATCTGGGCGACGGCCGGACAGTGCACGCGGTGCACGGTGACCGCCCCGCCCCGTACGACGAACCCGGCGACCGCGTCCGGCGGCACCGGCGTGCAGCAGCCGGCGAGCCGTACGTGGGCGTCGGGCAGGTCCACGACGGCGTTGCCCCCGCCGCCCCGCAGCCCGGTCACGGACAGCGGTGCCCGGGGGACGGCGGTGGCGGGGCCCGCGCCGTCGGGGTGGGCCGCGAGCCAGCTGCTGATGGCGATCCGCGCGGCGGGGGTCCTGGCGTGCTCCAGCCAGTCGGCGCCGGGCCCGGAGGAGGCGTCGTGCGCGAGGAGCAGCTGGACGGTGTCCCCGTCGCAGAGCGGGGCGGACAGGGAGGTGAGGCGCCCGTTGACCCGGGCGCCGATACAGCCGTGGGCCGCCTCGCCGTACTGCGCGTAGGCGGCGTCGATACAGCTGGCGCCGGCCGGCAGGCTGATGGTGCCGCTGGTGGCCCCGTCCTCGCGGAACACGGTGATCTCGCGGTCCTGCGCCAGCTCCGCGCGCAGCACGCTCCAGAAGGTGTCGGGGTCCGGCGCGGACTGCTGCCAGTCCAGGAGCCGGGAGAGCCAGCCGGGGCGGGTGGGGTCGACGCGCTCCTCGTCGCTGTCGGCGCCCTCCCCGGTGGTGTACGGGTTGCCGAGGGCGACGACGCCCGCCTCGGCGACCCGGTGCATCTGGCGGGTGCGGACGATCACCTCGGCGACGTATCCCTCGGGGACGGCGACGGCGGTGTGGAGGGACTGGTAGAGGTTGAACTTCGGGGCGGCGACGAAGTCCTTGAACTCGGAGACGACCGGCGTGAAGCAGGTGTGCAGCTCGCCGAGGACCCCGTAGCAGTCGGCGTTCTCGGCGACGAGGACGAGGATGCGGCCGAGGTCGGAGCCGCGCAGTTCGCCGCGCGTACGGGAGATGCGGTGGACGGAGACGAAGTGCCGCGGCCGCACCTGTACCTCGGCGGCGATGCCGGCCTCGCGCAGGACGGCGCGCACGGAGTCGGCGATGGCGGGGAGCGGGTCGTCCCCGGCGTGGGCGGCGATGAGCGCGCGGGTGGCCTCGTACTCCTCGGGGTGCAGGATCGCGAAGACGAGGTCTTCGAGCTCGGTCTTGAGGGCCTGGACGCCGAGCCGTTCGGCGAGGGGGATCAGGACGTCACGGGTGACCTTGGCGATGCGGGCCTGTTTCTCGGGGCGCATCACGCCGAGGGTGCGCATGTTGTGGAGCCGGTCGGCGAGCTTGATGGACATCACGCGGACGTCGTTGCCGGTGGCGACGAGCATCTTGCGGAAGGTCTCCGGCTCGGCGGCGGCGCCGTAGTCGATCTTCTCGACCTTGGTGACGCCGTCGACGATGAAGCAGACCTCGTCGCCGAACTCCTCGCGGACCTGATCGAGGGTCACGTCCGTGTCCTCGACGGTGTCGTGCAGCAGAGAGGCCGTCAAGGTCGTGGTCTCGGCGCCGAGTTCGGCCAGGATGAGCGTGACGGCGAGCGGATGTGTGATGTACGGCTCACCGCTTTTGCGCATCTGACCGCGGTGGGAGGTCTCCGCGAGGAGGTAGGCCCGGCGCAGGAGGGACAGATCGGCGTCCGGATGGTGGGCGCGGTGCGCTTCTGCTACGTGTCCGATCGCGTCCGGCAGCCGGTCGCGGGACGCGGGCCCGAGCAGCGCGGCCCGCCCCAGGCGGCGCAGATCGAGCCTGGTCCGACCACGTCTGCGCAACTCAGGGCGCACTTCGGCATGTGCTTCGGGGTTCGTGGCCTCTGCACTCATGGGCACCTCCGACGGCTTCGACCGGCGGTGGCGGGCATGGGGTGAGCCCTCAGGGCCGGTGCCTGATGTTACCGACCCCACCACGTGGCGCAGTCCACCTCTCGCTCAGCGTGAAACGGATCACCCATGAGAGGGAATCTTCAGGCGAAAGCCGTTTCGGTCAGCCAGGCCGCCTCGAACTCCCCGGAGGCCACGATGACGGCGGGTCCGGTCATGTCGATCCGCCCGTCGGGGTGTTCGGTGATGACGAGGGTGCCACCGGGCAGGTCCACGGTGTAGGTGGCCGGCTCGCCCGTGACGGCGGGGTCGGCGCCGTCACGGCGGATGGCCGCCACGGCGACGGCGCAGGCGCCGGTGCCGCAGGAGCGGGTCTCGCCGGAGCCGCGCTCGTGGACGCGCATGGCGACGTGCCGGGGGCCGCGGTCGACGACGAACTCGACGTTGACCCCGGTGGGGTAGGCGGAGGCCGGGCTGAACGGCGGCGGGCTGTACAGGGTGCCGGCGTGGTCGAGGCTTTCAACGAACGCCACCGCGTGCGGGTTCCCCATGTTCACGTTGCGCGCGGGCCAGCTGCGCTCGCCGACCGAGACCGTGACCTCGCCCTCGGGGAGCTCGGCGCGGCCCATGGAGACGGTGACGTCACCGCTCTTGTCGAGGTGGACCCGCTTGACGCCGCCCCGGGTGGCCACGGCGAGGTCGCCGGGCTCGACGTGACCGGCGTGCTGGAGGTAGCGGGCGAAGACGCGCACGCCGTTGCCGCACATCTCGGCGATGGAGCCGTCGCTGTTGCGGTAGTCCATGAACCATTCGGCCTCGTCCGCGAGGTGCGCGGCCTCGGGGTGGGCGGCGGAGCGCACCACGTGCAGCACACCGTCGGCGCCGATGCCGGCGCGGCGGTCGCACAGGGCGGCGACGGCGCTCGCGGGCAGCTCGATGGCGTTGCCGGGGTCGGGGATGATCACGAAGTCGTTCTCGGTCCCGTGACCCTTGAGGAAGGAGAGGGTGGTGTGCGTCACCCGCCCATGGTACCGAGCCCGCCGCGAACCGGTCGGAGCAGGTCAGCGCGGTGTCAGCGGCCCCTGCCCGGCCGGCGGGGCCGGCTAGCGCAGCCGGGCCACCCGGTACACGGCGAGTGCTACGACGGCCAGCGCGACCAGCGCGTACAGCCCGGCCATGCGCCAGTCGGGGCGGCGGCCGCTGCCGCGCGGCGGCAGCCCGGGCCAGGTGTAGCCGACGCGGCGCGCGGCCATCATGCCCCAGCCGCCCGCGCAGCAGCTGATGAGGAAGCCGAGCATGGCGACGACGGCGCCCCCGTCCCCGAACTCGAAGGCGAGGGGGAAGGCGAACATCAGCGATCCGGCGGCGGCCAGCATGACGATGGGGGCGATCTGCCAGAGCCTCAGGCGCCGCTGGGGACGCAGCTCGACCTCGACGGCGGGGCCGGTGGCCTCGGCGCCGGGCTCGGGGGCGTCGGGGCCGTCGGGGGTCAGGCGCGCGGGGTCGGCAGGCAGGCCGAGGCCGTCGGCCGCGTCCGGGGGGACCGGCACGTCGGCCCCGGTGGACCCGCCCGGCGCGCCGGGGCCTGCGGTGTTCGCCGGGCTTGCCGGGCCGCCGAGAAGCATCGGGTCCGCTTCCTGCCTGGTGTCGTCCCGCCCGGTGTCACGAGGGCCGGCCTCCATCGCCACGCGCCCTCCCCACTCGGACTTCGTACGCCACTGTTCAGAAGTTTGATGATGGCACGCTCCCGGGCTCCGGACGGGCGCGCGGGGCGTCCCGATGCCATCACGTGATCAGGCTGTAACCGCTCGTTCGACCAACGACTGCGCGAGTCCGGCGAGTTCCCCGCGGTCGGCGGCGGCGCCGCTGAGCCAGTGGACTCGGGGGTCGCGGCGGAACCAGGAGTCCTGGCGGCGGGCGAAGCGCTTGGTGGCCCGTACGGTCTCGGCCCTGGCCTCCTCTTCGGTGCACTGCCCCGCGAGGGCGGCAAGGACCTGCTGGTAGCCGAGGGCGCGGGAGGCGGTGACGCCCTCGCGCAGGCCCCGGGCCTCCAGGGCGCGGACCTCGTCCACCAGCCCGGCCTCCCACATGCGGTCCACGCGCGTCGCGATCCGCACGTCGAGCTCGGGCCGGGCCACGTCGACGCCGATCTGGACCGTGTCGTAGACGGAGTCGTGGCCGGGGAGGTTGGCGGTGAAGGGCCGTCCGGTGATCTCGATGACCTCCAGGGCGCGCACGATGCGGCGGCCGTTGCTGGGCAGGATCGCGGCGGCGGCGGCCGGGTCGGCGGCGGCGAGGCGGGCGTGCAGGGCGCCGGGGCCGCGCAGCGTGGCCTCCTCCTCCAGCCGGGCCCGGACCTCGGGGTCGGTGCCGGGGAACTCCATGGCGTCGAGGGCGCCGCGGACGTAGAGGCCGGAGCCGCCGACGAGGACCGGGGTGCGGCCCGCGGCGAGCAGCCGGTCGATCTCGGCGCGGGCGAGGCGCTGGTACTCGGCGACGCTGGCGGTCTCGGTGACGTCCCAGACGTCGAGGAGGTGGTGCGGGACTCCCTCGCGTTCCTCGGTCGTCAGCTTCGCGGTTCCGATGTCCATCCCCCGGTAGAGCTGCATGGAGTCGGCGTTGACGACCTCGCCGTCGAAGTGGCGGGCCAGGGCGACGCCCAGATCGGACTTTCCGGCCGCGGTGGGACCGACGACGGCGATGACCCGCGGGGCGGGGGCTGCTTTGCTCACCTGAACAGTCTCGCAAACCGAACGGCATGTACCCGATCGGGTGAGGTGACGGGGTGGGGCGGGGGTCGTTGCCCTGAAGAGGTTCGGGCCGGGCGTACGCCTGGCGGATGCCCGGCGGGACCGGGCGGAACTTCACCCTCACGAGTAACGTTATGGGAGCAGACATGGGTGTTTTCAGTCGGTTTCTTCGTCGCAAGGACGAGGCCGCGACCGAGGATTCGGCGGCCGCGGCCGTGACGGCGGAGTCGGAGTCCACGGCCGAGGAGGCCGGGGCCGACGCCGGGACGGCTGCGGAGGCCGCGGCGCAGGCTCCGGCGGCGGAGGCCGTGGAGATTCCGAAGCAGCAGTCGGCGGAGGCAGCCGCCGACAGCGAGACCGGCGAGGGCGCCCTGAAGTAGCCACCGCCATCGAAAGGTGACCCATGGGTCTGCTGGACAATCTCAAGGCCAAGCTCGCTCCGGCCAAGGACAAGGTCGGTGACCTCGCGCAGCAGCACGAGGGCAGGATCGGCGAGGGTCTGGACAAGGTCGCCAAGGCCGTGGACTCCAAGACCCACGGCAAGTACAGCGACCGGATCACGACGGGAACGGACAAGGCGAAGGACGCCCTGGGCAAGATCGCGCACAAGGACGCCCCGGGCGGGCCCGAGGGCACGCAGGACGGGCCGGCGCAGGGTCCCGGCGGGCCGACGCCGCCGGCGGCGCCGACGCCGCCCGCCGCTTCCTGACGCGCTGTACGGAAAGGGGCGCGGGACCGGGACCACCCGGTGCCGCGCCCCTTCGTCGTGTCCCGGGCCGGGCCGGATCAGGACCAGGCGGCCACGAAGTAACCGACGCCGTACGGGGCGTCCTCGTACAGCAGCCGGCCGTCGAGGCCCGCGCCCTCGGCGGCGCCCGCGAGGACCTGCCAGGGGGCGCGTCCGGCGGCCAGCAGCTCGGCGGCGAGAGCCGGGTCGAGCGCGGCCAGAGCCGTGGTGTCGGCGGCGCCCAGGGCGCGGGCGGCGGCGGCGTCGAAGGCGGCGGCGCGGTCGTCGAGGTAACCGGGGGCCTTCAGGGTGCGGCAGGCGCTGCCGTCGCCCATGACGAGCAGGGCGACCCGCGCGTCGCGCGCGGCGAGCTCCCGGCCGGTGCGCAGGCACTCCTCGGGCGCGGCGTCCTCGGCCACACCGAGCCCCTCGACGGGGGCGGCGCCCCAGCCGGCGCGGTCCAGCAGCCAGGCGCCCACGGCGAGCGGGGCGGGAAGCACGCGCGGCCCCTCCTCGCCCGCGCCGAGCCGGACGGCGGCCTCGACGCCGAAGCCGTGGAAGCCGCCCCGGGAGCCCGACGGGTAGGCCCCGAGGTGGCCGGCCCCGGCGGGCCCGGCCACGACCAGCAGGTCGGGCCGGGAGGCGGCGAGCACGGCGAGGGCGTCGGAGCAGGCGGTACGGGCGCCGTCCAGCTCGGCGGCGGCGCCCGCGGCGACCTCCGGCACGAGGAGCGGCGGTGCGGGACAGACGGCGGCGGCTACGAGCATGATCCGCAGCCTATAGCCGCCGACGGCGCTACGGCAGGGCCCGGCCGGGGCCGTCCGGGCTCGGCTCGTACGGAGCCCGGCACGGCTCCGCCGGTGTGGCGGGCGGGAGCGGTCTCAGGCGGACGGGATCGCGCAGCCCGACGTGGCGACGGGCAGCGGGGCCGGGACACCCAGGGTCGGGATGCCCAGCATGACGCCGGCGGGCTGCGCCGGGGCGGCGTTGCGCTTCTCCCAGGCGTCCCCGGCGCGGGTGCGCCGCACCGAGAGGGTCGGCCCCTCGGCCAGCAGGTGGTGCGGGGCGGCGTAGGTGATGTCCACGGTGACCACGTCACCGGGGCGGACCTCCTGCTCCGGCTGCGTGAAGTGCACCAGGCGGTTGTCGGCGGCGCGCCCGGACAGCCGGTGGGTGGCGCCGTCCTTGCGGCCCTCGCCCTCGGCGACCATGACCTCCAGGGTGCGGCCGACCTGCTTCTTGTTCTCCTCCCAGGAGATCTCCTCCTGGAGGGCGACCAGGCGCATGTAGCGGTCCTGGACGACCTCCTTGGGGATCTGCCCCTCCATGTCGGCGGCCGGGGTGCCGGGGCGCTTGGAGTACTGGAAGGTGAAGGCGTTCGCGAAGCGGGCCTCGCGCACCACGTGCATGGTCTGCTGGAAGTCCTCCTCCGTCTCGCCGGGGAAGCCGACGATGATGTCGGTGGAGATCGCGGCGTGCGGGATGGCGGCGCGCACCTTCTCGATGATCCCGAGGAAGCGCTCCTGCCGGTAGGACCGGCGCATCGCCTTGAGGATGGGGTCCGAGCCGGACTGGAGCGGCATGTGCAGCTGCGGCATCACGTTCGGGGTCTCGGCCATCGCCGCGATCACGTCGTCGGTGAAGTCGCGCGGGTGCGGGGAGGTGAAGCGGACCCGCTCCAGGCCCTCGATGGCCCCGCAGGCGCGCAGCAGCTTCGAGAAGGCCTCGCGGTCGCCCAGGTCGGAGCCGTACGCGTTGACGTTCTGGCCGAGCAGGGTGATCTCCGAGACGCCCTCGGCGACCAGTGCCTCCACCTCGGCGAGGATGTCGCCGGGCCGGCGGTCCTCCTCCTTGCCGCGCAGCGCCGGGACGATGCAGAAGGTGCAGGTGTTGTTGCAGCCGACGGAGATCGAGACCCAGGCCGCGTACGCGGACTCGCGGCGGGTGGGCAGCGTGGAGGGGAAGGCCTCCAGCGACTCGGCGATCTCGACCTGCGCCTCCTCCTGGACGCGGGCGCGCTCCAGCAGGACCGGCAGTTTGCCGATGTTGTGCGTGCCGAAGACCACGTCGACCCAGGGGGCCCGCTTCACGATCGTGTCGCGGTCCTTCTGCGCCAGGCAGCCGCCGACGGCGATCTGCATGCCGGGGCGCTTGGTCTTCATGGGAGCGAGCCGGCCGAGGTTGCCGTACAGCTTGTTGTCGGCGTTCTCGCGGACGGCGCAGGTGTTGAAGACCACGACGTCGGCGTCGCCGTCGGAGCCCTCGGGCGCGCGGACGTAGCCCGCGTCCTCCAGCAGACCGGAGAGCCGCTCGGAGTCGTGCACGTTCATCTGGCACCCGTAGGTGCGCACCTCGTAAGTTCCCTTAAGGTCCACTGCCGGGCTCCGGTCGCTGCTGCTGGTCATACGACAAGGGTAGGCGGTACCCGGCGGCCCTCCGTTCGCGCGGGCGCTCCGTCCGCGCGCAGGGCCGCGTCCGGGGCGGCCGGTACCGCCGTGACAAGGCGGCGGGCGGGTGGCAGGATCGCCGCCATGCCCCTCCTGACCACCCGAACCGCCCGGCGCCGTGCCCTGCTGGCCGGCGTCGCCGTGCTGGCGGTGCTCGCGGGGCTGCTGGCGTGGCTGAAGCCGTTCGCGGAGCCGGAGGTGACGGGCGACCTGACCTTCAGCACGGGGGTGCGTAACGGCGTCTACCACCGGTACGGGGAGCTGCTGGAGCAGGCCCTCGCCACCGACCTGCCGGGCGTCACGGTCCATCTGGAGCCCAGCGAGGGCTCGCAGCAGAACCTCCAGCGGGTCGCCGCCGGTGAGGCGGACTTCACGGTGGCGACGGCGGACGCGGTGTCCAAGTACCGGCTCGACGGCAAGCCGGGCTCCACCCGGCTGCGCGGGGTCGCGCGGCTCTACGACGACTACGTACAGCTGGTGGTGCCCGCGGGCTCCCCGGTGCAGTCGGCGCGCGACCTGCGCGGCAAGCGGGTCGCGGTGGGCCAGGCCGGTTCCGGGGTCCGGCTGATCTCGGACCGGATGCTGACGGCGGCGAAGCTGAACCCGACGCGGGACATCACCCCGGTCGCGATCGGCATCGACACCATGCCGGCGGAGCTGGAGGCGGGCCGGATCGACGCCTTCTTCTGGTCGGGCGGGCTGCCGACGACCGCGGTGCGCGAGCTGTCGGAGCGGTTCGAGATCCGGCTCGTGCAGCTGGGCGACCTGGTGGAAGCCCTCCAGGGCAGCGGCAGCCCGGCCCGCTACTACCGGGCGGCGGTGATGCCGCAGGACGCGTACGCCCGGGCGCGCAACACGGCCGCGGTGGCGACGGTGGCGGTGCCGAACCTGCTGGTGACCCGCGAGGACACCGGGGAGCGGCTGACGGAGCAGTTCACCCGGACCGTGATCCTCAGCCGCGACCGGATCGGGCACGTGGTGCACGCGGCGCAGCTGGTGGACCTGCGGACGGCGATCTACACGGACCCGCTGGACCTGCACGAGGGAGCCCGGCGCTACTACCGCTCGGTCAAGCCGTAGGGCCTCCCGGCGGGCCGGGGCTCAGGTCCGGGCGGCGCCGTCCGGGAGCAGTGTCATCGCGGCGGCGGCCGCGCCGATCAGGCCGGCGTGGGTGCCGAGGGCGGCCGGGACGACCTGGAGGTCGCGGACGAAGGACAGGGCCGCGTACGAGGCCAGGTGCCGCCGGATCGGCTCGAAGAGGGTGTCCCCGCTGGCGGCGACCCCGCCCCCGATGACGGCGATGTCGGTCTCGGTCAGGGTGGCGGTGGCCGCGATGGCTGCGGCGAGGGCCCGGCCGGCCCGGTCGAAGGCGGCCACGGCGACCGGATCGCCGGCTGCGGCGCAGGCGGCGACGCCCGCCGCCGACGGGTCGGGGCCGGTCCAGCCGTGCTCCCTGGCCCAGCGGGCGATGGCGGTGCCCGAGGCGAGGGATTCGACGCAGCCGCGGCCTCCGCAGACGCAGGGCTCCCCGTCGAAGGCGACGCTGATGTGGCCGATGTGACCGGCGTTGCCGGTGGGGCCGGGGTGGAGCTGGTTGTTCAGGATCAGGCCGCCGCCGACGCCGGTGGAGACCACCATGCAGAGGGCGTTCGCGTGCCCCCGGGCCGCGCCGAGCCAGTGCTCGGCGGCCGTCATGGCGACCCCGTCGCCCGCCAGGACGGCCGGGATCCGGGCGCCGCGCGCGTGCAGTTCGGCGGTGATCCGCTCCTGGACGGGGAAGCCCCGCCAGGCGCCGATGTTGACCGGGCTCACCGTGCCCCGCGCGGTGTCGACCGGGCCGGCGCTGCCGATGCCGCACCGGACGGCCCGCTCCCACAGCGGGTCCCGCGACAGGTCGGCGACGACCTCGGCGACCGCCGCCATGACCGCCTCGGCGCCGGCGCCGCGCGGGGTCGGGCGCCGGGTGGTGGCGGTCATGGCGCCGTCGGGGTGGACCAGCGCCCCGGCGATCTTCGTGCCGCCGATGTCGATCGCCACGGTCGGACCGCCGGCCGGGGCGGCCTCGCGCGGGACGGGGAGGGCTGAGGTGGGGCTGGTCACGTGGGCGCTCCTGTGAGGGGTCGGATTTCAGTATGCGGCCGGGGGCGGCGCCGTACTCTCGCGGGGTTCGAGCCGGGGCAGCTCGCTCTCCCGGGCCCGGGGCGGGTTTCCGGCGAGCAGGGCGAGGAGTTCCTCGGCCGCGAGCCGGCCGAACCCGGCGGTGTCGCGGACCAGGGCGGTCAGCCGGGGGTGGGTGACCCGGCACAGGGCGGAGTCGTCCCAGGCCACGATCGAGAGCCGGCCGGGCACGGGGATGCCGAGTTCGGCGGCGACCGCGCTGCCCGCCACCGCCATCACGTCGTTGTCGTAGACGAGGGCGGTCGGCGGCTCGGGCTCGGCGAGGACCCGCCGGGTGGCGGCGGCGCCCTCGGTGTCGGAGTAGTCGGTGGTCACGGACCGCACCCGCCCGGCGGCCGGCCCGAGCCGCGCCGCCTCGGCCCGCAGGGAGGCGATGCGGCGGGCGGTGTGGGAGAGACCGGCGAGGCCGGCGATGTGCACGATGCGGCGGTGACCGAGCCCGTGCAGATGACCGAGCACCTCGGCCATGGCCCGGGAGTCATCGGCCCAGACACACGACACGGCTGCGCGGGCGGAGACGGCCCCAGCCTGGTCGGCGGCCCCGGACCTTCCCCCGGGTGCGGCCGTGCCCGCTTCCGTGCCCGTCCCGCCGATCAGCACCGCCGGCAGGCCCAGTGCGGCGAGCAGCTCCGGGCGCGGGTCGCTCGTCCGCGGGTCGACGACCAGGACCCCGTCCACGCGGCGTTCGGCCCACCACCGGCGGTACACCGCGCACTCGGCGTCGATGTCCTCGACCACCTGGAAGAGCAGGGCGGTCCGGCCCGCCGCGAGCACTTCCTGTATGCCGGAGACGAGCTGGAGGAAGAAGGACTCGACGCCGAGGGTGTGCGCGGGGCGGGCCAGGACCAGCCCGACGGCGCCGGCGCGTTCGCCGGACAGGGCGCGGGCGGCGCTGTTGGGCTGCCATCCGAGTTCCTCGGCGACCCGGCGGATCCGGCCGCGCGTGTGCTCGGAGACGCCGGGGCGGCCGTTGAGCGCGAAGGAGACGGCGCTTTCCGAGACCCCAGCCCGGCGCGCGATGTCCTTGATGGTGGGTCTGCGGGCCATCCCTGCCTCATCCCTGGGCGACGCGGACTGCGTTGGCCGGACCGTACACGACCGCCCGGCGCCCGGAGCTAAACCGCATTAGTTTCTCCGCCCCCACGCCCGGGCCGCCGCCGTCGGCGGGACCGAAGCGCCCCAGTGGAGGCCCTGTTGACTCCTCTCGCGCGGCCCGGCAGGTTATGCGCGTCCGGTGAATTCCCCCGAAACTCCGGGACCTTTCATGCACCAGACCCCGCGCACCCTCCGCTTCGGCGCGAATTACACCCCGACCCGGGGCTGGTTCCACCACTGGCTGGACTTCGACCTCGACGTGGTGCGGGCCGACCTCGACTCCGTCGCCGCGCTCGGCCTGGACCACGTACGCGTCTTCCCGCTCTGGCCGGTGTTCCAGCCGAACCGCACCCTGATCCGGCCGCGCGCCGTCGAGCAGCTCGTCGCGCTCGCCGACGCGGCCGCCGAGCGCGGACTCGACGTCAACGTGGACGGTCTGCAGGGCCACTTGTCGAGCTTCGACTTCCTGCCCGCCTGGACCCGCACCTGGCACCGGCGCAACATTTTCGACGATCCGGACGTGGTGGCCGCGCAGGAGGAGTACCTGCGCACGCTGGCCGCCGCCCTCGCCGACCGGCCGAACTTCCTCGGCATGACCGTCGGCAACGAGATCAACCAGTTCTCCGACGGCCCCCACCCCGACCCCGACCGGATCACCCCGGCCCGGGCGGCCCGCTGGCTGGAGCGGATGCTCGCCGCCTGCGAACGGGGCGCCCCGGGCCGCCTGCACCTGCACGCCGAGTACGACGCCGTCTGGTTCCGGGACGGGCACCCCTTCACCCCCGCCCAGGCGGCCCGCCTCGGCGGGGCCACCGCCGTGCACGCGTGGGTGTTCAACGGCACCGCCCAGCGCCACGGCCGCACCGGGACGGCCACCGGGCACCATGCCGCGTACCTGATCGAGCTGGCCAAGGCCTGGGCCCTGGACCCGCACCGCCCGGTGTGGCTCCAGGAGGTCGGGGCGCCCGCGCCGCTGATCGGGCCCGAACACGCGGCGGAGTTCGCGGAGACCACCCTGGCCGCCGCGCTGGACTGCCCGGACCTGTGGGGCGTGACCTGGTGGTGCTCGCACGACGTGTCCCGGGACCTGGCGGACTTCCCGGAGCTGGAGTACGGCCTCGGCCTGCTCACCAACGACCGCCGGACCAAGCCCGCCGGCGCCGCCGTCGCCCGGATCGCCGCGGCCTGGCGCGGCCGGGAACACCGCCCGGCCGCACGGTCCACCGCACTCGCCCTGCCCACGGCCGGCCCCGGCGCCGACCCGCACCCCGCCGACCCCGCAGGCCTCGCCGACCCGGCCCCCGGCCGGGCCGTCTGCGCCCCGGGCGGTGCCTTCTTCGAAGCCTGGGCCGTGCTGGCGGGCCGGGGGGTGCGCCCGGCGGTGGTGCTGGAGGAGGACGCCGGGGACCCGGCCCGGCTCGCCGCGCGCGGCATCACCGAGGTGCTGCGCGTACCCGACGTGATCCGCCCCTGAGCCGCCCGCGCCCCGCCTGTGAGCCCCCCTTCCCCCTCGTGAGGAGCCCCGCATGTCCGAGTCCGGCCACGGCGCCGCCCCGCGCACCACTCCCCCCTCACCGCGGCCGGCCCGCCGCGCGGTCCTCGCCGCCGGCGCCGCCGGGCTCGGGGCGGCCGCGCTCCCCCACCCCGCCGCGGCGGCCCCAACTCCGACCGCCGCCACCCTCACCCCGTACGCCTCGTACTGGTTCCCCGACTCCCTGCCCCCGGGCACCCCGGGGCCCGGCATCGTATGGCGGTCGCTCGCCGCCTGGAGCCCCGAGACCGATCCGGACCTGCCCTACAACACCGCCTCCGTGCCGCTCGCCCCGCGCTTCACCCCGGTCCCGGCGAACCGCACCGCCCGGGCCGGGCAGGCGCGGATCGCCTCGCTGGTCTCCTTCGGGCCGACCTCGCTCAACCCCTCCCAGGGCTCGGCGACCGCCGACTACTACGCCCTCACGCACTGGGCGTACCTCGACGAACTGGTCTTCTGGGGCGGCTCCGCCGGAGAGGGCATCGTGCTCGCCCCGAACGCGCCCGTGGTGGACGCCGCCCACCGCAACGGCGTCCCGGTCCTCGGCAACGTCTTCCTGCCGCCCGTCGCGTACGGCGGCGACCTCCAGTGGACCCGCGACCTGGTCCGGCGGGATCCGGCGGGCCGCTTCCCGCTCGCGGAGAAACTCGTCGAGGTGGCCCGTACGTACGGGTTCGACGGCTGGTTCGTCAACGCCGAGACGGACGGCGGCGACAGCGGACTGGCCACCCGCATGCGGGAGTTCCTGCACGCCCTGCGGACGGCCGGCGCCCCGCACGGACTGCGCACCACCTGGTACGACGCCATGAACAGCACCGGCCGGGTGGGCTGGCAGGGCGCCCTGAACCCCCTCAACCAGGAGTTCTACGAGGACCGTTCGGGCAAGGTCGCGGACACCTTCTTCGTGGACTTCCGCTGGAGTGCCCGGACCCTCGCGGACTCGGGCGCGCTCGCCGAGCGGCTCGGGCGCTCCCGCCACGAGCTGTGGGCGGCCGTGGACACGGAGTCCCGCGGCTGGGACGCGCCGGTGCCCTGGGACGCGATCGTGCCCCGGGACCGGGACCACGTCGTGAGCCTCGGCCTCTACCGCCCCGAGTGGACCCGCGACCACCTCGCCGACCGCTCGCCGGGCGCCTTCCACCACGCGGACGACCTGTTCTGGACGGGCGCCTCCCTGGACCCGGCGCGGCCCGCGCCCGAGCCCCCGTCCGGCGGGTGGCGGGCCCCGGCCACGGCGGTGGCGGACCGGTCCACCGTGAGCGCGCTGCCCTTCGGCTGCTCCTTCAACTCCGGGCACGGCCTGCGCTGGTACCAGGGGGGCGCGGTCACCTCCGACGCGCCCTGGAACCACCTCGGCCTCCAGGACCGGCTGCCCGGCCGCCGCTGGGCGGTCGACACCGCCGGGGCGCGGCCGGCGATCACCCTGGACTTCGCCGACGCCTGGCGCGGCGGCTCCAGCCTGCTCGTCTCCGGTGTCGGCGCCGCCCCCGTCACCGTCGGCCTGCACGCCACCCGGCTGCCGCTGCCCCGCACGGCGGTCGCGGAGCTGGTCCATACCGGCGGGGTCTCGGTCGAGTTCGGCGTCGCGACCCGCGAGGCCCCCTCGCCCGGCGCCGCGGTGCCGTACACCTGGCTGCCGGCCCCGGCGGCGGACGGCGGCGCCCCCGGCTGGCGGACCTCCCGCGTCCCCCTCGCGACGCTGGCCGGGAAGACCGCGTACGCCCTGGCCGTACGGATCACCGGACCCGGGACGGCGGCGGCGTCCTGGCGCCTCGGGGCCCTGACCGTACGCGACACCACCGCGCGGCGGCCCCCGGCCCGGCCCCCGCACCTGAGGGTGGCCGCCGCGGCCCGCCGGGGCCCGGCAGCCGAGCTGCGCCTCACCTGGGGCCGGGCGGACCGGGCAGCCGGCCCGGTCCGGCACTACGAGCTCCACCGCCTCCTCCCCGACGGCACCCGCCGCTTCCTGGCCGGCACCTGCGGGACCGCCCTCCACCTCCCGTCCGTCACCCGCGCGGGCGCCGAACGGGCGGCCGCCTTCGAGCTGCGAACCGTCGACGAGGTGTACGCCGTCTCGGCGCCGGCCCGAACCGCCCTGCGCTGGTGAGCCGGGTCAGCCGGCGTGGGGGTCGGTGCGCGGGACGGCCACCGTGACCCGCAGCCCGTGCGGCGGGTTCGCCGCGTAGGACAGGGTTCCGCCGCCCGAGGCGAGCAGGGCCCGGGAGATGGACAGGCCGAGCCCGGAGCCCTTGACGTTCTGGTGACGGCCGCTGCGCCAGAAGCGGTCGCCGACGCGCAGCAGCTCCTCCTCGGTCAGCCCGGGCCCCCGGTCGGCGACGACGACGAGCGCGCTGCGCCCCTCGGCGCTGACCGAGACCTGCACCTCCTCGCCCTGCGGCGTGAACTTCAGGGCGTTGTCGATCACGGCGTCGAGGGCGCTGGACAGGGCGATCGGGTCGGCCCAGCCGGTGACGGCGCTCCGGCCGGCCCCGGTGAGCCGTACGCCCTTCTCCTCGGCGTACGGCCGCCAGGCCGCGACCCGCTCGGCGGCCAGGGCGCCGATGTCGGTGAGGCTGATCTCGGCGGAGGCGTGCTCGGCCAGCGCCAGGTCGAGGAGGTCGTCCAGGACCTGGGCGAGGCGCTTGCCCTCGGTGCGCACGGAGGCGATCTCCTCGTTGCCCTCGGGCAGTTCGAGGGCGAGCAGCTCGATGCGCAGGAGCAGCGCGGCGAGCGGGTTGCGCAGCTGGTGGGAGGCGTCCGCGACGAACGCCCGCTGCTGCTCCAGTACCTCTTCGACGTTGTCGGCCATCTCGTTGAACGAACGGGCCAGGCGGCGCAGTTCCGGGGGGCCGCCGGCGGCGGCGACGCGGGAGTTCATCCGGCCGGTGGCGATGCCGTGGGCGGCCGCGTCGAGGGTGCCGACGGGCTTGAGGACCCAGCTGGTGAGCCGGAGGGCGGCGCCGAAGGCGGCCAGCATGGCGGCGGAGAGTCCGCCGGCGATGATCAGCCAGCCGCGCAGGATCCTGCCGCGCATCTGGTCGGTGGGTGATTCGGTGGCGACGACGGCGACGACGTCGCCGTCGAGGACGACCGGGGAGACCACGAGGAGCCTGCCGTGGGTCTGCCAGGGCCACACCTGGCCGGGGTCGTGGCTGCGGCGCCCGGCGAGGGCCTCGTCGAAGGCGGTGCGGCCCTCCCCGGTCTCGGGGAGCTGCCACCAGCCGGGGGCGCGGACCATGGCGTTGTCGTCGCGGTAGAAGATGCCGACGCGGATCCCGTACAGCTCCTGGTAGCGGGCCAGTTCCAGCTGGAGGGTCTCGCGGCGCTCGTCGGCGCCGGTGGACTTGGAGCCCTCGGCGTCGATGACGAACTGGGCGAGGGCGGCGAAGCGGGCGCTGTCGTCGATCCGGTCGACGACCACCTTCTGCTGCTGGGCGGCGGCCAGGCTGACGGCGAGCGGGAAGCCGAGCGCGAGCAGCACCCCGGCCATGAGGACGACGAGGAGGGGGAGCAGCCGGGCGCGCACGACGGGCCCGCTAGCGCGCGGCCGGGGTGACGAGCCGGTAGCCCACCCCGCGGACGGTCTCGATGAGGGCGGGCATGCCCAGCTTGGAGCGCAGCGAGGCGACGTGCACCTCAAGGGTCCGGCCGGTGCCCTCCCAGCTGGTGCGCCACACCTCGCTGATGATCTGCTCGCGCCGGAAGACCACGCCGGGCCGCTGCGCGAGCAGGGCGAGCAGGTCGAACTCCTTGCGGGTCAGCGGCACGTCGGTGCCGTTCACGCTGACCCGGCGGGTGGGCAGCTCGACGGTGACGGGCCCGAACCGCACCAGGGCCGGGGTGCCGGTGCCGGTGGCGGCGGCCTCCTCGGAGACGCCGGTGCGGCGGGCGACGGCGTGGATGCGGGCGAGGAGTTCGCCGGTGTCGTAGGGCTTGACCACGTAGTCGTCGGCGCCCATGTTCAGGCCGTGGATGCGCGAGCGCACGTCGGCCCGGGCGGTGACCATGATGACGGGCGTCGCGGTGCGCTTGCGGATCTTGCCGCAGACCTCGTAACCGTCCTGGTCGGGCAGGCCGAGGTCGAGCAGGACCACGCCGAAGGGCGGGGCGCCGGCCGGCAGCAGCGCCTGGAGGGCCTCTTCGCCGTTGCGGGCGTGGGTCACCTGGAAGCCGTGACGGGCGAGGATCGCCGACAGCGCGGCGGCGACGTGATCGTCGTCCTCGACGAGCAGCAGTCTCACGGCGTCCTCCCTTCCCGGCTCTCCCGGATTCCTGGATGTATTACGGGCACCCTGCATCCACGCCCATGGAGACTCCCACGTCAAGGGGGTTCCGGTCCGGCGCGTCTTCTGTTATTCACCCGGTACGAGGACGGTACGGGGACGGCGGCTCCGGGCGGCCGTCGCGCACGGAGCGTATCGGCGCGAGGCCGGATCGTTATCCTCAATATTCCCTCAGATGTGGTGACGCTGTGCTCGCCCGCTCACTACTGTCCTCCCAACCGACGGAGGACGGAGCAAGAAGCCGATGAGCGGAGTATCAGTGACCAAGGACGTGCAGGACGCGGCCGGTGCCGCGGACGGCCTGGTCGTACTGAGCAACGTCAACAAGCACTTCGGCGCGCTGCACGTGCTTCAGGACATCGATCTGAGCATTGCCCGCGGTGAGGTCGTCGTGGTGATCGGTCCCTCGGGATCGGGCAAGTCCACGCTGTGCAGGACCATCAACCGGCTGGAGACGATCGACTCGGGCACCATCACGGTCGACGGCAGGGAACTGCCCGCCGAGGGCAGGGAACTGGCCCGGCTGCGTGCCGATGTGGGCATGGTCTTCCAGTCGTTCAACCTGTTCGCGCACAAGACGGTGCTGCAGAACGTGATGCTGGGCCAGCTCAAGGTCCGCAAGACGGAGCAGGCGGCCGCGCTGGAGAAGGCGAAGTCGCTGCTGGACCGGGTGGGCGTGGGCTCGCAGGCCGACAAGTACCCGGCGCAGCTGTCGGGCGGCCAGCAGCAGCGCGTCGCGATCGCCCGCGCGCTGGCGATGGACCCGAAGGTGATGCTCTTCGACGAGCCCACCTCGGCGCTGGACCCGGAGATGATCAACGAGGTGCTGGAGGTCATGCAGCAGCTCGCGGCCGAGGGCATGACGATGGTCGTCGTCACCCACGAGATGGGCTTCGCCCGCTCCGCCGCCAACCGGGTCGTCTTCATGGCCGATGGCAAGATCGTCGAACAGGCCACGCCCGACCAGTTCTTCAGCAACCCGCGCAGCGACCGCGCCAAGGACTTCCTGTCGAAGATCCTGCATCACTGACGCCCGCGTCTGGTAGTGATCCGGTCGGCGGCGCGTGCCGTCGCCGTACGACGTGATTCCGCTCGTCGTCCAACAACGTCTCATCCGAGGGAAGTTCACATGAAGGTTCTCAAGACCGGCGCGGCCGTCGCCACGGCCGCCGTCCTCGCCCTGACCGCGACCGCGTGCGGCGGCGGCGGCGGCGACAAGAAGGACGACGCCGCCGACGGCTCCGGCAAGGTCGTCATCGGCATCAAGTTCGACCAGCCGGGTGTGGGCCTGAAGAACCCCGACGGCACGTTCAGCGGTTTCGACGTGGACGTGGCGACGTACGTCGCCAAGGAGCTGGGCTACCAGCCCGACAAGATCGAGTGGAAGCAGGCCGTCAGCGCCGAGCGCGAGAACCTGATCTCGAACGGCGACGTGAAGTTCGTCGTCGCGAGCTACACGATCAACGACAAGCGCAAGGAGAAGGTCGACTTCGCGGGTCCGTACTTCCTCGCCCACCAGGACCTGCTGGTGCGTTCCGACGAGAGCGGCATCACGAAGCCCGAGGACCTCAACAAGAAGAAGCTCTGCTCGGTGACCGGCTCCACGTCGGCGCAAAACGTCAAGACCAAGCTGGCCCCCGAGGCCGATCTGCTCCAGCAGGGCGGCTACTCCGAGTGCCTGACCGGCCTGGAGAACAAGTCCGTCGACGCGCTGACCACGGACAACTCGATCCTGGCCGGTTACGCCGCACAGGACAAGAACAAGGGCAAGTTCAAGCTCGTCGGGCTGAACCTGAGCAACGAGCCCTACGGCATCGGTCTGAAGAAGGGCGACAAGGACCTCCAGACCAAGATCAACGCAGCGCTCAAGAAGATGGTCTCGGACGGTTCCTGGGACGCGGCGGTGAAGAAGAACTTCGGTCCCGCCGACTACAAGAACGAGCCGGCCCCGCAGATCACCGAAGGCAGCTGATTTCCCGGTGAGGGGCGCCGCCGTCCGCCCGGCGCGGGCGGCGGCGGCCCTCACCGGCCATCCTGGGGAGAGCGCAGGGCAACGTGTTCGACTTTCTTGATTCCGGGCAGTACGACCTGCTCGGAGCCTTCTGGGTGACGGTTCAGCTCACCCTCTACTCGGCGATAGGTTCCCTGGTCTGGGGGACCGTCCTGGCCGGGATGCGGGTCAGCCCGGTCCCACTGCTGCGGGGCTTCGGCACCGCCTACGTCAACCTGGTCCGCAACACCCCGCTGACCCTGCTGATCATCGGCTGCTCGCTGGGTCTCAACCAGACCCTCGGCGTCACCCTGGGCGGCGGCACCTTCAAGGAGATCGGCTTCCGGCTCGCCGTCCTCGGCATGGTCGCCTACACCGGCACCTTCGTCTGCGAGGCGCTGCGCTCGGGCATCAACACGGTGCCCGTCGGCCAGGCGGAGGCGGGCCGCGCGCTGGGCCTGAACTTCCTCCAGGTCCTGACCCTGATCGTGCTCCCGCAGGCCTTCCGGGCGGTCGTGGCACCGCTCGCCAACGTACTGATCGCCCTCACCAAGAACACCACGGTGGCGGCGGCCATCGGCGTGGCCGAAGCGGCCCTGCTGATGAAGGAAATGATCGAGAACGAGTCGCAGGCGCTCTTCGCCGTCTTCGGCATCTTCGCCCTCGGCTTCTGCCTGCTGACCCTGCCCACCGGGCTGCTGCTGGGCTGGGTGGCCAAGCGAGTGGCGGTGAAGCGATGACCTCCGTGCTGTACGACGCCCCGGGCCCCAAGGCCAAGGCGCGCAACTGGATTTACGCGGGCGTCTTCGTCGTCCTGCTCGCCCTCGTCGCCTGGTGGGTCCTCTCCTCCATGGCGGACAAGCAGCAGCTCGACGCCGACAAGTGGACGCCCTTCGTCACCGACGGCCAGATCTGGACGACCTTCCTGATCCCCGGCCTGCTGGAGACCCTGAAGGCCGGCGCGATCGCCATGGTCATCGCCCTGCCGCTGGGCGCCCTGCTGGGCATCGGCCGGCTCTCCGACCACGCCTGGGTGCGCGTTCCCGTCGGCGCGGTCGTGGAGTTCTTCCGCGCCATCCCGGTGCTGATGCTGATGATCTTCGGCGCGGCCTTCTACCGGGAGTTCACCGACGTCACCTCCGACGCCCGCCCGCTCTTCGCGGTGATCACCGGCCTGGTCCTGTACAACGCCTCGGTCATCGCCGAGATCGTCCGGGCGGGCGTGCAGTCCCTGCCCCGTGGCCAGACCGACGCCGCCAAGGCGATCGGCATGCGCAAGGGCCAGACCATGGCCCACGTGCTGATCCCGCAGGCCGTCACGGCGATGCTGCCGGCGCTGGTGAGCCAGCTCGTGGTGATCCTCAAGGACACCGCGCTCGGCGGGTCGCTGCTCGGCCTCACCGAGCTGCTCTCGATGAACCGGCAGATCTCGGCGAACTACAGCAACACCATCGCCTCGCTCGTGGTGATCGCCCTGATCTACATCGCGGTGAACTTCACCCTCACCACCTTCGCCTCCTGGCTGGAGGGACGGCTGAGGAAGTCCACCAAGAGCACCGGAGCCGTGGTCGGCGTGGCCGACGCCGGCGACATGGCCACCGGCCGGGCGGTCTGACGCCCGGTCAGCGAAAGTGCGGGACCGGTGTGGTGCGGCGGAGCCTTTGCGCCGCACCACACCGCTGTGTGCGGACGGGTGTCACTTGACGCAGGCACCTCCAGTGGGTTGCATACGTCGTGTGATCACATACCGGACATCGGGAGCCCTGCCATGGACCCGGTGATCGTCGTCGGCGCGGGCCCCGTCGGGCTGTCCCTGGCCCTCGCCCTGGCCGGCCACGGCGTGCCCAGCGTCCTGCTCGACGAAGGGCCCGGCAAGGAGGAGCCACGGCCCGCCCGTTCGGTCGTCCTGCACTCCGACACCGCCGCCATGGCGCACCGGCTGGGCTGCGCCACCCTGCGCGACGAGGGGGCGCACTTCGCGGCCTGGCGGACCATGAGGCGCCGTCAGGAGACCCGGCGGATCACCTTCGAGGACGGGCCCGCCCCCCTGCACCTGCCGCAGCACGCCCTCACGCGCGGGCTGCGCGACGCCGCCGCCGCGCACCCCCTGGTCCGGCTGGTCGCCGACTGCAAGGTGGACACCCTGGAGCAGGACGGCCGCGGGGTCACCGCGCACACCCGGGGCGCCGAGACCACCTGGTGGCGCGGCAGCCACCTCGTCGGCTGCGACGGGGCCCGCTCCACCGTGCGCAAGCTGCTCGGCATCCGCTTCCCCGGCCGGACCGCCGTGGAGCGGCACGCCGTCGCCGCCCTGCGCGCCGAACTGCCCTGGCCCGGCGAGGCGTTGCTGCACCGCAACCCGCCCGCCGGCCCCGAGGAGATCACCGCCCGGCCGCTGCCCGACGGGGTGTGGCGGCTGGACTGGCTGCTGCCCGCGCGCGGGGACCTGGTGACCCCCGACGCGCTCGTCACCCTCATCCGGGACACCCTGGCGCTCTGGTGCGGGGGCACGACTCCCCCGTACGACCTCATCGACACCGGCGTGCACACCCTGCACCACCGGCTCGCCCGGCGCTGGCGCGACGGCCGGGCCTTCCTCGCCGGGGACGCGGCGCACCTGCTGGGCGCGCTCGGCACCCAGGGGGTTGAGGAGGGGCTGCGCGACGCGGAGAACCTCGCCTGGAAGCTGGCCCTGGCCTGGCACCAGGGCGCCTCCGAGGCCCTGCTCGACAGCTACGAGGACGAACGGCGCACCGCGGTCGCCGCCCGGCTGCGCGCGGCCGACCAGGCGATGCCCGCGCTGCGCGGCGGCAGCGGCCTGCGCACCCTGCTGCCCGGCGCCGCGCGCTCCGCCGAGGTCCTGCTCACCGACGGGCACCTGGGGCGGGGCCCACTGGGCGCCGAGCCGGTGTACGCGCCGCCGGTGGCCGTACGGGAGGTCCCGACGGCGACCGAGCCCGGCGGGCCGGTGGCGAACGTACCGGTGACGGCGCCCGACGGGGCGACCGTTCCGCTACGGGACCTGCTGGGGCGGGGCCGGCTGCTGGTGCTCCTCGTCGCGCCGGGCACCGGGGTGTGGGACCGGCGGCACTGGGCGGGCGCCGGGCTGATGCCCCGGCTCGCGGCGGCGGTCTCCGCCCTGCCGGTCCGGGCCGAACTGCTGGTCGCCGACGCCTACCCGGGGGCTCCGGCGCACACCGTGCTCCTCGTCCGGCCCGACGGGCATCTGGCGGCCACCTTCGAGGGGGTCCGCCCGGCGGAGCTGTACGAGGCGGCGGACGCGGTCCGGGCGGGCGCTCCCGAGGACGCCGCCGCGGCGGCTCCCTCCACCACGCCCACCGCTGTGGGCGATTGACGCTCCCGGGTGCTCGTGGTTCACTCACCGGCATGACCGGCAACGACGTGCGCCTGTGGCGGAGGGTCCATATGGACCTGCTCCGCTACGCGGGCTGCGTGTGTCGTCCTTCCCGCTGATTCGCCTTCCCTCCGCGCGCCCCATGCCCCGTGCCCCGGCCGGCCCGCGCGCGCCTTCGCGAACTCCCAGGACGGTCATCACATGTCTGCCCCCGTGCCCACGCACGTCCCCGTTCCCTCCTCTGCTTCCGCTCCCGCCCCTGCTTCCGCGCGCGTCCGCGTCCGGAGCACCTCCGGGCCGACGGCGGCGGAACTCCTCGACTTCACCCTGCGCACCGCCGCCGACCCGGCCGTCGTGGACTCCCTGCCGCTGGATCCCGAGGGCCGCACCTGGATCCGGCTCGACGGCCCCGGCGGCAGTGAGGCCTGGCTGATCGGCTGGCCGCCGGGCACCGGCACCGGCTGGCACGACCACGCCGAGTCCCGGGGCGCCTTCGCCACCGCGCGGGGCCGGCTCACCGAACACTCCCTCAGCGTGCGGCTGCCCTCAGAGGGCTGGCAGTCGCTGGAACTGGCTCCCGAGGTGGACCGCACCCGCAGCCTCGGCGCGGGCACCGGGCGGGCCTTCGGGGAACACCACGTACACGAGGTCCTCAACGCCTCCCCGGCCGGGCACGCCGTCTCGGTCCACGCGTATTATCCGCCGCTGCCGCTGATCCGCCGGTACGGGCGCAGCGGTCCCGTCCTCACCCTGGAGCAGGTCGAGCGTCCGGCGGACTGGCAGTGAGCGCCCCGATCGGCATCGACGAGCTGCTGGAGCGGGTCCGCGCGGGCTACACCCGCATCGAGCCTTGGGCGGCGTACGAGGCCGCGCGGGAGGGGGCCCTCCTGGTGGACATCCGCTATCAGGCGCTGCGCGAGCGGGACGGGCTGATCCCGGGCGCGGTGGTCGTGGAGCGCAACGAACTGGAGTGGCGCCTCGATCCCCGGGGCTCCCACCGGCTCCCGCAGGCCACCGGGCACAACCTGCGGATCGTGGTGATCTGCAACGAGGGGTACGCCTCCACCCTGGCCGCCGCCTCCCTGCACGCGCTGGGGCTGCACCGGGCGACGGACCTGACGGGCGGCTTCCAGGCCTGGAAGGCGGCCGGGCTCCCCGTCTCCTCACCCTGACACCTGCCCGCGCACGCCGGGGGCGGCAGGGCTGGCGGGGCGGGGGCGTCCGGTCCGGGGTGCCGGCCGGCCGGGTGCCCCTACCCCGGGTACCCGAGGTCGTCGGCGTCCTCGCCCTCCGCCTCCAGGGCACGCCGGACCACCCGCAGGGCCATGCCCTCCGGGTATCCCTTGCGGGCGAGCATCCCGGCGAGGCGCCGGATCCGCTTCTCCCGCTCCAGCCCCCGCGTGGAGCGGAGCTTGCGGTCCACGAGCTCCCGGGCCGTCCGCTCCTCCTGCTCGGAGTCCAGCCGCTCCAGCGCCTCCTGCACGAGGGTGGTGTGCACCCCCTTGGTCCGCAGCTCCTGGGCGAGCGCCCGCCGGGCCAGGCCCCGGCCGCGGTGGCGGGACTCGACCCAGGCCCCGGCGAAGGCGGCGTCGTCGATCAGGCCCACCTCTTCGTACCGGGAGAGGACCTCCTGCGCCACCTCCTCGGGGATGCCCCGCTTCTCCAGGGCGTCCGCGAGCTGGCGGCGGGTGCGCGGCATCCCGGTGAGCAGGCGCAGACAGATCGCCCGCGCCTGCTCCTCGGGACTCTGGGGCGGCAGCTCCTGGCGGCCCTCACGGCCGCCGCTCGCGCCGCCCCTCTCCTGCTCCCGCACGGGTCAGCTCTTGGCGACGGCGGCCTTGGCCGTCGTCTTGGCCTTCGACGCCGGGGCGGGCACGGCGGCGGCGTCGGCCGGCGCGGCGGCCGCGTCGTCAGCGGCGGCGGCGTCCTTGCGGACCCCCACGCCCAGCTTCTCCTTGATCTTCCGCTCGATCTCGTTGGCGAGGTCGGGGTTGTCCTTCAGGAAGTTGCGGGCGTTCTCCTTGCCCTGGCCCAGCTGGTCGCCCTCGTACGTGTACCAGGCGCCGGCCTTGCGCACGAAGCCGTGCTCCACGCCCATGTCGATCAGGCCGCCCTCGCGGCTGATGCCCTGGCCGTAGAGGATGTCGAACTCGGCCTGCTTGAACGGCGGCGCGACCTTGTTCTTGACGACCTTGACGCGGGTGCGGTTGCCGACCGCGTCCGTGCCGTCCTTGAGGGTCTCGATGCGGCGGATGTCGAGACGCACGGAGGCGTAGAACTTCAGCGCGCGGCCACCGGTGGTGGTCTCGGGCGAGCCGAACATCACGCCGATCTTCTCGCGGAGCTGGTTGATGAAGATCGCGGTGGTCTTGGACTGGTTGAGCGCACCCGTGATCTTGCGCAGGGCCTGGCTCATCAGACGGGCCTGCAGACCCACGTGCGAGTCGCCCATCTCACCCTCGATCTCCGCGCGCGGCACGAGCGCGGCGACGGAGTCGATGACGATCAGGTCGAGCGCGCCGGAGCGGACCAGCATGTCGACGATCTCCAGCGCCTGCTCGCCGGTGTCCGGCTGGGACAGGATGAGGTTGTCGGTGTCGACGCCGAGGGCCTTGGCGTACTCGGGGTCGAGCGCGTGCTCGGCGTCCACGAAGGCGACGGTGCCGCCGGCCTTCTGCGCGTTGGCCACGGCGTGCAGGGTGAGGGTGGTCTTACCGGAGGACTCCGGTCCGTACACCTCGATCACACGGCCGCGGGGCAGCCCGCCGACGCCGAGGGCGATGTCCAGCGCGGTCGACCCGGTGGGGATGACCTCGATGGGGTCGTTCGGCTTGTCGCCGAGGCGCATGACCGCACCCTTGCCGAATTGCCGTTCAATCTGTGCGAGCGCGGCGTCGAGAGCCTTCTCGCGGTCGGTGCCTGCCATGGGTTCCACCCGGTTTGCTTGAGTCGATCGCTTCACGCCATTGACGCTAACGCCTGCCACTGACAATGCGCTCCCACGCCCGGTTCGGCTGTGGATAACTCATCAGAATGGATGTTCGATTTCCCTGTCAAGCGCACCACGCCCGACCGTGCGCGGAGACGTGATGGAGCGTCGCAGTCGGCCGGAGCCGCGCCAAGCTGGCCGACCCGGAGGCTCAGCCCGGTGACGTGCGAGTCCGGGAAACAGACGCCGAGCTGCAGACCACGGATTGGCAGGAGACCGACACCTCAGGCTCAGGCCCTCGGGCGGCGGGTGCGATTCTGGGCGGATGTACGAGACAGCCGCCGGGGAGGCGGTCGCGCGGTGGCCGCTCGGCGGGGCCCGCGAAACCGACTGGCTGCGCGGGCTCACCGCCGATGACGGGCTCACCGGTTTCATGCCGCCGGCGCTGCCCGACGCGGCCTGGGTGCTCCACTCCATGTACGAGCACGAGGCGGGGCCGACCGACATGTCGTTCGTCGCGTACCGGCGGGCCGTGCTGTTGGGGGGCGGGGCCGACATCGTCCCGGGCATCGACCCGGCCGACGTGTTCGACGACCCGGCGGACGTGTTCGCCGTCAGCCGGGGCGAGCGTCCCGGACCCCGCTGGCGCCGGCTGCGCTGGGCGGAGCTCTCGCGCCGGACCGGCGAGCCGGTGGTGCCCGAGGGACGGCCGCCCGCAGGTCCCCCCTCGGCCGGGGCGGGCGGCTGGCCGGTCGGCATCATGGCACCCTCCGAGGGCAGCATGGACCGCACCGACTGGAACCGCCTGGTCGGTCTCCTCGCCGAGCACACCCCCCGGGGCGGCGACACCGCCTGCCTCGCCTACTACAGCCCGTTGCTGCGCGCGGCCGAGGACTTCGACACCCCGCACGTCCGGGCCGGTGTCCTCGCGGACGCCGAGATCCTCTACGACCACCCCGACGAGGACTTCTGGACCCCGTCCAACCTCTGGGCCCGGGACCGGTCGTGGGTCCTCTGTACGGACTACGACCTGTCGGCCACCAAGGTGGCCGGCCCGGCGCCGCTCATCGGCGCCCTCCTCGACGACACGGAGATCGAGGCCGTACGGCTGCCTTGAGGCCGGTGCCCTGACGTCGTCACCCGATCGGCTGTTCGGCGGTGTTTGTCCGCGGCCGTGCCCCTTGAGCGGGTGAGCATGACGCATGGGTCGGGCCGTCCGGCTCGCGCGAGTGCCCTTGGGGAGATCATGAAGACGTCGAGGCGCCCTGCCGTACCGCTGGCCCTGGGGCTGCTCCTGGCCGCCGTCACCGCCGCCGTACCGGCCGCCGCGCAGGCCCGCCCGTCCTCGGCGGGGACGGCTCCGGCCGCCACGCGGGTGACGCTGACGAACCTGGACGACGGCCGGAACCTGGCCGTGAGCCCCGGCGACGACGTGGAGGTGCGGCTCACCGCCTACCGCGCCGACGGGCTTTCCTACACCTGGGAGCTTCCGGTGTCCGACGCCTCCCTGGTCCTGCCGCGGACCTCGGGCGCCACGACACCGGCCGGCGGAGCGAACGCCGTCTTCCACGCGCAAGGCCCCGGCACCGCCACGATCACCGCGCTGCGCCACTGCCGCCCCGACCCCGGCCGCGCCTGCCCCGCCCTCGTCGCGCCTTGGAAGATCACGGCAGCGGTGAAGTGACGGGGCGTCCCGCCGGCTCCTGACCGGGGCCGGCGGCGTCCCAGCGCAGGGCGGCGACCGTGGCCGGGACGGCGACCAGCAGCGAGAGCGCCGCCGTCAGGGCCACGGCCGTCCAGCCGTCGGCGGCCCAGCGGGCGAGGAACCCCGCGGCGAGCGGGACGCCCACCACGCCCACCCCCTTCGCCAGGCCGAACCGGACCCGGGGCGGGTACGGCCGCCCGGCGGCCACCCGACGGGCCCGCCGCGCGGCACCGAACGCGGCGATGAGGGCCAGGGTTCCCGCCCAGGCGCCGAGCAGCGCCGGCGCGGCGTCCATGGCGGCCTTCTCGTCCGGCAGCCCGGGCAGGGTCTCGACGGCGCCGTCCCGGCTGTCGGAGACAGAGACGGAGACGGAGACCTGGACGTCGCGCCAGGTGGTGACCTCCACCTCGGTCCCCGGACGGACCCGCTCCGACTGCGCCCCGCCCGCGCGCAGGTCGAGCGGCCGGTTCGCGGGGGCCGGGACCGGCGGCCGCAGCCGTACGCGGAAGACCGTGGCCCGGCCGCTGCGGGCGTTCCCGGCGGAGAGCACCACGGCCCGGACGGTGCGCAGGCGGTCCGGGGTCTCCCCGGCCCCGCCGCAGGGCCGCGCGTCCGAGAACGCCCTCTCGTCGGCGACCGCTCGCGGTACCCCGAGGGCGAAGGCGGCCGAGGCCGCCAGCAGTACCGGCCCGAGCAGCGCCCAGGCCCCCGCGCGCCACCACTCCCGCCGCCCCACGCGTCCCACCCTGTTCCGCCTGTTCCGCCCGTTCCGCCCGTTCCCCCGTGACCACTGCCATTCCCTCAGCCCCCCGTTCCCGGACCAGTGGGCCACACCCCGTCGGCCGCTCGCCAGGCCGGGTCACGGCAGCCGTATCCGTACCGGACTGCCGCGCCCCGGCAACGCGCTGCGGGTGCGGTGGGGCCGACGCATGATGGAGGCATGGGAGAGCGCGAAGACTTCCTGGCCTGGGTCAGGACCGACCTGTACGAGGCGGAGATCGCGCTGCACAACGGGGACCCGGCGCCCCGGCGGGCGCTCTGGTCGCGCGCGGAGCCGGTCAGCGTGCTGGGGGCCTGGCGCAACGCGCTGGGGCAGGGGGAGCTCGACGCGCTGTTCTCGGCCCTCGGCGAGAGCTTCTCGCGGTGCACGTCCTACGCGTTCGAGCTGCTGGCGTACGACGTCGTGGGGGACATGGCGTACACCGCGGGCCTGGAACACCTGTCCGTGTCGGTCGACGGGGAGCCGCGCGCCTTCACCCTGCGGGCCACCCAGACCTACCGTCGTGAGGACGGCCGTTGGCGGGTGGCCCACCGGCACGGCGACACCGTGACCGGGTGACGCCCGGCCCCCGCACACCAGGGTGAGGGCGGCCGGGCGGGCGCGGGTGGCGCGCGGTGTTACGGCTTCGGCAGGACGCAGCCGGGGCGGTTCAGGTCGATCTGGTTGCCGGGGCCTATGCAGGGGACGAGGATGTACGTCTCCTGCGCGTAGTTGATGCCCTGCCGGACCGTCACCGCGCCGTTCTCGTCGACCTCGCACGGGTTGTTGTCCGTGCAGCGCTGGCCGTCCTCGTTGCCCGTGTTGTTGACGGCGACGACCTTGCCGGTCGCCGTGTCGATCACCGGCGAGCCGGAGGTCCCGCCGATGGTGTTACAGGACGAGGTGTAGCGGACCGAGTCCTTCCAGGTCCAGGAGCCCTCCTTGAGGCGGTACGCGAACCCGTCGACGTTGCAGCTGTAGGTGCGCTTCCAGTAGCCGGACACCACCTTGATGGACGAACCCTGCGTGGGGTGGGCGTCGTTGAGGGTGAGCGCGCTGATCCCGTACTGGCTCTGGATCTGCGCGTACGTCTTGGTCAGCTGGTACAGCGAGACGTCGGTGTCCGTCATCGTCCCGTACGCGATCTTGCTCGCCCGCAGCGTCGCGACCGCCGAGCCCGAGGCGTTGAGCAGCGAGAACGAGCGGCTGGAGGCCCGGTTGACGAGGACCTGGCCGGGCGCCGGGAAGCCGGTCTCCAGGCAGTGTCCGTTGGAGAGGACGAGGGCCGGGTCGCCCGGCTGGGAGTTGGGCGTACGGACGACCGAGCCGGAGCAGTTGCTGAGCGCGACGGTACCCGCGTAGGTGACGGCGGCGGGCGCCGCCGCCCTGGCCGTCGACGCGCCGGTGTCCTGCGGCGCCGAGGCAACGGCCGGCGCCGCCGCGGCTCCTGTGAGGAGCAGGGACAGCGCGAGGCCGGCGAGAGGCTTGTTCATGTGGGGGTTCCCCTCTGATGACGAATGCGACCGAAGATCCTTCGGTTGTCATGCGCATTCTCAAGCGGCCGGAGCCAACTCACAAGAGGGCCACCCCAGTTGAACCAGCACTCCCACCGGGCGAAGTCCGCCCCTTACGTGGCCGGAACCAGCCCCCCACCCCCGGCGCGCACCGCCCGCCTCACCACCAGTACACGGGATACCGCACGGCTCCCGGCCGCAGCCGCGAGGCGACCACGCCGGCCAGCACCAGCACCGCCGCGGCGCCGGCCAGCAACGGCACGAACCACACCGGGTCCGGCGCCTGGAGCACCACCACCACGGTGCTCGCCGCCGCCGGTGAATGCGGGGTCCGCGCCAGCGTCATGACCCCCACCGCCACCCCCGCCCCCAGCGCCGCCACCCACGGGGCGCTCCCGCACACACCCAGCGCCAGGTAGCCGACCGCCGCGCACAGCAGGTGCCCCGCGACGACGCTGCGCGGCTGGGCCAGCGGCAGCGCGGGCACCCCGTAGACGATGGCCGCGCTCGCCGCGATCGGCGGGATGAGTACGGGTTCGCGCAGCAGCGCCCCCGCGCCGACCAGCACGAGCAGTGCGGCGGCCGCCACCCCGCCGCTGTGCAGGGCGGTGACCCGGGCGGGTGCGACGGGCGCGGGGGCCCGCCCCGCGAGCGGCCCCAGCACGGCCGCCCGGCCACGGCCGGGCCCGGGCGGGGCGGCGCGGTGCGGCGGGGCGGCCCGCTCCGGCGGATCGGCCTGCTCCGGCAGATCGGCCTGTTTCGGCGGGGCGACCCGTTCCGGCGGGGCCGTCTGTCCGGTTCTCGTATCCACGCTCATCCGGCCAGGTGTAGCGGCGCCTCACATCCCCGCCCTATACGCCCCGGACCGACCAACCGAGTGACAACCAACGGTTGACACTCGCCCGACTGTCAACCTAGGGTTGCACCCATGACGAACCCTTCCGTGGAACCCGTGGAACCCGTCCGCATGACCAACCCGGTCCGCCTCGACGACCTGATCGAGGCCATCAAGAAGGTCCACACCGACACCCTGGAGCAGCTCAGCGGCGCCGTCGTCGCCGCCGAGGCCCTCGGCGACGTGGCCGACCACCTGATCGGACACTTCGTCGACCAGGCCCGCCGCTCCGGCGCCTCCTGGACCGACATCGGCCGCAGCATGGGCGTCACCCGCCAGGCCGCCCAGAAGCGCTTCGTACCCAAGGCCGACAAAGAGGGCGACGCCCCCCTCGACGCCGCCCAGGGCTTCGCCCGCTTCACCCCCCGCGCCCGCAACGTCGTCGTCACCGCCCAGAACGAGGCCCGCTCCGGCGGCCACGCCGAGATCCGCCCCGAGCACCTGATCCTGGGCCTGCTCGCCGAGCCCGAGGGCGCCTGGGCCACGGTCCTCGCCCCCCGCGGGCTCACGCCCGACGCCGTGCGCGCCGCCGTCACCGCCGCCCTGCCCGAGCCCTCCGCCGAGCCCCTGCCCGCCCTCATCCCCTTCGACACCGGCGCCAAGAAGGCCCTGGAGCTCACCTTCCGCGAAGCCCTGCGGATGGGCCACGCCTACGTCGGCACCGAGCACATCCTGCTCGCCCTGCTCGAACTGGAGGACGGCGACGGCGTGCTGAGCGGCCTCGGGCTCGACAAAGCCGGGGCGGAGGCCCGTGTCACCGCGCTCCTGGCCACCATGACCGGCGGGTCCGCCGGGGAGTCCGCCGGGGCGTCCTGACCGGCGCCGGTTCGGTGACCTCGTACCGCTTGACGTAGGCGCCGAGGAAGGCCTGGAGGGTCGCGACGGCCGGGATCGCGATGAGCGCCCCGACCGCGCCCAGCAGGGCGGTGCCCGCGATCACCGACCCGAAGGCCACCGCCGGGTGGATGTCCACCGTCCGCGCGGTCAGCTTCGGCTGGAGCACGTAGTTCTCGAACTGCTGGTACACCACCACGAATCCGAGCACGTACACGGCGTACCAGGGGTTGACCGTGAAGGCGATCAGCATCGGCAGCGCGCCCGCCAGGTAGGTGCCGATGGTGGGGATGAACTGGGAGACCAGCCCCACCCACACCGCGAGGGCGGGCGCGTACGGTACATCGAGGAACACGAAGACGACGTAGTGCGCGATGCCGGAGACCAGCGCCATCAGGCCGCGGGAGTAGAGGTACCCGCCCGTCTTGGCGACGGCGATCTCCCAGGCCCGCAGCACCTCCGCCTGCTTGGCGGGCGGCAGTACGGAGCACAGCGCGCGCCGCAGCCGGGGCCCGTCGGCGGCGAAGTAGAAGGCGAACAGGCCGACCGTCAGCAGCCTGAAGAGGCCGCCGAGCACGGTGGTCGACACGTCGAGCACGCCGGACGCGCTGTTCTGGACGTACTTCTGGAGCCAGTCCGAGTGCAGCAGGCTGTCCTGGATGTCCAGCCGGGACAGGTCGGTGTGGAAGGTGGTGTTGATCCACTTGATGACCGAGTCGAGGGTCCCGGGGAAGCCCTCCACGATGTCGACGATCTGACCGGCGAGCATCGAGCCGAGCAGCGCGATGAAGCCGGCGCTCGCGGCGAACACCAGGAGGGAGACCAGGAAGGTGGCCAGTCCGCGGCGCATGCCGCGGGCCGCCATCCGGGCCACGGCGGGTTCGATCGCGAGCGCGAGGAAGAACGCGATCAGGATGTTGATCAGCAGCCCGATCAGCTGGTGGAAGGCCCAGCTGCCGAGCTGGAAGCAGGCGACCAGGGCCAGTACGACGACCACCGCGCGCGGCAGCCACCTCGGCATCCGGGCGTCCGGGCCCGGGGCCGACGGCGGGGCCGGGGAGGGCGGCGGCCCGGCCGGCGGCTCTCCCCGAGGTTCGGCGGTCGGTTCGGTCGTCGTCTCATCACTGGCTGCCACGCCGACAGTCTGCCCCGCCCGTCCCCCGAACCGCGAAGCGGTGCCCGCGTCAGCGGGAAGCGGGGCCCTCGTCAGTGCGCAGCGGTGCCCGCGTCAGCGCCGCGAGGCCGGTACGTCCATCGCCGCGCACACCGCGCGCCACACGTCCCTGGCCTCCCAGCCGGCCTCCAGCGCCTGGTGGACGGTGCGCCCGCCGAGCTCCGTCATCACGTGGTCCCGGGCGAAGGAGTCCGCGTAGGCCGCACCGAAGTGCTCCGCCATCCGCTCCCAGAAAATCGTCAACCGCATGCCTCCAGTATCCCGCCCAGGAGAGTGCACCCACCCCATTGGCCCCCTCCGCCCCGACCGGGCGCCCTACGGTGGCACGCATGCCTGGAGACGCATCTCCCCCGCCGGCCCCGCCCGCCCCGTCCTCCCCACTGGCCCGCGCCGAACAGTTCATCTGGCTCACCGCCCGGGTGCTGGAACAGCGGCGGTTCTCCTTCCACTTCCTCGGCGGGGACGCCGACGCGGTGGACGCGGCCCTCGGCGCCTACCTGGGCGGCGACGGCGGTTACGGGCACGCACTGGACCCGGACTTGCGCGGCCCGCTGAGCCAGCCCCTGCACACGGCGCACGCCCTGCGGGTCCTGGACGGCCTCGGCCGCTGCTCGGGACAGCGCATCGAGCGGCTCTGCCGCCATCTCACCCGGATCTCCACCCCCGAGGGCGCGCTCCCGCTGGCCCTGCGCACCCACCCCGGCGCCCCGTACCGCCCCGTCTCCGACGACCCGCCGGGCGAGCTGCGGACCACCGGCCCCGTCGTCGGGATCCTGCACCGCAACCGGATCTGGCACGCCTGGCTGTTCCGGGCCACGGACTTCTGCTGGGAGCGGGTCGAGACGCTGCGCCACCCGCACCCGTACGAGGTGCAGGGCGCGGTGGCCTTCCTCGACGGCGCCCCCGACCGGTCCCGCGCCGCGGCGGCCGCCGACCGGCTGGGGCGGCTGGTGCGCGAGCGGCGCCTGGCGGTGCTCGACCCGGCCCGGCCCGAGGAGTACCCGGCCGCCCCCGGCTGCGCCCCGGAGGAGCGGCTGTACCCGTACGACTACGCGCGGCGGCCGGAGTCGACGGCCCGGAGCTGGTTCACGGACGAGGAGATGAGCCGCTCGCTGGACTTCCTGGCGGCCCGGCAGCAGCCCGACGGCGGCTGGCCGGTGTACCGCAGGCCCTGGACACCGGGCAGCTCGCTGGAGCGGCGCCCGATCGCGACGGTGGAGGCACTGCTGACGCTACGGGCCTACGGGAGGCAGCTGGGGGCTGCGGGACCCGCCGGGCCGGCCGGCCCGGCGGGATGAAAGGGGACCCGGTCAGCCCCCCAGCGCCCGCACCCCCGCCGTGACGACCACCGCCGCCGCGACCACGACCAGGAAGGGGGCGCGCAGCAGCAGGGCGATCCCGGCGGCGGCCAGCCCGGCGGCGCGCGCGTCGAGGACCAGCTCGTGGCCGGTGCTGAAGGTCTGCTGCGCGGTGAGCGCGGCGAGCAGCGCGACCGGCAGCAGGGCGGACAGCCGGCGCACCCCGGGCCGTTCCAGGGCCCCGGCCGGGACGAGCAGTCCGGCGAGCTTGACGGCGTAGCAGCCGACGACGGTGATGCCGATGGCGATCCAGACGTTCACGGTCGGCGTCCCTTCAGCCACAGCACGGCGGGCGCGGCCAGCGCGGCGATCAGTACGGGCACCCCGGAGGGCAGGACGGGCAGGAAACCCAGTCCGAGGACGAGGGCGAGGGCGGCGACGGCCCGCTCCGTGCCGGTCTTGAGCATCGGCGCGAGCAGCGCGAGGAACACGGCGGGCCCGGCCGCGTCCAGCCCCCAGGCGGAGGTGTCCCCGATGGCTTCGGCGCCGAGCGCGCCGAGCAGCGTGGTCAGGTTCCACAGCAGGTAGAGGCTGAGCCCGGTGACGGTGAAGCCGAGCCGGGCCGACCTGCGGTCGGGCTGGGCCAGCGCCACGGCGGTGGTCTCGTCGATCACCCAGTGCGCCGCCAGCGGCCGCACGGCGCGGGGCAGCGCGAGCAGCCGCGACAGCCGCAGCCCGTAGAAGGCGTTCCGGGTACCGAGGAAGAAGGCCCCGGCGGCCGCTGTGAAGGGGTTGCCGCCCGCCGCGAGCGCGCCGACCAGGGCGAACTGCGAGGTCCCGGTGAAGACGAGCAGGCTCAGCACGCAGGCCTGCGGCACGCTGATGCCGGCGCCGGCGGCGGTCACCCCGAACGCGAACCCCGACAGCCCGACGGCCACGCCCACCCCGAGCGCGTCGCGCACGACGGCGGCGCGCGGCCGCCCGGGGGCGGCGCCGTCGGGTACGGCCCCGTCGGGGGCCTCTCGTATCACCACTCGATGTTCTCCCACCCGGCGAACGTACGCGGGGCGGTGCGCCGGGGTCTTGTACGTTCTTGCACGCCGGGTCCCACGCCCCCCCGGCCCCCCAGCCGCCTCACCCCGCGGCGCGCTCCCGCCGGTACGCCCCGGGCGGGACGCCCACGATCCGGGTGAAGTGCCGGTTCAGGTGCGGCTGGTCCGTGAAGCCGACGGTGACGGCCGCCTCGGCGGGCGCGGTCCCCGCGTCGAGCAGCAGCCGCGCCCGGCGGACCCGGGCGTCGGTGAGCCAGGTGTGGGGCGGCATCCCGTACCGGTCCCGGAAGGCCCGCAGCAGCGCGAAGGGGCTGGTCCCGAGCTCCGCCGCGAGCTGCTCCAGCGAGGGCGGCCGGGCCATCCGCTCCTCCAGTACGGCCCGGGCCCGCTCGGCGTCGGCGGCGCCCGCGCGCCGTACCGTACGGGCGGGCAGCGGGCCCGCGTGCCGGGTGAGCATGCGCGCCACGACGCCCCGCAGCAGGGTGTCGGCGGCGAGCGCGTTCCCGGCCTCGGCGGCCCGGTGGACCTCGGTGATCATCCGCGCGGCGTCGGGGTCGGGAACCAGGTCGGCGGTGAAGCCCGGGGTGCCGCGCGGCCCCCCGACCTCGGCGGCGACCTCGGCGATCAGGCCCCGGGAGGGGTAGAGGGTGGCGTACGCCCAGCCCTCGGGCACCCCGGCGCGGGCGGTGTGCGCCACCTCGGGGTTGATCAGCACCACGCTGCCCGGTCCGGCCCGCAGGGTCCCGGCGGGCAGGCCGATCTCCTCGACGCCGCCGGTGACGGCCGCGATGACGTAGCCCTCGTGGGCGTGGCGGGGGAAGGTGTGGTGCACGTAGCGGGCGCACAGCAGGTCCAGCCCCGGCAGCTGCGGGTACTGCCAGTGCCGTGCCCACTCGCCGCGCCCGGCCTGCCGGCCGCCGCTCCCGTCGGTCCCCATGCCCCCATTCTGCGCGCCGCCCGCGGCCGCGTCCGCGCAGGTCCGGCCCGTTGTCAGTGGCGGGGTGCACGATGGGGGCATGGCCGGCGCTGCGCTCGATTCCTTCTCCCCCGCGACCCGCTCGTGGTTCACGGGGGCCTTCCGTACGCCCACCTCCGCCCAGGAGGGAGCCTGGCGGGCGATCGGGGAGGGCGCCGACGTCCTGGTCGTGGCGCCGACCGGATCCGGCAAGACGCTGGCCGCCTTCCTCGCCGCCCTCGACCGGCTGGCCTCCGAGCCGGTGCCGGCCGAGCCGAAGAAGCGCTGCCGCGTGCTGTACGTGTCCCCGCTGAAGGCCCTCGCGGTGGACGTGGAGCGCAACCTGCGCAGCCCGCTGACCGGGATCCGGCAGGAGTCGGCGCGCCTGGGCCTGCCCGAGCCGGACATCCGGGTCGGGATCCGCTCCGGCGACACCCCGCCCGCCGAGCGGCGCGCGCTGGCCACCCGGCCGCCGGACATCCTGATCACCACGCCGGAGTCGCTGTTCCTGATGCTGACCTCGGCCTCCCGGGAGGCGCTGACCGGCGTCGAGACGGTGATCCTGGACGAGGTGCACGCCGTGGCGGGGACCAAGCGCGGGGCGCACCTCGCGCTGTCCCTGGAGCGGCTGGACGAGCTGCTGCCGCGCCCCGCGCGCCGGATCGGGCTGTCGGCGACGGTCCGGCCGGTCGAGGAGGTGGCCCGCTACCTCGCCCCGCGCGGCCGGGTGGAGATCGTACAGCCGCCCTCGGACAAGGAGTTCGACCTGTCGGTGGTCGTCCCGGTCGAGGACATGGGCGTGCTGGGCGGCTCCCCCGCCACCGAGGGCAAGGAGGGCGGTGACAAGCCGTCGATCTGGCCGCATGTGGAGGAGCGGATCGTGGACCTGGTCCAGGCCCACCGGTCGACGATCGTGTTCGCCAACTCCCGCCGCCTCGCCGAGCGGCTGTGCAACCGGCTCAACGAGATCGCCTACGAGCGGGCCATGGGCGAGCCGATGCCGGAGGGCTCCCCGCCCGCCGAGGTCATGGCCCAGTCGGGGGCCGCGCTCGGTGCCCCGCCGCTGCTGGCCCGCGCGCACCACGGCTCGGTGTCCAAGGAGCAGCGGGCCCTGGTGGAGGAGGACCTGAAGGCGGGCCGGCTGCCCGCCGTGGTGGCCACCTCCAGCCTGGAGCTCGGCATCGACATGGGCGCCGTGGACCTGGTGGTGCAGGTGGAGTCGCCGCCCTCGGTGGCCTCCGGCCTCCAGCGCGTCGGCCGCGCCGGGCACCAGGTGGGCGCGGTCTCCACCGGGGTGGTGTTCCCCAAGTACCGGGGGGACCTGGTGCAGGCCGCGGTGGTCACCGAGCGGATGCGCACGGGATCGATCGAGTCCCTGCGCGTCCCCTCCAACCCACTGGACGTCCTCGCCCAGCAGCTCGTCGCGATGACGGCGATGGACACCTGGCAGCTGGACGACCTCCTGGCCCTGGTCCGGCGGGCGGCGCCGTTCGCGGCGCTGCCCGAGTCGGCGTTCACCTCGGTGCTCGACATGCTGGCCGGCCGCTACCCGTCGGACGCCTTCGCCGAGCTCAGACCCCGCGTGGTGTGGGACCGGGTGGCGGGGACCATCACGGGGCGGCCCGGCGCGCAGCGCCTCGCCGTCACCTCGGGCGGCACGATCCCGGACCGCGGCCTGTTCGGCGTCTTCCTGGCCGGCTCCGACCCCAAGAAGGGCGGCGGCCGGGTCGGCGAGCTCGACGAGGAGATGGTCTACGAGTCCCGCGTGGGGGACGTGTTCACCCTGGGCACCACGTCCTGGCGGATCGAGGACATCACCCGCGACCGGGTCCTGGTCACCCCCGCCCCCGGGGTGCCGGGCCGGCTCCCGTTCTGGAAGGGCGACCAGCTGGGCCGGCCCCTCGAACTGGGCCGCGCGGTCGGCGCGTTCCTGCGCGAGCTGGGCGGCCTCACCGAGGAGGACGGCCGGCTGCGGCTGCTGGCGGCAGGCCTGGACGCCCGGGCCGCCCAGAACGTCCTCGCCTACCTCGCCGAACAGCGCGAGGCGTGCGGGCACGTGCCGGACGACCGGACCATCGTGGTCGAGCGGTTCCGCGACGAGCTGGGCGACTGGCGGGTGGTGGTCCACTCCCCCTTCGGCGCGCAGGTGCACGCCCCCTGGGCGCTGGCGCTCGGTGCCCGGCTCGCCGAGAAGTACGGCATGGACGCCCAGGTGATGCACGCCGACGACGGCATCGTGCTGCGCCTGCCCGATGCCGACCTGCTCTCCATGGACCTGCTGGACCACGATCCGGCGGCCCCCGCCGCGGACTTCTCCTTCGACGACGAACAGGCCCCGCTCGGCGCGTCCGAGGTCGTCTTCGACCAGGGCGACGTCAGCGGGATCGTCACCGACCAGGTGGGCGGGTCGGCCCTGTTCGCCTCCCGGTTCCGCGAGTGCGCGGCCCGCGCGCTGCTGCTGCCGCGCCGCACCCCGGGCAAGCGCACCCCGCTGTGGCAGCAGCGCCAGCGGGCCTCGCAACTGCTGCAGGTGGCCTCCGAGTTCGGCTCCTTCCCGATCGTGCTGGAAGCCGTACGGGAATGCCTCCAGGACGTGTTCGACGTCCCCGGGCTGACCGAGCTGATGGGGGACATCGAGGCGCGCCGCGTACGCATGGTCGAGGTCACCACCCCCGAGCCCTCCCCCTTCGCCCGCTCCCTGCTGTTCGGTTACGTCGCCCAGTTCCTGTACGAGGGGGACTCACCGCTCGCCGAGCGGCGGGCGGCGGCCCTGTCGCTGGACTCCCGGCTGCTGGCCGAACTGCTCGGCCAGGCCGAGCTGCGCGAACTGCTCGACGCCGAGGTACTGGAGGAGCTGGAGCGGGAGCTCCAGTGGCTGACGGAGGACCGCCGGGCCAAGGACGCCGAGTCGGTGGCCGACCTGCTGCGGCTGCTGGGCCCGCTGACCGACGCGGAACTGGCGGCGCGCGGCGCCGAGTCCGGCTGGGCCCCGGAGCTGGCGGCGGCCCGCCGCGCGATCCGGGTCCGGATCGGCGGCGCGGAGCACTGGGCGGCGGTGGAGGACGCCGGCCGGCTGCGCGACGCGCTGGGCACGGCGCTGCCGGTCGGTGTCCCGGAGGCGTTCACCGAGCCGGTCAAGGACCCCCTCGGCGACCTGCTGGCCCGGTACGCGCGCACCCACGGCCCGTTCACCACCGCCGGCGCCGCCGCCCGCTTCGGCCTGGGCGCGGCGGTGACGGAGGGCGCCCTGCACCGGCTCGCGGCGGCGGGCCGGGTGGTGCAGGGCGAGTTCCACCCGGCGGGCATCGGGCAGGAGTGGTGCGACGCCGCGGTGCTGCGCCGGCTGCGACGCCGCTCGCTGGCGGCGCTGCGGCAGGAACTGGAGCCGGTTCCCCCGGCCTCGCTGGCCACCTTCCTGCCCCAGTGGCAGCACCTGGGCGGCGGGCTGCGCGGCATCGACGGCCTGGCCCGCGCCGTCGAACAGCTCCAGGGGGCCCCGGTGCCCGCCTCGGCGCTGGAGCGGCTGATCCTGCCCTCGCGGGTCGCCGGCTACTCCCCGGCCCTGCTCGACGAGCTGACCACCACCGGCGAGGTGGTGTGGGCGGGCGCGGGAGCCCTGGCCGGGAAGGACGGCTGGGTCTCCCTCTACCTGGCGGACGCGGCGCCCCTGCTGCTGCCGCCCGCCCACCCCCTGGAGCTCTCGCCGCTGCACCAGCGGGTACTGGAGGCCCTCTCCTCCGGGCACGCCCTGTTCTTCCGCCAGCTCGCGGAAACCGTCCGTACCGCCCTCCCGGAGGCCTCCGACCTGGCCCTCTCCTCGGCCCTGTGGGACCTGGCCTGGTCGGGCCGGGTGACGAACGACACCCTGGCCCCGCTGCGCTCCCTGCTGGGTTCGGGCCGCACGGCGGGGGCCACCGCGCACCGGGCACGCCGTACGGTGCCGCGCGGCCGGTACGGGTCCCTCAGCGCCTCGGTCTCCCGTACGGGCCCGCCCACGGTCTCGGGCCGCTGGTCGCTGCTCCCGGACCCCGCGCCCGACCCCACGCACCGCGCCCACGCGCTCGCCCGCACCCTGCTGGACCGGCACGGGGTGGTCACCCGGGGGGCGGTGGCCGCCGAGGGGGTCGAGGGCGGGTTCAGCGCGGTGTACCGGATCCTGTCCGCCTTCGAGGACAGCGGGCAGGCCCGCCGGGGCTATGTGGTGGAGGGACTGGGCGCGGCCCAGTTCGCGATGGACGGCGCGGTGGACCGGCTCCGGGCCGCCGAGCGGACCCCGCCCCCGCTGGCGGCGGTGGTCCTGGCCGCCGCCGACCCGGCGAACGCGTACGGGGCGGCCCTGCCCTGGCCGGAGCCCCCGGCCGGCGCCACCCACAAGCCCGGCCGCAAGGCGGGCTCCCTGGTGGTCCTGGTCGACGGTGACCTCACCCTGTACCTGGAGCGCGGCGGCAAGACCCTGCTGGCCTGGCCGGATGCGGGGGACCCGCGCCTCGCGGCGGCGACGGCGGCCCTGGTGGCGGCCTCCCGCGCGGGCACCCTGCCCGACCTGACGGTGGAGCGGATCAACGCCACCGCGGCCCTGACCTCCCCGCTCGGTACCCCCCTGGAAGAAGCCGGCTTCCACGCCACCCCAAGAGGCCTCCGCCTGCGCCGCTGACGCCCCGGCCGACGGGCGCCGGCAGTGGGGCCGAAGGGCTGCGCACCGGCCCCGCCCCCTCGGCCGCCACCAAGGCCGCCGACGCACGCTGCCGGGGTGTCCGCCCGCAGGAAGGGCCTGACCCTGAAGCAAGGCCCGCACACCACCCGCACCGCCCCCGACCGGCCCCCCGCCCCGGCGCCCGGGGCGCGGTGGGCCGACCCGTCCGCACGGCGCGAGAGCCCACCCCGCCCACCCCGCCCCGGAGCCCGCCCGTCCCTCCGTGCGAAAGCCCGCCCCGTCCACCCCGCGCGGTGACTCGCCCCGCCCGTCCGGCCCGCTGCCGGCGCCCGCTCCCCTGCCCTAGGCCCTGGCCCCGGGGCGCGAAGCACGACCCGACCCCGCCCTCGGGTCCCGGCCCGCCACCACTCCCGGAGCCCGCATCCGGCGCCCGCTCCCAGCCCTGAGCTGGCCTCGGGGCGCGAAGCACGACCCGACCCCGCTCTCGGATCCGGCCCCACCCCCGCCCGGAGCGAACCCGCCCCGCTCCCCGAGCCCGCTCCGCGCCCCGGAACCCGTTCCCCGGCCCGGCGCCCGACTCCGCCGCCCCGACCCCCGCCCGCCCCCGTTCCACCCCACCGGAGCCCGGTCGCGCGACAATGGGGCCATGCCCGAAGGAGACAGCGTCCACCGCGCGGCGGCCCGCCTCCATACCGCGCTCGCCGGCAAGCCCCTGACCACCGCCGACCTGCGCGTCCCCCGCTTCGCCACCGCCGACCTCACCGGCCGCACCACCCTGGACGTCACCCCGCGCGGCAAACATCTCCTGACCCGCCTCGAAGGCGGCCTCACCCTCCACAGCCACCTGCGCATGGACGGCGCCTGGTACGTCTTCCACCCCGGCCAGAAGTGGCGCGGCGGCCCCGAGTACGAGATCCGGGCCGTCCTCGGCACCGCCGACGCCACCGCCGTCGGCTACCGCCTGCCCGTCCTGGAACTGCTCCGCACCGCCGAGGAGGACCGCGTGGTGGGGCATCTGGGCCCCGACCTCCTCGGCCCCGACTGGGACCCGGCCAAGGCGGCGGCCAACCTCCTCGCCGCCCCCGAGCGCCCGCTGGGGGAGGCCCTGCTCGACCAGCGCAACCTGGCCGGCATCGGCAACATCTACAAGGCGGAGGTCTGCTTCCTCGCGCAGGCCACCCCCTGGACCCCGGTCGGCGACCTCCCCGACCCCGAGACCACCCTGCCCCGGCTGGCCGCCGCCTCCCAGCGCCTGCTGGCCGCGAACACCGGCGACGCCGCCCACCGCCGCCACCGCAACACCACCGGCCGCCACCGCCCCGGCCAGGAGCTGTTCGTCTACGGCCGCGCCAACCGCCCCTGCCTGCGCTGCGGCACCCCCGTCCGCGAGGCCCCGCAGGACGGCCGCCCCACGTACTGGTGCCCGAGCTGCCAGACCGGTCCGGCCCCGGCAGCATAGTTGACGCCCCGTCAGATCCACTCGTACGGTCCCTGCATGCCCACACCCACCGCGTACGACCTCACCGGCCGCACCGCGCTCGTCACCGGAGCCGCCAGCGGCATAGGCCGCGCCACCGCCCTGCTGCTCGCCGGGGCGGGCGCGGCCGTGCACTGCGCGGACCGCGACGAGCCCGGCCTCGCCGAGACCGCGGCCCTGATCACCAAGGCGGGCGGCGCCGCCACCGCCCATCCCCTCGACGTCACCGACCGCGCCGCCCTGCGCGCCGCCGTCGCCGCGTCCGGGCCCCTCGACATCACCGCCGCCATCGCCGGGGTGATGCACACCAGCAGCGTCCTGGACACCACCGACGAGGACCTCGACCGGATCCTGGACATCAACTTCAAGGGCGTCCTGCGCACCTGCCAGGAGGCCGTCCGCTCCATGATCTCCGCCGGCCGCCCCGGCTCGGTGATCACCATGGCCTCCGGCGCCGTGGACGCCGCCCAGCCCGGCCTGCTCTGCTACAGCGCCGCCAAGGCGGCCGTGGTCCAGCTGACGAAGACCCTCGCCACCGAGGCCGGCCCGCACGGCATCCGCGTCAACGCCGTGGCCCCGGGCTGGATCCGCACCCCGATGACGGACCGGCACGGCCCCGAGGTCCAGGAGCGGACCGAGGCGGCCATGGTGCGGATGTCCCCGCTGCGCCGGGTCGGGCGGCCCGAGGACATCGCGCAGGCGGTCCTCTATCTCGCCTGCGACGCCTCGTCCTTCACGACCGGCCAGATCCTGCGCCCGAACGGCGGAATATCGATGCCCTGGTAGCCCCCGCGGCCCCGCCGACGCCCCCCACCCCGCCGCCCCCGCTCCCACCGCCGGCCCGCGCCCTGCGCACGGGCACCCGGCCCGTACAGTGCACCGGCAGCAGCCCGAGCCCCCAGCCGCCCACCGCGACGGCCCCTTCCACCGGCCCGGCGCCCTCCGGCACCAGCGCGAGCCGGAGCACGGCCCACCACCAGAGCACGCCCGCCGTCAGTACGAGGGGTATGAGTAAGCGCCGCACGGCCACCTCCCAGCGGGCCGGGTCCCGGACGGCCCCATCCTCCCGCAGGACCCCGCCCCCCGCACCCAGAACGCCCGCGCGCCGCCCCGTCGGCCCAGGACGGCAAAGAGCCCCGGCCGGTGCTCGACGCACCACCCGGGGCTCCCGCCACGCTCACATGCTTGTCGTCACGCTCAAGCGGCTACGACATTCACCGCTTCCACGGGTGCCTTGATGGTCACCCGCTCCGGACCGCCCGTGACCGAGGCCACGGAGACCGAATTGAGCATCGGGCGCACCGGTGCCGGCACCGGTTCGCTTGCGGCGGCCGACTGCGCAAGCTCCGCCAGCGACAGCTCGTCACTGACTTCGCGCATCAGCTCGGACATCCGTACGTCCAGCGCGTCGCAGATCGCGGAGAGCAGCTCGGAGGATGCCTCCTTCTGCCCCCGCTCCACCTCGGAGAGATAGCCGAGCGAAACTCGGGCGGACGAGGAGACTTCGCGCAGAGTACGGCCCTGGCGCTGGCGCTGCCGACGCAGCACGTCACCCAGCAGGCGACGGAGCAGAATCATCGGTGGCTCCCTCCTCTGACCGTGTAGCCGTAACCTTCACGCCCCACCGTACCGCCTCGCGCCGCGGCCGTGCGGGGAGCGATGTCGTGTTCACTCAGGGCTGCAAACATCAGATCCCCCCGTTCTGTTCCGTATCCTGCCCCCGCAGATTCTCGCGGAGTTCGCTCGAAAGAAGTTCGAGCACGGTCCGTACACTCTCCCTACGGATTTCCGTACGGGAGCCGTTCAACCTCAACAGGGCCGTTTTCCTGCCCGCGGGCCCGGCCACGGCGATGAAGACCGTGCCCACCGGCTGCCCGTCCTGCGGGTCCGGCCCGGCCACTCCGGTGGTCGCGATGCCCCACGAGGCACCCATCACGCGCCGCACTCCGGCCGCCATCTCCCCCGCGACCTGCGCGTTCACCGCGCCTTCCGCGGCGAGCAGGTCCGCGTCCACCCCGAGGACACGGTGCTTGAGTTCAGTGGCGTACGCGGTGACCGAGCCGAGGAAGGAGCGCGAGGCGCCCGGCACCGCGGTGATCTCGGCGGCGACCAGGCCGCCGGTCAGGGATTCCGCGACCGCGAGCGTCTGGTCACGCTCCGCGAGCATCCGCAGGACGTCCCGGGCCGCACCGGCGGTCTCCCCACCGGCTCCGGCACCGGCTCCCGCCGCGGCGGGTTCCACCGGCCGCTCGTCCGCCCCGCGCGTCACGTCGTGGCCCGCTCCGCCGCCAGGCCGGCCCGGCGCAGCACCGCTGCCTGCCGGACGTAGTCCAGCGCGGTCACCACGGTGAGCACGACGGCGACCGCCATCACCCAGAAGCGCAGGGTGGCGAGCGGTCCGGTCAGCGCGAGCACGTACATGCCCACGGCGGTGCCCTGGGCGAGGGTCTTCAGCTTGCCGCCCCGGCTGGCCGGAATGACTCCGTAGCGGATCACCCAGAACCGCATCAGCGTGATCCCGAGCTCCCGCCCGAGGATCACCCCGGTCACCCACCAGGGCAGGTCGCCGAGCCAGGACAGACACACGAGAGCCGACCCCATGATCGCCTTGTCGGCGATGGGGTCGGCGATCTTCCCGAAGTCCGTGACCAGGTTGTACGTCCGGGCCAGGTGTCCGTCGAAGATGTCCGTGATCATGGCGACGGCGAAGGCCGCCCACGCCCACGCCCGCCAGACGGGGTCATAGCCCCCGTCGGCGAGCAGCAGCAGGACGAATCCCGGCACGAGGACGAGCCGGACCATCGTCAGGATGTTGGCGATGTTCCACAGACTGGCCTGATTGACGGCCGCGGTCCCGAGCTTCGCGCCGGGCGCGGGCCGGCGGCCGGTCCCGCCCGCCGCTGGTGCCGGGACACCGGTCATCCGGCCGCCTCCTCAAGCTCCATGCCCAGGGGCTCGGCCACCAGGTCCACACCCAGGGTGGCGACCACCTTCGCCGTGACGATGTGGCCCGGGACCAGGCCCGCGCCGTCCGTGAAGACGACCTGGCCGTCGGTCTCGGGGGCCTGGTGGGCGGCGCGCCCGTAGGCCCCCTCGCCCTCCTCGGCCTCGTCGAGGGGCACGACCGTCTCGACGAGCACCTCCAGGGTCTCGCCGATCCGCTCCTCCGCGCGCTGCGAGGTGAGCTCCTCGGCGAGGCGCTGCATGTGGGCGAGGCGCTCCGCGATGGTGTCCGCGTCCAGCTTGTTCTCGTACGTGACGGCCTCGGTGCCGTCCTCGTCGGAGTAGCCGAAGACGCCGATGGCGTCGAGGCGGGCGTGGGTGAGGAAACGCTCCAGCTCGGCGAAGTCGGACTCCTTCTCGCCGGGGAAGCCGACGATGAAGTTGGACCGGACGCCGGCCTGCGGGGCCTTGGAGCGGATGGTGTCCAGCAGCTCCAGGAAGCGGTCGGTGTCACCGAAGCGGCGCATGGCGCGCAGCACGTCGGGGGCCGAGTGCTGGAAGGAGAGGTCGAAGTACGGGACGACCTTGGGGGTCGAGGTGAGTACGTCGATCAGCCCGGGCCGCATCTCGGCGGGCTGGAGGTAGCTGACGCGCACGCGCTCGATGCCGTCCACCTCGGCCAGCTCGGGCAGCAGGGTCTCCAGCAGCCGGATGTCGCCGAGGTCCTTGCCGTACGAGGTGTTGTTCTCGGAGACCAGCATGATCTCCTTGACGCCCTGCTCGGCGAGCCAGCGCGTCTCGCCCAGCACGTCGCTGGGGCGGCGGGAGATGAAGGAGCCGCGGAAGGACGGGATGGCGCAGAAGGAGCAGCGCCGGTCGCAGCCGGAGGCGAGCTTGACCGAGGCGACCGGGCTCTTGTCCAGGCGGCGGCGCAGCGGGGCGCGCGGTCCGGAGGCGGGGGCGAGGCCCTCGGGCAGGTCCGCGGGGGCCTCGGCGGGCTCCTGGGCGTGGCCGGGCAGGGCCACGGCGGTGTCCTGGCGCTCCGCCGGGCTGATCGGCAGCAGCTTGCGCCGGTCGCGCGGGGTGTGGGAGGCGTGGACGCCGCCGTTGAGGATGGTCTGGAGGCGGTCGGAGATGTCGGCGTAGTCGTCGAAGCCGAGGACTCCGTCGGCCTCGGGGAGCGCTTCGGCGAGTTCCTTGCCGTAGCGCTCGGCCATGCAGCCGACGGCGACGACGGCCTGGGTCTTGCCGTGATCCTTGAGATCGTTGGCTTCCAGCAGGGCGTCTACGGAGTCCTTCTTGGCGGCTTCGACGAAGCCACAGGTGTTGACGACGGCTACGTCCGCGTCGGCGGCGTCCTCGACGAGCTCCCAGCCATCCGCCGCCAAGCGGCCTGCGAGCTCCTCCGAGTCCACCTCGTTACGGGCGCAGCCAAGAGTGACAAGGGCGACGGTACGGCGTTCGGGCATGGACTCAAGACTACTTCGTCCCGGCGCCGCCCCCCGCCCCAAGTCCCCCCACGACAAGATCCCCGGGGCCGGCGGCCGGCGCCGCGCGGGATCCCGGGGATCTGGAATTTCTTATTCCGTGCTGGTCAGCCCGCCTGGGCCTGGCCTTCGCGGGGATCGTCGCGGGTGTAGGTGAGACGTTCCACCTGGCCCTGCTCGAAGCGTTCCTTGATTTCCTTGCCGTTCACGAAGAGCTTGACGGCCCCGGCGTCGCCGAGCACGAGGTCGACGGACTCCTTGTCCGTGAAGGTCTTCGATTCCCCGGCCGCGAGGGTCCCGTCGAAGAGCAGCCGGCCGCTGTGGTCCTTCGCGGAGATCCAGCTCTCCCCGTGGTCGGCCGTCAGGACGACGGTGACGACGTCCTTGGGGGCCGCGGCGATCGCGCTGTCCGAGGGCTCCGGCTTCGGAGCCTTCGGGGTCTGCTGGGGCTGGGCCGCCGGCTTGCCCGCGGGCTGCTTGGGAGCGGACTTCGGGGAGGCGGAACCTTCCGCCACCGGCCGCTTGGACTGGCTGTCGCCGCCGCCCCCGAAGGCGGTGAAGCCGACGAAGCCGATCACGGCGACGATGGCGGCGACCATGGCGGCGGTCCAGTTGGGCCGCTGCCGTTCGGGGCGGATCCGCTCGGCTTCGAACATCGGCGCGGCGGGGGTGGGTGCCGGCCGGCCGCCGTGGGCCGCGTCGTAGCTGTCGACCAGGGGTACCGGATCGAGGTGCACGGCGCGGGCGAGCGTACGGATGTGACCGCGGGCGTAGACGTCGCCGCCGCACCGCGAGAAGTCGTCCTCTTCGATCGCGTGCACGATCGGAATGCGGACTCGGGTGGTGGAGCTGACCTCGTCGACTGTCAGCCCGGCGGCGATCCGGGCCTTCTTGAGGGCCGTCCCGATGGACGGCTCTTCGACGGGACGTTTGACGAGGCGGTCCTCGGACCGGTCGTCGGTCGAAGGCCGCTCTTCTTCGGGGGAGTTGGAGTTGCCGATGGACACGAGGGCGCCTTTCGAGCGTGTAGCCACCTGCTGGCTTCCCAGTCTAGGGGGGTGACGAAAGGGTGGGGCAACCGGAGGGTGCTCTCCCTACGCCATCCGAATGGCTTCGGGCGCGCCCGCCGTCACCCCCCTCAACTGGACGCGCGCCCCGGGGAAACGGTTGCCCGCCGATCCCATACGACCGGGTGAGCCGGACGGCCCCGTCCTACGGCGCGTCCTCGCCCCGGATCACGGCGAGGACCCCGTCCAGTTCGTCGGGTTTGACCAGGACGTCGCGGGCCTTCGACCCCTCGCTGGGGCCGACCACGCCCCGGGACTCCATCAGGTCCATCAGCCGGCCCGCCTTGGCGAAGCCCACCCGCAGCTTGCGCTGGAGCATGGAGGTGGAGCCGAACTGGGTGGAGACCACCAGCTCCGCCGCCTGGCACAGCAGGTCCAGGTCGTCGCCGATCTCCTCGTCGATCTCCTTCTTCTGCTTCTGCCCGACCGTGACGTCGTCCCGGAAGACGGGCGCCATCTGCTCCTTGCAGTGCCGCACGATCCCGGCGATCTCGTCCTCGGTGACGAAGGCGCCCTGGAGGCGGACCGGCTTGTTCGCCCCCATCGGCAGGAACAGCCCGTCCCCCTTGCCGATCAGCTTCTCGGCCCCCGGCTGGTCGAGGATGACCCGGCTGTCGGCGAGCGAGGAGGTGGCGAAGGCGAGGCGCGAGGGCACGTTCGCCTTGATCAGACCGGTCACCACGTCCACCGAGGGCCGTTGCGTGGCGAGCACCAGGTGGATGCCGGCCGCGCGGGCCAGCTGGGTGATGCGCACGATCGAGTCCTCGACGTCGCGCGGGGCCACCATCATCAGGTCGGCGAGCTCGTCGACGATCACCAGCAGGTACGGGTACGGGCTCAGCTCCCGCTCGCTGCCGGGCGGCAGCTGGATCTTGCCGTCCCGGATCGCCTGGTTGAAGTCGTCGATGTGCCGGTAGCCGAAGGCGGCGAGGTCGTCGTAGCGCAGGTCCATCTCGCGCACCACCCACTGGAGCGCCTCGGCGGCTCGCTTGGGGTTGGTGATGATCGGCGTGATCAGGTGCGGGATGCCCTCGTACGCGGTCAGCTCGACCCGCTTGGGGTCGACGAGGACCATCCGGACGTCCTCCGGGGTGGCCCGCACCATCACCGAGGTGATCAGGCAGTTGATGCAGGAGGACTTGCCGGAGCCGGTGGCGCCCGCGACCAGCACGTGCGGCATCTTCGCGAGGTTGGCCATGACGTAGCCGCCCTCCACGTCCTTGCCGAGCGCGACCAGCATCGGGTGGTCGTCCTCGGCGGCGTCCGCGAGACGCAGCACGTCGCCCAGGTTGACCATCTCGCGGTCGGTGTTGGGGATCTCGATGCCGACCGCGGACTTCCCCGGGATCGGGCTGATGATCCGCACGTCCGGGGAGGCCACGGCGTAGGCGATGTTCTTCGCCAGCGCGGTGATCCGCTCGACCTTCACGGCGGCGCCGAGCGTCACCTCGTAGCGGGTGACCGTCGGGCCCCGGGTGAAGCCGGTGACCTGCGCGTCGACCTTGAACTCGGTGAAGACGTTCGTCAGCGAGGCGACGACCGCGTCGTTGGCGGCGCTGCGGGTCTTGCCGGGGCCGCCCTTCTCCAGCAGGTCCAGGGAAGGCAGGGCGTACGTGATGTCCCCGCGCAGCTGGAGCTGCTCGGCGCGCGGCGGCAGCGGCTGGGGCTTCTCCGGCGGGGCCTTCGTCAGGTCCGGCACCGACAGCGTCCCGGAAGCCGCGGCGGTCCGCTCGTGCGGCGCGTCGTCCCCCGTCGGGGCAGCCGGCGCGATCGGGGTGGTCGGGGCGGTGGTCCGCTCCCCCCGGGCGGGCGGTACGGGAGCGGTGACCTCCACGCCCTCGCGCTCCCCGGAGATCCCCTGGGTGAGGTCGGCGACCAGCGGGGACGGCGGCAGCCCCCCGTACACCACCCCGTCCAGCGCGGCGGCGGCAGCGGCCGCCACGTCGACGGCGTCCATCCCGTGCTCCCCGCCCCGCGCGGCGGCCCGGCGCGGCCGGCGCCGCCGGGCGAGGGCGGCCTCCTCGGCCGCTGCGCCGGGGTCCGCGATGCCCGCTCCGGCCGACCGGGCCCGCCACTGCTCGGCGTCGTGGCGGTCCGGCCCGACGACGCCGCCCTCCCGCTCCGCGTACCCCTCGTCGTACGCGTTCGGCGCGATGATCCCGAGCCGGATCCCGAGCCGGCGCAGCCGCTGCGGGATCGCGTTGACCGGGGTCGCGGTGACCACCAGCAGCCCGAACACCGTGAGCAGCACCAGCATCGGCACGGCCAGCGGCGCGCCCATCGTGAAGATCAGCGGCTTGGAGGCAGCCCAGCCGACGAGTCCGCCGGCGTTCTGCATCGCGGTGGTGCCCTCGTCGCGGCCGGGCGCCCCGCAGGCGATGTGGACCAGCCCGAGGACGCCGATGACCAGGGCGGACAGACCGACGCCGATGCGCCCGTTGGCGTCGGTCTGCTCGGGGTGGCGGATGAACCGGACGGCCATGACCCCGAGCAGGACCGGCACGAGCAGGTCGAGGCGCCCGAACGCGCCGGTGACCAGCATGGTGACCAGGTCACCGACGGGCCCGCTCAGGTTCGACCAGGTCCCGGCGGCGACGATCAGCGCCAGGGCCAGCAGCAGCAGCGCCAGGCCGTCCTTGCGGTGCGCGGGGTCGAGGTTCTTCGCGCCCCGGCCGAGCCCGCGCAGGACCGCGCCGATCGCGTGCGCGAGACCGAGCCAGCAGGCGCGCACCAGCCGCAGCACGCCCCCGGTGGGGGACGGCGCCGGTTTGGCGGCGACCTTCTTGACCGGAGCGCGCCTGGCCGCCGCGGCCTTCTTCGCGGGCGGCTTACGGGCGGGGGCCGCCTTCTTGGCCGGCGCCGTCGTACGGCCGGTGCGGCCCTTCGCGGTGCCCGCGGTGCTCTGGGAACCCTTGCCGGACGTACTTGAGGCCATGGGGTGGAGGTTACCGGTGCGCACGCCGGTGGACACGCGTGCCCACCCCTTCACCCGTTCGTGTCGCCCCGTCGGCAAGCGCTTTGACGCAGCGCCAGACCTGACGCCCACCCAGCCGAGGCCGCGGCGGACGTCTTTCCCGTACGGAAGGGCTCCGCCCCTGCGCTCAGCCCTGCGCGGGGAGCATCGGCGCTCCCCCGCCCGTCCCCGGCTCCAGCGCGTCCAGTGCCCGGCGCAGACCGGTCAGCTTGCGCTCCAGGTGCGCGGCCGTGGCCACGACCCCCGCGTCGGCCGAGTCCTCGCCGAGCTGCTTGGTCAGGGCCTCGGCCTGCTCCTCGACGGCGGCGAGCCGCGCGGAGAGCTCCGCCAGCAGTCCGGCGGTCTCCTTGCCGCCGTCGCCGTCGGCGCCGCCGCCCTCCAGCTGGAGGCGCAGCAGGGCCGCCTGCTCGCGCAGTTGGCAGTTCTTCGTGTACAGCTCGACGAAGACCGACACCTTGGCGCGCAGCACCCACGGGTCGAACGGCTTCGAAATGTAGTCCACCGCGCCCGCCGCGTAACCGCGGAAGGTGTGGTGCGGACCGTGGTTGATCGCGGTGAGGAAGATGATCGGGATGTCCCGGGTCCGTTCGCGCCGCTTGATGTGCGCGGCCGTTTCGAATCCGTCCATGCCCGGCATCTGGACATCCAGCAGGATGACCGCGAAATCGTCCGTCAGCAGCGCCTTGAGCGCTTCCTCCCCCGACGACGCCCGGACCAGTGTCTGATCGAGCGCGGAGAGGATGGCCTCCAGCGCCAGCAGATTCTCCGGCCTGTCGTCGACCAGGAGGATCTTGGCCTTCTGCACCATGCCCTGTCCTCCTCGCCCCGGCACGGGGCCTCCCCGGCTCCTGGCTCCGGCGTGTGCGCCGGGTCCCGCCCCAGAGGGCGGCATCCTTGCGCCGTCCGTCCTTGTGCCGGTCATCGTAGCCCCAGTCCCGAGATCGCCACACCCTGTCACCAAGATGTCACTGTGCACGAAGCGGAAACGTGAGGGGAGGGCGGAAGGTTCCCCTCCTGCCCTCCCCTCACCGTCCGGCATCCGATCATTTACCACGCATGTGCTGCTCCATGACCGACAGGAGGTAGTCGGGTTCGACCGGCTTGGTGACGTAGTCGGAGGCCCCGGAGTCGATCGCCTTCTCCCGGTCCCCCTTCATCGCCTTCGCCGTCAGCGCGATGATCGGCAGCCCCGCGAACTGCGGCATCCGCCGGATCGCCGAGGTCGTCGCGTACCCGTCCATCTCCGGCATCATGATGTCCATCAGCACGACCGCCACGTCGTCGTGCTGTTCGAGGACCTCGATGCCCTCCCGCCCGTTCTCGGCGTAGAGCACCGCGAGCCCGTGCTGCTCCAGCACGCTCGTCAGGGCGAAGACGTTGCGTACGTCGTCGTCCACGATCAGCACCCGCTCGCCGTGGAAGTCGTACGTCCGCGGCGGCGCCGCTGCCGGCTCCTCCAGGTCCCAGGCCTCCCCGTAGGGCTGCCCCACCACCTCGGCGCGCGGCGCGGCGTCGCTCAGCTGCTTGCGGCGCCGCCGGAACAGCGCCGACGAGCCCTGTCCGGCGGGCTCCGCCGTCGGCAGCGCCTGGCGCACCGGGGCAGGCGCCAGCGGCGCGGGGGCCGCCGCCGGCCCCGGCTCGGCCGGCGCCGCCTCCTCGGCCGGCCTGCGGTACTCCCCGCGCGCCCCGCCGGGCGTGGGCGGCGCGTACCCCTGCGGCGGCAGCTCGCTCGGGTGCAGCGGCAGGTACAGCGTGAACGTGGACCCCCGCCCGGGCTCGCTGGCCGCGTGGATCTCCCCGCCCAGCAGCCGGGCGATCTCCCGGCTGATGGACAGCCCGAGCCCGGTGCCGCCGTACTTGCGGCTGGTGGTGCCGTCCGCCTGCTTGAACGCCTCGAAGATCACCAGCATCTTGCTCGCCGCGATCCCGATGCCCGTGTCGGTCACCGAGAAGGCGATCAGGTCGGCGTCCGCCTCGCGCAGCGAACCGGCCTCCAGCAGCTGCTCGCGGATGGCCGCCGGCACATCGCCGCCCGCCGGCCGGATCACCAGCTCCACCGCCCCGTTGTCGGTGAACTTCACCGCGTTGGACAGCAGGTTGCGCAGCACCTGCAAGAGGCGCTGCTCGTCCGTGTGCAGGGTCGCGGGGAGCTCCGGGGAGACCCGTACCGAGAAGTCCAGGCCCTTCTCCGCGGTCAGCGGCCGGAAGGTGGCCTCGACGTAGTCCACGAGCTGGACCAGCGCGATCCGGGTCGGCGAGACGTCCATCTTGCCCGCCTCGACCTTGGACAGGTCCAGGATGTCGTTGATCAGCTGGAGCAGGTCGGAACCCGCCCCGTGGATGGTCTCGGCGAACTCGACCTGCTTGGGCGAGAGGTTCTCGTCCGCGTTGTCGGCGAGCAGCTTGGCCAGGATCAGCAGCGAGTTCAGCGGGGTGCGCAGCTCGTGCGACATGTTCGCGAGGAACTCGCTCTTGTAGCGCATCGAGACGGCGAGCTGCTCGGCCCGCTCCTCCAGGACCTGCCGGGCCTCCTCGATCTCGGTGTTCTTCACCTCGATGTCCCGGTTCTGCTGGGCCAGCAGCTCGGCCTTCTCCTCCAGTTCCGCGTTGGCGGCCTGGAGGGCCTTCTGCCGGTTCTCCAGCTCGTCGGAGCGCTCCCGCAGCTGCTCGGTCATCTCCTGCGACTGCTTGAGGAGCACCTCCGTCTTGGAGTTGACGGAGATGGTGTTGACGCTCGTACCGATCATCTCGGCGATCTGGCTGAGGAAGTCCTTCTGGATCTGCGTGAAGGGCGTGAAGGACGCCAGCTCGATGACACCGAGGACCTTCCCCTCGAACAGCACCGGCAGCACGATCACATGGGCCGGCGGGGCCTCACCGAGCCCGGAGGAGATCTTCAGGTAACCGGGCGGGGTGTTCTCGACCAGGATCGTCCGCTTCTCCTCGGCGACCGTCCCGATCAGCCCCTCCCCCGGCCGGAAGGAGATGGGCATCTGACCGCCCGCGTACGCGTAACTCCCGCGCATCCGCAGTTCGTACGAGCCGTCCCCGGTCCCGTCCGTACCGATCTCGTTGCTGCCGCCGGTGGGCAGCGCCAGGAAGAAGGCACCGTGCTGCGCGGAGACCACCGGGGTGAGCTCGCTCATGATCAGCGAGGCCACGTCGTCCAGCTCCCGGCGGCCCTGCATGAGGGCGGAGATCCGGGCGAGGTTGCCCTTGAGCCAGTCCTGTTCCTTGTTGGCCAGGGTGGTGTCGCGCAGGTTCACGATCATCGTGTTGATGTTGTCCTGGAGAACCTGGATCTCGCCCGCCGCGTCCACGTCGACCTTCAGGCTCAGGTCGCCGCGGGTCACCGCGGTGGCCACCGCCGCGATCGCGCGCACCTGCCGGGTGAGGTTCCCGGCCATCTCGTTCACGGACTCGGTCAGGTCGCGCCAGGTGCCGTCCACGTCCCGCACCCGGGCCTGACCGCCGAGGATGCCCTCGGTACCCACCTCGCGGGCCACCCGGGTCACCTGGTCCGCGAAGGAGGACAGCTGGTCCACCATCGTGTTGATGGTGGTCTTGAGCTCCAGGATCTCGCCGCGCGCGTCGATGTCGATCTTCTTGGTCATGTCGCCCTTGGCGATGGCGGTCGTGACCATGGCGATCTGCCGCACCTGGCCGGTGAGGTTGGAGGCCATGAAGTTCACCGAGTCGGTGAGGTCCTTCCACGTCCCGGAGACCCCGGGGACGTGCGCCTGGCCGCCGAGGCGGCCCTCCGTACCCACCTCACGGGCCACGCGCGTGACCTCGTCCGCGAACGACGACAGGGTCTTGACCATCGTGTTCACGGTGTCGGCGAGCTGCGCGACCTCGCCGCGCGCCTCGACGGTGACCTTCTTCGTCAGGTCGCCGTTGGCGACCGCCGCCGAGACCTGAGCGATCCCGCGCACCTGGGCCGTCAGGTTCCCGGCCATGGTGTTGACGTTGTCGCTGAGGTCCTTCCAGATGCCGGTGACCCCGCGCACCCGGGCCTGGCCGCCCAGGATGCCCTCCGTCCCGACCTCGCGCGCCACCCGCGTCACCTGCTCCGCGAACGACGACAGCTGGTCCACCATCGTGTTCACGGTGGTGACGAGTTCGAGGATCTCGCCCTTGGCATCGACGGTGATCTTCTTCGACAGGTCGCCCATCGCGACCGCCGTGGTCACCTCGGCGATGTTGCGCACCTGCGAGGTCAGGTTGTTCGCCATGAAGTTGACGGACTGGGTGAGGTCCTTCCAGGTGCCGGAGACACCCTTGACCTCCGCCTGGCCGCCCAGGATGCCCTCGGTGCCCACCTCCCGGGCCACCCTGGTGACCTGCTCGGCGAAGTTCGAGAGCTGGTCGACCATCGTGTTGAGGGTGTTCTTCAGCTCCAGGATCTCGCCGCGGGCGTCCACGTCGATCTTCTGCGACAGGTCGCCGCGCGCCACCGCCGTGGCGACCTGGGCGATGTTGCGGACCTGCGAGGTCAGGTTCCCGGCCATGCCGTTCACCGAGTCCGTGAGGTCGCGCCACACCCCGGCCACGCCCGGCACCTGCGCCTGACCGCCGAGACGGCCCTCCGTGCCCACGTCCCGGGCGACCCGGGTCACCTGCTCCGCGAAGGCCGAGAGCTGGTCGACCATCGTGTTGATGGTGTTCTTCAGCTCCAGGATCTCGCCCCGGGCGTCCACGTCGATCTTCTGCGACAGGTCACCGCGCGCCACCGCCGTGGTCACCTGGGCGATCTGGCGCACCTGCGAGGTCAGGTTCCCGGCCATGAAGTTGACCGAGTCGGTCAGCTCCTTCCAGGTACCGGACACCCCCTCGACGCGCGCCTGACCGCCGAGGCGGCCCTCGGTCCCCACGTCCCGGGCCATCCGCGTGACCTGGTCGGCGAAGGAGGACAGCTGGTCGACCATCGTGTTGACGGTGTTCTTCAGCTGGAGCATCTCGCCGGAGACGTCGACGGTGACCTTCTGCGACAGGTCGCCGTTCGCGACGGCCGTCGTCACCTGCGCGATGTTGCGGACCTGGCCGGTGAGGTTGCGGAAGGCGGTGTTCACCGAATCGGTGAGGTCCTTCCACGTCCCGGCCGCGCCCGGCACCTGCGCCTGACCGCCCAGCTCACCCTCCACGCCGACCTCACGGGCCACCCGCGTCACCTCGGCACCGAAGGACTGGAGCTGGTCCACCATCGTGTTGACGGTGTTCTTCAGCTCCAGCATCTCGCCGGCCACGTCCACGGTGACCTTCTGCGACAGATCGCCGTTCGCCACCGCCGTCGTCACCTGTGCGATGTCCCGCACCTGCGTGGTGAGGTTGCGGAAGACCGTGTTCACCGAATCGGTGAGGTCCTTCCACGTCCCGGCCGCGCCCGGCACCTGCGC